>NZ_JBIBZU010000007.1:0-299727 GCF_043088245.1 Streptomyces sp. NPDC014623 | reverse complement strand
GGGGTGTGGGTGGGTTGTCGCGTGGGGGGTCGCCTCTGGGGGGGTGTTTGTCCTGAGCGGAGATGGTGGGAGCCGGGGGGGGGTTTGGGCGCGGTTCATCGCGCCCTTCCGGCCCCGGGGCCTTGATGCGGCCGGTCGTGTCCCGACGGGCCGCATCGCAAGGAAGAGCCCGCCAGGGTCTCTTCGTGTCCAGCGAAAGGGCATACACGACGGTGCGTACGCGCATGCTCGCGCTCTCCGGTGCGGCTCTGCTCGCCTCGACGCTTCCCGCCGCGGCCTCCGAAGGCGGGGGAGACCTGGCCGGGGCCGCCGAACTGCTGGCCGGGGTGAAGGAGTGCACCCGGATCTCCCAGGGGACATACCGGACCGACCGGAACGCGGCCGCCACGATTGCGGTCTGCGGGACCGATGAGGCCGTGTTCTGGGAAGCCGACATGGACATCGACTGCGACGGCCGGGTGACGACCGCCTGCAACACCAGGACCGACCCCTCCTTCCAGCCCCGGACGGCCTTCCAGGGCTCGGACGGCAAGCCCCTGGACTCGGCCGGGGTGCCGTACGTCGTCGTCCCCGCCCCCGGTCCGCTCCGGGACCACTCCGAGTCGGGCATCAAGGGCGGTGGTGTGGCAGCCGTCGTCCACGACGGCAAGGTCCGTCACGCCGTCGTCGGAGACACGGGCCCCGCCGGAACCATCGGCGAAGGTTCGTACGCCCTGGCCCGGGCCCTCGGCATCGACCCGGACCCGAAGGCCGGTGGTACGGCATCCGGTGTCACCTACATCCTCTTCAGGAACTCCGAGGTGTCACCGGCCGAGAGTCCTGCCGCCGCGGTCAGTGCCGGCGAGGCGTTCGCCCGGAAGTTCGCCGGAGGCGTCTGAGGAGCAGGCGGCCTGGTCCGGCCGGAGTGCCGCCAGGACGCGGGAGCCCTCGTCCGTGACGGCCGCCGTGTGTGCGGTACGGGCGGCCCGGCTGCCGTCACTCGTGCGAAGACCGCCCGCGGAGTCGGGCGAGTGCGGCCCGGGCCGGTGTCCGGCCGCCCTGCTCCGCGGTGTCCACGACCGCGGTGACCGTCTCGTGCTGCCGTGCCCGCCGGGCCGGCCTCGTCGAGGTGACGCCCCGTGAGCCGGCCGCGGGCCGGTGGACACCATGCGGACACCGCCTGGTCGAACCCGCCTGCCCGTGACAGGAGTTCGCGTTCCGGCGCCCGTTGCAGCCGGCCGTGGCGCAGCTGTGGGTCTGCGGACACGGTCCGTCCGCGCGGCTCGGCAAGGGCGCCGGCCCGAGTGGTCTCCCGGGCGGGCCGGTCGGACACCCGGGGTGGAGCACCCTGCCGGAGCGCACGAGTCCGTCGAGCGTGCGCATGACCTCCTCCACGGGAGTGAAGTGGTCGTGTGCGTGCACCCGCAGTACGTCCAGGCGATCGGTGTGCGGTCGGTGCCGGGCCGGCCCCCGCCGACCGCGCGAGGGTGTCGCAGGGGTTTCCGGCCGTGTCCATGTCGTCGACGGCGGCCCTACAGGAATGCTTACCGGTCAGTACGAAGCTGCCGCGACGGGTGCCGAGCAGTTCGCCCGGCACCGTCGGAGGAATCACCGCCATGGGCGCGGCGGTGCCGCCGGAATCGCCGCCCGCCCCCGGGAGGGAGCCGAGGATCCGCCCGCCGGTCCTCCTCACGCCCGCCGGCCCGGATCCGTGGCGCCGAGCGGCATGGCCCCCGGAGCCGGCTCGCTGACGTGCGGTCCGGTCCGGCCGGACAGTGTGCAACGCGCAAGGACCCCTCGGACCGGGGTCGCTGTCCGGAGGCTGTGACGCGGGCCGGGCTCCAAGGCGAACTCCGCCGTCCGGGCCGTCCGGAGTGCTGTCGCACCCCGTCCGCGGCATGTGGTCCGTACACGTCCCCGGTCCGCATGGGCTCGGCGAGAAAAATCGTATTCCACCCTTTAGGATCAGTGAGGCATAACCACACAAGTGGTACATGTCCCCCCAGTGATGTGGAGGCACCATGCTTACGCAGGAAATCGCTCTCACGGCGACGCCGACCCAGACAGCCACGCTGGGCGCACTGATGACGGAGCCTGAAGCCACCGTCAGTGACGCTCCGCTCTACACCCCCGAGGCGTCGGGCCACCTGCTCGCGCTGCTGCTCCTGTCTCCCAAGGAGCCCCGGGACAAGTGAGTTCCCATTCCGCATTCGCCGCGGCGTCCGACGCCTTGGCGGCCCGCGTCCTCGGTGCCCTCGACGGCACCGGGGGCGCGGTGCAGCTGGCCCGGTACGTCGACGACGCCTCCGACACCCTCGCGGCACTGGCCGCGGTCCGGGTGCTCGGGGCCGACGTCCTCAGCCCTCACCTCCTGCTGGAACACCCGTTCCGGACGCAGGACGCGGCCGTCGTGGCCAAGGCCTTCGACGCCTTCCCCGCGGCGGACACCCCCGAGGAGGCGGTGGTCGTCCGGCGTGACCATGCCACCGCGGTCCTGTTCGCCCGTCTCTCCGGGGAGGACACCCTGCGCGTGGCCGAGCCCGTGCCGACGGACGACGCCGAGCTCACCGATCCCGCCGGGTGGAGCGGCTGGTGTGTGCGGATGGCCCAACTCGCCCCGCTGGCCACGCTCGTTCTCGACGGCCCGGTCCATGACGCGGCCCGCGACGGGGCCCTGCGGTTGTGCCGTGGTGTCAGCCGGTCGGTTCTGCGCCGCGACCACCCCACCGCGGTACGCCTCGTCCGCTGGCTGGCCTGGCTGCATCACGAGGGCGTCGAACTGCCCCTGGACCCGGGCCTCGCCGCGGAGCACGTGCTCCTGGTGGGAGGGGCGGGCCCGCGCACCGCTCTTGACCTGGCGATCACCCGTCACCTTCTCGAACGACGGCCCGGCATGGGCGCGAAGGCGGCACACGCATGACGACGATCCCCGAGCCGGTCACCCGGGCGGCCCGCGGCATGGCGGACCGGGCTTTGTCGTGGCTGCACGCCAACCGTGAACTCGGCGGCCTGCCGCCGGACACCACCGAGACGATGGCCGACCCCGACAGCGTCTACAAGCCGCTGGGGGAGACCACGCTGGCCGCCTCCCTCATCCTGCGCGACGGTGCAGCCGGGCCGGGCCGCCTGGTCGCCGCCCAGAGCCTGATGGACTTCACCTGGGAGCAGTTCAGGCGCGGCGACATGATCTACGAACGCCAGCTCCGCCACACGCTGATGACGGACCCGCTGGAGATGTACGCCCCGTTCGTCCGCTGCGGCTATCGCCACGAAGGGCTCGACCGGCTCCTGGCGCACCGGTCCCGCATGCGGTCGGTGAACAGTGTCGAGGTGCTGCCGAACCGCCGGCTCGCCGTCGCCAACGCGGCCCGGGTCGTGGGGCTGGAGCACACCGAGGACATGAAGGCGCTGGCCGGTGCCACCTGGCTCGGCGCGAGACCGGAGCCGTGGGCGATCAACTGGATCACGGCCTACGCGATGACCCACACCGTCTTCCACCTCACCGACTGGGGTGGCGACCCGAGCGGGCTGCCGCCGGAACTCGCCTCCTACCTGCACGACTGGCTCCCGGTGTGGATCGACGTCTGGCGCGAGGTGGGCCAGTGGGACCTCGTCACGGAGCTGCTCATCGTCGGTGCCTCACTCGAGGAGCCGTACTGCCCGCCGGAGGACTGGGAGGCGATCGCCGACCTCCAGCACGAGGACGGTTTCGTGCCCCGTGACAGCGATCCGGTGGACGACGACCCCCAACGCCGGTTCACGGGCCATCAGCACACAGTCGTCGTCACGGCCGTGGCCGGTTCCATCGCGCTCGCCCGCGCGGAGGGGCGGCGGTGAGGCCGTGACGCAGGAGCCACTGGCCGTACGTCTCCGGCCTCTCCTGGCCTCCGCCCGAGGTCCGGGGGTGGCGGTCGCGGCCGTGCGTGGTGAGGAGCGTACGGTGCTCTGCGACGGCCCGGTGGAGGAGGACACCCGCTTCGAGACGGGCTCGCTGACCAAGACCTTCACGGCCCTGCTGCTCGCCGAACTGACGGCCCGGGGCGAGGTCCGCTACGGCGACCGCGCCGACCGCTATCTCCCCTTCCGGCTCCCCGGCCCGCCCCTCACCCTCCTCCACCTCGCCACCCACACCTCCGGCCTGCCCCGGCTCCCCCCGGGACTGCTCACCCGGGCGATCCGCAGCGGGTGGCTCAGCAATCCGTACGCCGGCTTCTCCGAGGACGACCTGCTGGCCTCACTGCGCCGCACCCGGCTCCGGCACCGGCCCGGCAGCCGGGTCCTGTACTCGAACTTCGGCGGGGGCCTGCTGGGGCACGTACTCGCCAGAGCGGCCGGCGGCACCGGAGGCGACTACCCCGCCCTGCTCGCCGAGCGCGTCACCGGCCCGCTCGGCCTCGCCGACACGGACTGTGATCCGCACCGCCCCCAGGCGACCGGGCACTGGCACGGCCGCCCGCGCCCCGCCCTGCTGATGCCCGGACTGGCCGCGGCGGGAGCCGTGCGGTCCAGCGCCCGGGACCTGCTGCGCGTCCTGGCGGCGCTCCTGGACCCGGTGACCGTCCAGGACCCCGCGCTGCGCACCGCACTGGCCGAGGTGCAGCGGCCCCGGCTCGGCGTGCCGAGGACAGGCTCCCGGCTGTGCCTGGTCTGGAACCTCCGCCCGCGCCCGGGCGGCGCGCTGCTCCACCACTCGGGGGGCACCCGCGGCTTCACCGCCTTCGCGGGTTTCCTCCCCGGCTCGGGCACGGGCCTCGTGGCCCTGACGAACACGGCTCCCACCCCTCTGGCTCCCTTCGTCCAAGCCGCGTACGGGGCTCTGCGCGGGCTGGACGCCGCACCCTCCGGGAGGTGTGGACCGCTCGGGTGTGAAACATGATCGACTCCACCGGTTCACGGCGATGGTCTTGCCCCGTTGTGTGACGGGGCTTACGTTCTCCTCCTGTGCACCGTTTCTACGGGCGTAGAGAACACAGAGGCTCTCTGACGCCGCGTCGAAGGAGCAGCTCATGTCCCACGTCGTACGCGCCGCACTCGTCCAGGCGACCTGGACCGGCGACACCGAATCCATGATCGTCAAGCACGAGGAACACGCGCGTGAGGCCGCCCGGCAGGGTGCGAAGGTCATCGGATTCCAGGAGGTGTTCAACGCCCCCTACTTCTGCCAGGTCCAGGAGCCCGAGCACTACCGCTGGGCCGAACCCGTGCCGGACGGGCCGACGGTCCGGCGCATGCGGGAGCTGGCCCGCGAGACGGGCATGGTGATCGTCGTGCCGGTCTTCGAGCTCGAGCAGTCCGGCTTCTACTACAACACCGCGGCGGTGATCGACGCCGACGGGTCCTACCTCGGCAAGTACCGCAAGCACCACATCCCGCAGGTCAAGGGCTTCTGGGAGAAGTACTACTTCAAACCCGGCAACGTCGGCTGGCCGGTCTTCGACACCGCCGTCGGCAAGGTGGGCGTCTACATCTGCTACGACCGGCACTTCCCGGAAGGGTGGCGCCAACTCGGCCTCAACGGAGCACAGTTGGTCTACAACCCGTCCGCCACGTCACGGGGCCTCTCCGGCTATCTGTGGCAGCTGGAACAGCCCGCGTCCGCCGTCGCCAACGAATACTTCATCGCCGCGATCAACCGCGTCGGCCAGGAGGAGTACGGCGACAACGACTTCTACGGCACGAGCTACTTCGTCGATCCGCGCGGGCAGTTCGTCGGTGACGTCGCGAGCGACAAGGAGGAGGAACTCGTCGTGCGAGACCTGGACTTCGGGCTGATCGAGCAGGTCCGTCAGCAATGGGCGTTCTACCGGGACCGCAGGCCGGACGCGTACGACGGGCTGGTGGAGCCGTGAGCGGACTGCACGAGCGGCATCTGGCCGTCAGTCCCGAATGGCTGACGCTCTACTACCGGGACCCCCTGGAGCTCACCCACGGTGAGGGGCGTCATGTCTGGGACGCGGACGGCAACCGCTACCTCGACTTCTTCGGCGGCATCCTCACCACGATGACCGCGCACGCCCTGCCCGAGGTGACCAAGGCGGTCTCCGAGCAGGCCGGACGGCTCCTCCACTCCTCGACGCTCTACCTCAACCGCCCGATGGTCGAACTGGCCGAGCGGGTCGCCGCACTCTCCGGCATTCCCGACGCCCGGGTCTTCTTCACGACCTCGGGCACCGAGGCCAACGACACCGCCCTGCTGCTCGCCACCGCCCACCGCGGGTCGAACCAGATCCTGGCGATGCGCAACAGCTACCACGGCAGGTCGTTCTCGGCCGTGTCCGTCACGGGCAACAGGTCCTGGTCGACCACGAGTCTCTCCCCGCTGCAGACGCTGTACGTCCACGGCGGGGTCCGCAGCCGGGGGCCGTACGCGGAACTGAGCGACGAACGGTTCATCGAGGCCTGTGCGGCCGATCTGGAGGACCTGCTCGGGCACACCAGGGGTGCCGCCGCGCTGATCGCCGAACCCGTGCAGGGGGTCGGCGGTTTCACCGCACCGCCCGACGGGCTGTACGCGGCCTTCCGTGAGGTCCTCGACCGGCACGGCATCCTGTGGATCTCCGACGAGGTGCAGACCGGCTGGGGGCGTACGGGCGACCACTTCTGGGGCTGGCAGGCGCATGCTCGGAACGGTCCGCCGGACATCCTCACGTTCGCCAAGGGGATCGGCAACGGCATGTCGATCGGCGGGGTCGTCGCCCGCGCCGACGTCATGAACTGCCTGGACGCCAACTCCATCTCGACCTTCGGCGGGTCCCCGGTCACCATGGCGGCCGGCCTCGCCAATCTCTCGTACCTGCTGGAGCACGACCTCCAGGGCAACGCCCGGCGGGTCGGTGGTCTCCTCATCGAGCGGCTCCGGGCGGTCGGCGCGGGCTCGCCGGCCGTGCGCGAGGTGCGCGGCAGAGGACTCATGATCGGCATCGAACTGGTGAAGCCCGGCACCGACGACGCCGATCCCGAGGCCGCGGCGGCCGTACTCGAAGCGGCCCGGGCGGGCGGTCTGCTCATCGGGAAGGGCGGCGGCCACAACACCAGCGTCCTGCGGATCGCGCCACCCCTCTCCCTGACCGTCGCCGAGGCCGAGGAGGGCGCGGAGATCCTCGGCGAGGCACTGGGCGCGGCGACCTGAGACGGGCCGCCCCGCCGCGGGGCAGCCCGCTCCCCCGTACGTCATCACGCACCCGGTCCACCCGCGCAGTCCAGATCCGCCACCGCGAGGAGGGGTACATGAGCCGCACCGTCATCCACGGCGGCCTCGTCGTCACCGCGTCCGACGAGGTCCACGCCGACGTACTCGTCGAGGGCGGGCGCATCGCCGCACTCGCCGCCCACGGCACCGACGCCGCGGCGAGCTGGAACGCCGACCGCAGGATCGACGCCACGGGAAAGTACGTCATCCCGGGCGGTGTCGACGCGCACACGCACATGGAGATGCCGTTCGGCGGGACCATGTCCTGCGACACCTTCGAGACGGGAACCCGGGCGGCCGCCTGGGGAGGGACCACCACGATCGTCGACTTCGCCATCCAGCCGAAGGGCGGCTCGCTCCGGGAAGGACTCGACACGTGGCACGAGAAAGCCGACGGCCGGTGCTCCGTCGACTACGGCTTCCACATGATCATGTCCGACGTGAACGAGTCGTCCCTCAAGCAGATGGATGAGTTGACCGCGGCAGGCGTGACCTCGTTCAAGCTCTTCACCGCGTATCCCGGAGTGTTCTATTCGGATGACGGCCAGATCCTCCGCGCCATGCAGCGCGCGGGCACCAACGGTGGTCTGGTCATGATGCACGCGGAGAACGGCATCGCCATCGACGTCCTCGTGGAGCAGGCCCTCGCGCGAGGAGAGCGCGACCCGCGACATCACGGGGAGGTGCGCAGGGCTCTCCTGGAAGCCGAGGCGACACACCGGGTGATCCGGCTGAGTCAGGTCGCCGGCGCCCCCGTCTACGTCGTTCACGTCTCCGCCCAGGAAGCCCTCGCGGAATTGACGCGGGCCCGGGACGAGGGACTGCCCGTGTTCGGCGAGACGTGCCCGCAGTACCTCTTCCTGTCCACCGACAACCTGGCCGAGCCGGACTTCGAGGGCGCCAAGTACGTCTGTTCGACCCCACTCCGGCCGAAGGAGCACCAGGCGGCACTGTGGCGAGGGCTGCGGACCGATGACCTGCAGGTCGTCTCGACGGATCACTGCCCGTTCTGCTTCAAGGGCCAGAAGGACATGGGTGTCGGCGATTTCTCGAAGATCCCCAACGGCATGCCCGGTGTGGAGCACCGGATGGATCTGCTGCACCAGGCGGTGGTGGACGGGCATGTCTCCCGCCGCCGCTGGATCGATATCGCGTGTGCCGCACCGGCCCGGATGTTCGGTCTCTACCCGAGGAAGGGGACGATCGCGCCGGGCTCGGACGCGGACATCGTCGTGTACGACCCGCAGGCCCAGCAGGTGCTGTCCGCCGGGACGCACCACATGAACGTCGATTATTCGGCGTACGAGGGCAAGCGGATCACCGGGCGGGCCGAGACGGTCCTGTCGCGCGGCGTCCCGGTGGTCGAGAGCGGCGCGTACGTGGGGCGTGCGGGACACGGGGCTTACGTACCGAGGGGGTTGTGCCAGTACCTGTGAGCGGAGGACGGGCTCGGGCCGTGCCCGCGGGTGCCGGCCGGACCCGGGCCCCGTCGCTCCCCGGGCCTGCCGTTCAGCAGGCCCTGCGCCAGACCCCCAGCTCCCACTTCTTGCGCATGGAGGAGAGCCCCAGCTCGCGGGAGACGGGGCAGAAGCGGTGGGTCGGCTCGGTGTACTCGACGTGGAAGACCGCCTTGCCGGCCTCGATGAACGGGGTGAGCCGCGCACACTCGGCGTACTGCGCGCACTGCTCGTTGACCGCGAAGTCGAAGTCGTCCACCAGCTGCGGGATCTGCGGCAGGTCGTTCTTCAGGCCCACCGACAGGCCGCGTTCGTGGGCGATGCCGGCGATCATGCGGTTGTACCTCAGCTGGTCCCGCGCAGTGAGCGGGAAGCCGGTGTCGTGGCTGTACCCCTCCACCAGATCGGGTTCCACCGCGTCGAACCCCTTCTCCCGGCACATGTCGAACCGCCGTTCCATGATCGGCCGCAGCAGGGAGATCCGCCGGATGTCGAGCCAGCGTTCGCCCTGCCAGCCGTTCGGCCTGCCCAGCACCGAGCGGGGGAAGGCGTCCTTGTCGGGCCGGTAGTCCTCCCGGGCGCCCACGTTGATGTAGCAGATCACCTTGCGGCCGGCGCGGTGGAGCCGGGCCACGTCCGCGGCACCGTTCTCGAAGCCGTCGATGTCGTAGACGGGTACGTCGGCCGCCGCGGCGTCGACCCTCCCGTCGAGCTGCCACTGCCAGGCCAGCCCCGGCCGGGGCCGCCACCGCTCCTCCCGCTGCCCGCCCGACGCCGTGCCCCGGTCGTCGCCCGTACCGGAACAACCGGTCAGCGCGGTCGTCACCGAGACCGCCAGCACGATCAGCAGGGCCGCCCACGCCCGGGCCCCGTGCCTCACCGCTCCGCTCCGGTCAGCACCGGTGTCAACCGGGACCACGGATTGGGCGGTTCCCCGGTCACCGGGCCGGACACGGCGGCGCCACGCTCGTGGGCGGTGCGCACGGCCAGCGGGGCCAGCGCCTCGGGCACGCCGTACACCAGGTGGCAGAAGCGGTCGGGCGGATGGCGTGCCGTCCAGTCGGGTCTGCTGAACGCCGACACATAGGTGGACCAGGGGCCCTCGAACGTGACGACGAGATCGGCGATCCGGGCGTAGCCCGGAGCCGGGTGCACGCCCGGATTGAGCACCACGGGCGACGCACCCTGCCGGCGCAGCGCGCGCACCAGTTTCCGGTAGGCGGGCAGGGCGCCCTCGGCCGCGCTCACCCGGTCCAGGAAACAGCCGTCGGCCGCGTACCACTCACGGTGCCGGGCGGCGTCGGCGGTGACATCCGACGCGGGCCGGGTGCCGTAGTCGGTGTCCACGTAGCCGAGCAGCCGGGCGCCCGCTCCGCGCAGTGCGCCCGCCGCGGAGACGAAGGCGGGATCGGGACCCCGGCCCGGCCCGTCCGCGGGATTGAGTACGACCGCGTAGGTGCGGTCGGCCGCCGTGATGAGCCGGTGCCAGGCGCCCGGGTCCACGGCCGGGTGGACGTACAGCGGGATCAGCAGGCTCATGACGGCAGTTCGCTTTCCTCGCGGGGGGACGGGGAGCGGGTGCCGGCCGACCACAGCGCCGCCAGCGACTCCCGGAGCGTGTACGAGGGCCGCCAGTCGAGGGCCGTCCGGGCGGCGGAGACGTCGGAACACTGCCAGGACACCTGCTCCGAGCGGGCAGATCCGGCGCCCTGCTCCTCGATGCGTCCGCCGAAGTGCGCGATGTCCGCGAGTGTACGCACCAGGTGGCGCACCGGGACGGCGTCACCGCCGCTGATGTTGAGCACGCGCGGCAGCGGCCCTGGCACGGTCACCGCCCGCTCCACCGCCCGCGCCACGTCGCGTGCGTCGACGAAGTCGCGGTACGCCGACAGGTCCCCGAGGCGGAGCACCGCGTCCGGGTCCGGACCCGTCTCGCGCAACAGCCGGGCGACCCGCCCGGGCAGCCCGGAGGACGGTGCCCCGGGCCCCACCGGGTTGCCGACCCGGAGGACGAGCGCGTCCAGGGCGGAGGTCGAGACGGTGATCGTGCCGGCCAGTTTCGTGGCCCCGTAGGCACCGAGCGGGCGGGTGGCCGCCGATTCCGGCGCCGGGACCCGGCCGGCCCCCGGGCCGTACTCGGCCGCTGAACCGAGATGGACCAGCCGGGCCGAGGGGCAGGCCAGGGTCATCGCCGTGCACAGGACGGCCGGCCCCCGGGCGTTGACCTCCGCCAGCGTCACCGGGTCACCCCCGGTCGCACCGGCACAGTTGACCACGGCGTCCGGAGCCACCGACGCCAGGATCCTCGCGAGCCGGTCGGCGGAGTCGGTGGCGAGGTCGACGGGTACACCGACGGCAGGGGACCGGCCGCCGGCGAGGACCCTGGCGCCCCGGAGGGCGCCGAGTCGCCGGGCGATGTGGGCCCCCAGGAAGCCGGTGGAACCCAGGACGAGAATGCGCATACGGTGCTCAGGCTCCCTTGAGCAGCAGGGACTTGCGGCTGGTGAACTCCGCGTTGGCACGGTCGTAGTCGTCGGGGCGGCCGATGTCCAGCCAGTAGCCGTCGAAGTCGTAGGCGTGCGGCGGGTCGCCGGAACCCAGCAGGTCCAGCACCAACTCGTCGAAGCCCAGCGGCAGTCCGGCGGTGTACCCGTCGAGTGTGGCCCGGGTCAGCCCGTACACCCCCATGGAAACGCGGTAGTCCATGCTCGGCTTCTCGGTGAAACCGACCACCCTGCTCGCGTCGGTGGTCAGCACCCCGAAGTCGATGCGCACCTGGCGCGCGTACGTGGCGATCGTCAGGGGCGCTCCGGAGGTCCGGTGGCGGTGCAGGACGTCGGCGTAGTCGAGGTCGGTGAGGATGTCCCCGTTCATCACGAGGAAGTGCTCCGGCAGCCGCTCACGCATCGTCAGCAGCGGGCCCATGGTCCCCAGCGGGGACTCCTCGGTGGAGTAGTCGACCGTCAGGCCCCACTGGGACCCGTCGCCGACGTAGGCCCGGATGATCTCACCGAGATGACCTATGGCGAGGGTGCAGCCGGTGAAGCCGGCCGAGGCGAGCTGGCGCAGGACGATCTCGAGGATGGCGTGCTGGTCGCCGATGGGCACCAGCGGCTTGGGCAGGGCCGTGGTGTAGGGCCGCAGCCGGACGCCCTTGCCTCCGGCCAGGATCACTGCGTGCATGGTCTTCCCCTTGCTCGACGTGCCGGATGTGGTCAGATGTTGTAGATGCCGGTCTTGTAGCGGGCGAGGTTGGCCGGCTCACGGAAGAACTCCACCGTGTGGGCGAGGCCCTCCTCCAGGGTGTGCGCCGGGCTCCAGCCGGTCGCCGCGCGCAACCGGCCGGCGTCCGCGACCAGCCGCATCACCTCGGAGTTCGCGGGCCGCAGTCGCTGCGTGTCCTCACGCACGTCGAGCGCGGTGTCCATCACCTTGCCGATGAGGGCGACCAGATCGCCGACGGAGATCTCGCCGCCGGTTCCCGCGTTGAAGGTGCGGCCCACGACCTGTTCGGCGGGCGCCGAACCGACCGCCAGGAACGCCTGCGCGGTGTCCTTGACGAAGGTGAAGTCACGGGTGGGACGCAGGTCGCCGAGGGTGATGGTCCGGTCCCCGGCCGCGACCTGGCCGATGACGGTCGGGATCACGGCCCGCATGGACTGCCGTGGCCCGAAGGTGTTGAACGGCCGCAGCGTCACCACCGGGGTGTCGAAACTGGCGTGGTAGCTGTCGGCCAGCCGGTCCCCGCCCGCCTTCGAAGCCGCGTACGGCGACTGGGTGTTGATGGGGTGGTCCTCGGTGATCGGCACGGTCTGCGCGGTGCCGTAGGTCTCGCTGGTGGAGGTGTGCACCAGCCGCGGTGTGCCCGCGGCCCGTACCGCCTCCAGCACGTTCAGTGTGCCGGTGACGTTGGTGTCCACGTAGCTGTGGGGCGCCCGGTAGGAGTACGGGATGGCGATGAGGGCGGCCAGGTGGTAGACGGTGTCGGCCCCTTCGACGAGATGACGCACCGAACCAGGGTCCCGGACGTCGCCGAGGACGATCTCGACCTGGCCGAGGACGTCGGGGGAGAGGGTCTCCAGCCAGCCGTACGAGGAGAAGGAGTTGTACTGCGCCATGGCCCTCACCCGGTACCCGGAGGCGACGAGTGCCTCGGTGAGGTGGGAACCGATGAAGCCCTCGGCTCCGGTGACGGCGGCGAGCGGTGGAGCGGTCAAGGCGGTGTCCTTCCGGTGGGTGGTGACGGGCCGTGGGGTCACGGCCCGCGAAGACGGACGGCGGTGCGGTGGCACGTGCGCGGTCGGCGGAGCGGTGTCAGCCGTGGGCGGCCGGGCGGCCCAGCCGTCGTACGGCCACCGCGCCGAGGCAGAGCACGGCGCCGCCGCAGCACAACGGCAGAGCCGTGGCACCCGGTGGGGAACCGGTCAGCATCACCGCGCCGGCGGACACCGCCGCGGTGAGACACAGGGCCGCCGGCGGCCAGGCGGTGCCGAACGCCTGGAGCAGCAGGGAGATCCACAGCGAGGCGGCGAGCAGCAGCAGCGTGACGGGATCGGCGCCCACGAACAGCGCCGCCGGCGCGAGCGGAGCGAGATACACCAGCAGGCAGCCGGCGAGAACGGCGGCGGAACGGGCCCGGAACCCGGCGAGTGTCCTCGTGGACCGCAGAGCCGCCACCGACAGTCCGCGGTAGCGGTACAGCAGCCACTCGGCCGGCCCCATGCTCAGGGTCAGCACGATCACCCCCCAGGGATGGTCCCGGCCCGCCAGGAACACCAGCGACCCGGCGGCCAGCCCGAACAGCCCGTACGGCAGGGACGGCCACAGCCCCGGGCGCGTGGCCCCGGGCGCGGCGGGGACCGTGCGGGTGGCGCGCAGCGCCCAGCCGGCCGCCGCGACCGTGCCGAGGAGCGACAGCAGCGGCAGCCCGGCCCGGAGCACGGCCCCGGGCTCCCACCACAGCAGCGCCGTCCCGCCGGCGGCGACCGGCACGAGGACCGCCAGCAGCAGCCGCTCGCGGCCCAGCACGAGCAGCACACCGGCCGCCGCCAGGTACGCCGACTGGGCCGCGACGGCCAGGGCCGTCACGCCCGCCCCCGAGAGCGCGGCTCCGGCGGCGGTCGCCGCGGCAGCGCCCAGCGGCGCCCCCTTCGCCAGGGTGCGGCCCGCTTCCAGGCGCCCGCTCGCCAGGCGCGCGTAAGCCCGGTGGCCCAGTGCCTGGTTCCAGGCCCAGGAGATCAGTCCGGCCACCACCAGCGCCCGCACCGTGCCGTCAGGGGGCAGCAGCCGCCCGGCGAGCGCGTAGGCGAGGCCCGGCAACGCGAACAGCAGCCCTCGCAAGGCGCAGCGCAGATGGTCCGGCCGCCAGGGATCGACGGGCCGCGGCGGCTCGGGGAACGTCCGCGGTACGCGCTGGTACAACGCGGTCGCCAGCGAGAACAGATCGGCGTGCCCGTACGTCTTGCGGATCATCTCGCCGGTGAGCCCCTCGGACTCCAGCAGCGCGGCGACCTCATAAGGGTGAACCGCGGGCGCGACGCGGTCGGCCAGTTCGGCGGCGAGCCCGTCCACCGCGTCGCGGCGCGCTCCGTGGCCGGGCAGGACCAGGGCCAACATGTGCTGATCGGTGAGGCGCGGAGAGGGAGGGCGGTCGTCGGCGAGGCGCAGGGCAAGGGTGTCCTGTTCCGCGCCGCCCGGCTCCAGCGACATGGGCCCGCTCATCCGGCCGCGCTCCTCACCGGTGACCTGCCCGCCGACGCCGGCGCGCGCTCCCCGACGGCCACGAGCCCGCTCCGGCCGCCGGACGACGACAGCTCCAGATAGATGGAGCGGAAGGTGTCGACGGTCTGCCGGAGGGTGAACTGCTCGATCACCCTGAGCCGGGCCGCCTCGCCCATCCTCCGGCGCCGCCCGGCGTCGGCCAGCAGCTCCAGGGCCGCCGCGGCCATCGCGGCCGGATCGCGGGGCGGCACCACGAGACCGGTGTCACCGACCGCCTCCCGTACGCCGCCCACGTCCGTGGACACGGTCGCCCGCCCGCAGGACATGGCCTCGATCAGGGTGAAGGGGAAGCCCTCGCTGATGCTGGAGAGCATCACGACGTTGCCCGCCGCGTAGGCGTTCCTGATGTCCTCGACGCGGCCCTCGAAGGTGACCGCGTCGGCGTGGCCCAGCTCCGCGGCCAGTGCCTCGCACCGGTCGCGGTACCCCTCCCCGCCGCGCGGTGTCCCGCCGAACAGGCGCAGCCGCGCGGCGGGCACCCGCGCCCGTACGAGGGCGAAGGCACGGATCAGGGTCTCCAGGTCCTTGATCGGGTCGACACGGCCGGCCCAGCTGAGCACGGGATCGGCCGGCTCGGGGCCGGCGGGCGGGAACGCGGCGGGGTCCACGCCGTTGTAGACCGTCCGGATCGAATCGGGCGCGGCACCACCCCGCTCCTCCCAGAGCCGGTTGTAGCGGTTGCCCGGGGTGATCAGGGCGGCCCTCCGGTACGTCTCCTCCGCCAGCAGCCGGAAGAAGCCCAGCACGAGGGCCTTCACCGGCCACCGGTAGGGAGCGGTGCGGTATCCGAGGTAGCGCTCGCGCAGGTAGACACCGTGCTCGGTGAGCAGCAGCGGCACGCCGTGCCGTTCCAGCGCGGCGAGGCCCGGCAGGACGGCCACACCGCCGCTGACCGCGTGCGCCACACCCGACTCCGGGAACGGCGCGGCCAGCGGCCGCAGCGCGTGCTCCAGCAGCGTGGTCGCGGTCACGGCGTCCTGCAGCGTCGGCCGGGCCTCGCGGACCGCGAGGCCCGGCCGGTTCCACAGGGCCGTCAGGATGCCGATGGCCCGGTCCCCGCGCAGGAACGGGCTGAGCAGGCCGTCTTCGGCGGCCCGCGCGAGCGCGTACAGGGCGGGGCCGAAGCCGTCCTCGGCGTGCGGGTCGAGCAGAGCGGTCACGAACCGCTCGTAGGACTCGGTGAGCCGCCCGAGACGGCGCCCGCGCGGGGCGCGCCCGTCCGGGGCAGGGCCCCACATGGGAACGGAGACGATGTGGCCGACGTGGGCGGGGACGTCCCAGACGACCGGTTCACGGCCGGTTCCGGTGACCGCGGTCACGTCGAAGACGATGTCGGGCATGCCGGTGACGAGCTGGTCGCACCAGACGCTCACACCGCCGTGACTGTGCGGGTAGGTGCCTTCGGTGAGCAGGGTGACGCGCGACGTGCCGGGGTGTCGCGCGCCGTGGCGAAAGTGCATCAGAGTGCTCCACGGCCGTGAAGTGGGGGTGTGCCGGGCCCGGGGGTCCCGGCCGCCGGCCCGGCCGCCGCGCCGGCGGCCGGGACAGGAAGGGCGTACGCCTGTCAGCGCTCCGCGGCGTAGGGGACTCGCTCCTCGACGCCGGCCGGCACCTCGGTCCGGGGCGCGGTGACCGCCGGTGCGCCGGTCACGGCGGGGGTTCCGTCCGGCCCGGCCGGCGCACCGGCGGACGTGGGCAGGTCCAGGGTGTACGGCAGGCCGTCGGCCGAGGCCCAGCCGGAGACGGCGCCGGCGTAGGCGGTCCCGAAGCCCGCGCCGCCGTGCTGGGTACCGACGGGCATGGTGGCCGTGAGCGCCACGCCGTCGGGCGTCCGCACGGTCACGCTGTCGCCGATCCGGTAGGCGGTGACCTGGCCCGCGTCGAGGGCGGCCTGCCAGGCGGCCCGGCGCCGCATCTCGACGCCGATGTCCTTCATGCGGAGATTCACCACGGGGGTGTCGTCGGTGAACAGGGCGTCGTAGCCGGCGAGCACACCGTCGAGCACCGGGTAGGCGATGCGGTCCTCGGCGAGGTTCGACTGGTGGATGAAGTGCGGCTTGGGATCGTTGGCGAGGACGTGCCCCAGCGCGATCCGGGTCTCCAGCGGCACGATGTGCTCGGTATAGCCGGTGGCGATGTCCAGCGGCGCGTCCAGGCAGGTGGAGGTGGCGGGGTTGTCCTCGCAGATCCCGCTGCCGCCCTGGGCGCGGCCGGTGTAGATCCAGTTGTACTCGTCGACCTGTTCGGCCGCCCGCCCGGCGTTGTAGAAGACGTTCATCGGATAGCGGGAGACGGTCGTGGCGGTGCCGACCCGGCGCTGCACGGGGTCCCGGGAGTTGTCCGAGCCCAGCCACTCGATGCCCGTGTCCGCGAGGGCGGGCCCCAGGTTGGGGTTGTCCACCGGCTGCTGCGGGGCCACCTTCAGGCCGGAGTGCTCCCCGGTGACCAGCTCCTCGCTCAGGAGGGGGAGTCCGGCAGCCTCGCCCCACGCCTCGTTGGCCGCGATCTCGTCGGCGATCTCGTTCCGGCCGACCCACCGGGTGGAGCCGTCCGCGTTCGTCGCGCACTTCCACGGCACCACGGCGGTGTCCTGGACACAGCCCAGGAAGGCATGGGTGTAGGTGTGGTTGATCCATCGGAACCGGTCGCGGTCGGACATCAGCTTGTCGGCGAGGGCGTCATGGCCCCCGTTGTCCTCGCGGTGGTCCACGGTGCCGGAGGCGTTGTAGGCGAAGTCGAAGGTGAATTCGCGGCTGTTCTGCCAGGCTGTCGCGTGGTCGACGTCGGCCGGGACCATGCGGATGGGGTTCGGGGTGCCCTCGCCCGGCTGGCAGTCCACGTCGCCGGGGGTGCAGTTGAGCGCGGAGTCCCAGCGGTCGTCGGCGGCGAGGACGTCGTCGACGTGGACCGCGAAGTAGTTGCGGTCGGCGCCGAGGTGCACCCCGCCGGTCATCCACTCCACGATGCCCCGGGCCAGCAGCCGGTACTGCTGCTGGTACCGGTTGTAGACGAAGGTGACCACGAGTTCGCGCCGCCCGTCGTGCCGGTACTCACCGACCAGGGAACCCTTCGTCGGCCTGCCGGGGATGGCCGCCTGGACGTAGGGGACGAAGTCGGCGCCCGCCGCCGGCGTCGAGAGGTAGGCGTAGGACTCGCCCACGGTGGGGGAGTTGTCCTCGAACGGGACGGCGCCCTCCAGATAGCCGAAGGCCCCGGCCTTCCCGGCTTGCGTCACCTCGGCCCGCACCCCGTCGATGCTGCCGGCGTAGCCGGTGCCGACCGCCGCGTTGAGCCCCACCTGCGGACGCGCGTAGGTGTAGGCGTCGACCTGCGGGATCGAGTACGTCCGCTCGTAGGCCACGAGGGCCGCCATCTCGGCGGATCCCGTCGGGAACGGGTTGTCGTTGGGCAGGACGACGGCCTGGTACTTCGCACGCGGCCGGCCCTCGACCGTGTCCGCGAGGAAGCCCGCGTCGATCACGGCCCGGTCCGCGTCCTGCAGGTCGACCTCGGTGTACGGCGTCCCGGCGTTCTCCAGTTCGGCGGCGATGGCGTCGGTCGACGGCCCCCCGTCGCTCACGACCAGCACGCGCAGATCGATGCGCGGTGCCGGATCGTCCGCCTGGGCCGTGGCAGCCGGCAGCCCGATGACTGCCATCAACGCGCCCATCACGAGCGCGGTGGTGCGAATGGTCCGCTTCATGCGGTGGAAACCCCTCCCCAGGGCAGGGGAGGCCGGGCTCCTGCCGGAGCCTGCCCCACCCCCACGACCACGCCGTCGCCCCCCCTGAGGCGCCGGTCGTCGACTTATCCGTCGTGTCACATAGTGAGGTCTGTGTGGAGTTTTTGTGCGCCCGAAAGGGGACTTGGCGGAAAAACGTATGTGTCTGTCGATGTGACAGGGAGTCCGTCACGAGCGGGGCGGCGCCGCTGGCCGTCGGGGTGGAGCCGGCCCGTACCGCCCGTGTGCTGCTGCGGAAGGCGGACGGCGGGCCGGAGGCCGCCGGATGGCGTGGAGTCGGGAGGTCAGCGGTCCGGACCGAAACGCCGGCCGGTGTGGAGCTGGATCAAGTCACTTCGGGGGGCGGCATGGCGGCGACGGCCGGCGTGGAGCAGGGGCCGGCCGCCGTCTTCGTCCATGAGATCCCCGCTCAGCGGGGGCGTGCGCCGTCCGGGGCGCACAGGGGCGCGGTCACGCGCACAGCACGCGGGTCTCCGGTGTGTGGACCGGACCGCCGCTGAGGCTGGTGCTGTCGCTGAACTCGGCGTAGAAGTAGGAGTAGAAGCCGATGTTGCCGTTGCAGCCGGAGTCGGCGGCGACCTGCAGGGTCAGGGTGACGGTGCGGCTCTGGCCGGGCGCGATGGTGGTGCCGTAGTTGCCCCCGAGGTCGGCCGGTCCGGTGCCGGAACACGGGACGGCCCCGGTGTCCGTCGCCAGACTGCAGCCGGTGAAGCTGTACTTGAGGTCGGGGCGCTGGGTGGTCAGCCAGGTCGGGTCGATGGTCTGGTAGATGAACCAGATGTCGTACGTCTGGTTGTTCTTGAGCGTCATCGACAGGTTCACTGTGCCGCCGGGTGTGGTGGTGGCGGCGTCGGTGCTGAACGAGAGCTCGGCGGGGGCCGGCGCGGCGGCGCTCGCGGAGGGCGTCAGGCCGAAGAGGGCGAGGGCGAGAGCGATGATCGTGGCGAGACCGAGGCGTCTCGTGCGAGTGAATCTCATGGCCCGGGAGGTTAGGCACGGCCCCGACGTACCGTCTGCACCCTGAGAATCACCACGCGCACGGTGCGGCCGAAAGTGGTCGTAAGGTGAAGGTCGTGTGCAGTCGCCTTCACATGAGGGCGTGGAGGGCTGTTCCCGCACGACAACGCCATGATGGGGTGTGGGCACGGAGAGTGGCCGTGCACGCCTCGCCGGGAGGCGCGCCCTGTGGGGCCAATGGCGGATTCCGGGTGGCTCGTACCGGCGTCGCGGGCCCGGGACGGCTTGCGGCCTTCGGGGTCCCGGCGTACCGGGCGGACAGCTGTGGGACCGCCCTGGGCGGGTGAGGCGAGCGGAACCGGGGCGCCCTCGACTCCGTGGGGCCGGGGCGGAGCCTGCCGCTGTCTCGCCGACGCGCTCGGTTCCGGCGCGGCGCCCGCCGGAGGGACCGGCGCCGTGGTGGACATCCGGCTCCGCCTCCCCGGCCGGAGGCCCCTGCCCGTACGCCGAAGGGCGTCCCGTCACCCGGGAATCGGACAGGCCCCGGGGCGGCCGTCACGAAGTGTTCGGCGGTGTGCCGCCGCGGGGAGCGGTGGCCCTCGGTGGTACAGAAGTCGCGCGGAACACCCCCCCCGGCCCGGCGGAGGGGAGCGCGGGGCTCCGGGGACCCCCGGGCGCCGGTCCTCGTCGTCCGTCAGGCGCGGGCGCCGGGGCCCGCCGTCCACGCTCCGCGCACACGGAGGCTTCGCGCGTAGACTCCCCCTTCCCAAAGCCCGGGAAGCAGTCCAGGATTGTCCCCCCGCGACTCGCGTTCCGATCAGCCGTGGCAGCAGGCCGGGCGCTGCCCGATGTGGAAAGCTCTGCCCGGAGCACCTCGCCGAGAGCACCGCCCGCAGCCCTTCCGCCCGCGCGCCGACCGTCCGGCGTACGCGAGCGGGCGGCTCATCCGCCGGTCCGGCCACGGCATCCGTACCCGCACGCCATGTGCCAGTACTTCGAGTAGGAGCATCCGTCATGGATTTCGGACTCGTCCTCCAGACCGACCCGCCCGCCTCGGCCGTCGTCGGACTCATGCGCCGCGCGGAACGGAACGGGTTCCGCTACGGATGGACCTTCGACTCGGCGGTGCTGTGGCAGGAGCCGTTCGTCATCCACAGCCGGATCCTCGAGCACACCGAGCGTATGGTCGTCGGCCCGATGGTCACGAACCCGGGGACCCGGACCTGGGAGGTCACCGCCTCCACCTTCGCCACGCTCAACGAGATGTACGGCAACCGCACCGTCTGCGGCATCGGGCGGGGAGATTCCGCGATGAGGGTGGCGGGCCGCGAGCCCGACACGCTGGCCAGGCTGGGTGAGGCCATCGAGGTGATCCGGGACCTCGCGGAGGGCCGGGAGGCCACCATCGGCGGCCGGCCGGTGCGCATCCCGTGGGTGAAGGACGGCAGACTGCCCGTCTGGATGGGCGCGTACGGCCCCAAGGCCCTCGCACTGGCCGGGGAGAAGGCCGACGGCTTCATCCTCCAACTGGCCGATCCCTACCTCACGGAGTGGATGGTCAAGGCGGTACGCGACGCGGCCTCCGCAGCCGGGCGCGACCCGGATTCCGTCACCGTCTGCGTCGCCGCGCCCGCCTACGTGGGTGAGGACCTGGATCACGCCCGCGAACAGTGCCGCTGGTTCGGCGGCATGGTCGGCAACCACGTGGCCGACCTCGTGTCCCGGTACGGGGAGCACTCCGGCCTCGTGCCCGAGGCCCTCACGGCGTACATCGCCGGACGCTCCGGCTACGACTACAGCCATCACGGCCGCACCGGGAACCCGGACACCGCCTTCGTCCCCGACGAGATCGTGGACCGCTTCTGTCTGCTGGGGCCGGCCGAGGCCCACATCGAGAAGCTCCGGGTCCTGCGCGAACTGGGCGTCGACCAGTTCGCCGTCTACAACATGCACGACGCGCGGGAGGCGACCATCGACGCCTACGGCTCCACGGTCATTCCCGCACTGGCCGCCTGACCCACACGCATCCGCGGCGACCGCCCGGACGCCGGGCCTCCGAGCCCGCAGGGCGCCCTCCCCCAGGAGAAGGGGCGCGCCACCGCGACCGCTGCCGTCCCGCCCCCCGCCCGTCGGACTCGCCGCCGGGACGCGGAGGCCGGCCCACGGGCGGCTCGCGTGGGTGGGACCGGGACGTGCGGAGGGGCGGCGGCACCGGCGGCGTCCGGCCCGGTCCACGACCGCAGTGTCAGCCGTCCGGCCTCGGGGTGGAACGGCGTCCTCCTCCCGTACGCGGGCATGCCCCTGCTCCACCCCAGGGGCCACCACGGACCGCAGCCGGGACCCCGGCCTCCGCGCCGGGGCCGAAAGGACCTGCGGAGGCGGCACCTGAGTGGCCGAAGTGTGCTTCCCGTACGTCTCTCCGTCGCGCTCGGACGCGATCCTCACCCCCGCTCGTGCTGTACCCGGTGCTGAGCCGGGGTTCAGGACTGCGCCGGTTTCCGGCCGAGAACCGTGCTGACGTCGACCGTCTCGTCCGCGGACGGTGTGGCCGCGGGCACCGGCTCGTCGAAGCCGGAGAAGTCCACGGCCGCGTCCGCCCCGTCGCCCCGCACGGTGATCCGCACCGGGTGGTGCTCGCCCCCTGTCTTCACGTACGTCGTCAGCTCCTGGCCGTGGAGGGCCCGGGTGACCGGGACGGTCCTCACGCCGTCGACCCTGGTCACCTCGCCCTTGGTGAACGCCCCGGCGGCCGTGCCGGCGTCGTCGGCGACCAGTTCGCGGAAGGTGTCCAGATCGCAGGCCTCCACGACGGGCCGCAGCCTGGGGTCCGAGGCGGAGCCCTTCATGTAGCGCCCGGCAAGGACGTCCTCGAATGCCTGCCCGCCGATCGGAACCTGGTTCTCCCAGAAGTCGGTGTCGGGCTTCAGCCAGACGTCGTCGCCCCGTTTGACGATCTCGACCGAACCCCTGTCCTCGCCGAGGTCGACATCACCCGCACAGTTGCCGCTGCGGTCCAGACTGAGGTCCGACGTCATCGGGGAGCGGTTCTCCCCGAGGTCGCCCCGCGCGCGCAGATGCACGGACCGGACGTCCAGCAGGGCTTTCCGTGAGCGCTCGGCGATCTGCTCGGCGGGCAGCGAGTCGATGTCGTCGCCCGCCTGCGCCGCCGTACCGCCGGTGGCGGCGAGTACGGCCACAGCCGCGCAGGCGGCAGCACGCCTGGCGATGCGCTGTCCTGTCACGGCGCCTCCTCGGAAACATCCCTGCTCAGGACCTTTTCGACCGGGTTCACCCCTACTGGCGAGCGTACGCCCGCGTACGGTTGCACGCCCGGTGGGGCGGGTGTACGGAGGGTGATGTTCGGCGCTGTTTTCGGCTACGGAGAGTGGGGGAGGAGCTGCCCTGGAGATCGCCGGAATCCGACCGGGATCACCGGAGCCAAGGGGAGACATGGAGAAGCTGTTCATGAGGGCCGCCGTCCGCACGCCGGCACGGGGTGCCGCAGTCGTCGGCCTGATCGCCGCGCTGGCGGTACCGGCTACCGCGGCGGTGGCCGTCACGCCCGTGGCCGCCGTCCCGCCCGGACTGTCGTGCGACACCGGCAAGCACGCGATCGACGACTACACCGGTTACGCGCTCTGCAGGAACAACGGCTCGACCACGCAGACCTTCTGGGTGCACCTGGTCTGCGGCTGGTCTCCCGACGTGGACGGTGAGCGCGTCACCCTGCGACCGGGTGCCTCCGGGCAGTCGACCGCCCACTGCGCCGGCCTCGGTTCGGGGATCGGCGAGATCCACGTACGGCCGTAGTTCCCCGTGGCCGGACGCCCGGCTCCCGCAGGGTCCTTCGCCGGGCGGTGGGAGACGGGTTCCGATCCTTGCGCGGTGCCCTTGAGCGGGTCTCCACGCCTGATTACTCTCCAGTAGGCATGCTCGGGCGGACTCCGGGCGGGCCCCGGGGCCGGTGCTCCGGCGGACGCGAAGAGGCGGTGGCGATGTCCTCAGCAGACCCCACGGAGCGGACCGGGCCGGCCGGACCGGTGGATCCGCCCGTACAGCCCGGGCTCGCCGACTGCGCCCGGGAGCTCGCCGATGGCCGGACGACCTCGTCCGCGCTGGTCGGTGCGGCGTTCGCGCGCATCGAGGCGAGCCGCCACACCCTCAACGCCTTCCGGCAGCTGCGCAGGGAAGCCGCGCTCGCCGAGGCGGCCGAGGCCGACCGGCGGCTCGAAGCGGGGGAGCGGCTTCCGCTGCTCGGGGTGCCGGTGGCCGTCAAGGACGACACCGATGTCGCCGGCATGCCCACCTACTTCGGCTGCGACGGCGCGCTGCCGCCCGCCACCGACGACAGCGAGGCCGTCCGCAGGCTCCGGGCCGCCGGGGCCGTCGTCGTCGGGAAGACCAACTCCTGCGAGCTGGGGCAGTGGGCCTTCACCGAAGGCCCGGCCTTCGGCATCACCCGCAACCCCTGGAGCACCGCACACACGCCCGGCGGGTCGTCCGGCGGCTCCGCGGCGGCCGTCGCCGCCGGGCTCGTCCCGGCTGCCCTGGGCTCGGACGGGGCGGGCTCCATCCGTATCCCCGCCGCCTGGACCCATCTCGTCGGCATCAAACCGCAGCGCGGCCGGATCTCCGTCCACCCCCGCGGCGACGCCTTCCAGGGCCTCACGGTCAACGGCCCCCTCGCCCGTACCGTCGCGGACGCCGCCCTCCTCCTGGACGCCGCGGCCGGACCGCACCCCCGTGACCCGCACCGCCCGCCCGCCGTCGACGCGTCCGCCGCGGCCCGCCGCGACCCGGGCAGGCTGCGCATCGGCCTCTCCCTGGGGGCTCCGTTCACCCTCACCCGCAACGCGCCCCACCCGGAGATCCTGCGCGCCGTCACCGCTCTCGCCGAAACCCTCGCCCGGCTCGGTCACCACGTGGAGGAGGCGCGCCCCCGCTACGGACTGATCGGCCTCTCCTTCGTCCCCCGGGCCACCGCCGGTATCGCCGAGCTCGCCGCGCTGCATCCCGAGCCCGGGCTCCTGGACCCGCGGACCCGCAGTGCCCTGCGCACCGGGACCCGTCTGGGCGGCCGGATCGTGCGGGCCGCCCGCGCCCGGGAGGTGCGCCAGCACGCCAGGATCGGCGCCTTCTTCGACACGGCCCGCGACGGATACGACGTGCTGCTCACCCCGACCACGGCCGCCCCGCCGCCACGGGTGGGGGCGTTCGACCACCTCAGCGCCTGGCGCACCGAACTCGCGATGACCTCGGCCTGCCCCTACGCCTGGCCCTGGAACGTCCTCGGCTGGCCCGGTGTCAACGTCCCGGCGGGCTTCACCCACGACGGTCTGCCTCTCGGCGCCCAGCTCCTCGGCCCCTCCCGCAGCGAGGCCCGGCTCATCTCGCTCGCCGCACAGCTGGAGGCCGACCGGCGCTGGTACGAGCACCGGCCGCCGGTCCCGGGGGTGCCGCCGGCCGACGGGCGCTGACGCCCCGCACCCGGCTCGCGGCAGGGCGCCCCGGGGGCCCGGCCGGCGAGGAGACCGCCGCCCGTGGCCGGGCCCGGCCGGCCGTCCTCGCGTACGAGTCCGGGCCGGCCGAAGCGCGCAGGACCCCGGTACTCCCCGCCCCGCCGGACCTGAGTGGCCGGTTCCGCCGGAAGGGGCGCGGGCCACTGTGGAGAGGGGACCGGTCACGAGATATCTTGATGTCAAGCAATGTTGCAGACGTGGAGCGGAGCACCCGGTGACTGACTCGACCATCATCTATACGCACACCGACGAGGCCCCTGCCCTGGCGACGTACTCGTTCCTGCCCGTCATCGAGGCGTACGCCTCGACCGCAGGCGTCACGGTGGAGCGCCGCGACATCTCCCTGGCGGGGCGCATCATCGCCGGTTTCCCGGAGCGTCTCGAGGCCGAACAGCGTATCGATGACGCGCTCGCCGAGCTCGGCGAGCTGGCCAGGACTCCCGGCGCGAACATCATCAAGCTGCCCAACATCTCGGCCTCGATCCCGCAGCTGAAGGCCGCGATCGCAGAGCTCCAGGCGCAGGGCTACGCGCTTCCGGACTACCCGGACGACCCGCAGACCGACGAGGACAGGGACGTCCGCGCGCGGTACGACAAGGTCAAGGGCAGCGCGGTGAACCCCGTCCTGCGTGAGGGCAACTCCGACCGCCGCGCCCCCGCGTCGGTCAAGAACTACGCCAAGGCGCACCCGCACCGCATGGGCGCCTGGACCGCCGACTCGAAGACGAACGTCGCCACCATGGGCGTCGACGACTTCCGCTCGACGGAGAAGTCGGTCGTCATCTCCGAGGCCGGCTCGCTGCGCATCGAGCTCGCGGGCGACGACGGCAGCACCACCGTGCTGCGCGAGTCCGTCCCCGTCCTCGCGGGTGAGGTCGTGGACGCGGCCGTCATGCGCGTCGCCGCACTGCGCGAGTTCTTCACCGCCCAGGTCGCGCGCGCCAAGGCCGAGGGCGTGCTGTTCTCCGTACACCTGAAGGCCACGATGATGAAGGTCTCCGACCCGATCATCTTCGGCCACGTGGTCCGCGCCTTCTTCCCGAACACCTTCGCCAAGTACGGCGACGCGCTCGCGGCGGCCGGACTGACCCCGAACGACGGCCTCGGCGGCATCCTCAAGGGCCTCGACTCCCTGCCGGACGTCGGCGCCGAGATCAAGGCGTCCTTCGAGGCCGAGCTCGCCGAGGGGCCCGCCCTGGCGATGGTCGACTCCGACAAGGGCATCACCAACCTGCACGTGCCGAGCGATGTCATCGTCGACGCGTCCATGCCGGCCATGATCCGTACGTCCGGCCACATGTGGGGTCCGGACGGCAACGAGGCCGACACCCTCGCGGTCCTGCCCGACAGCAGCTACGCGGGCGTCTACCAGGTCGTCATCGACGACTGCCGCGCCAACGGCGCCTTCGACCCGTCGACGATGGGCTCGGTGCCCAACGTCGGCCTGATGGCGCAGAAGGCCGAGGAGTACGGCAGCCACGACAAGACCTTCGAGGTGCCCGCCACCGGCACGGTGCGGGTCCTCGACGGCAACGGCGACGTCGTGCTGGAGCAGGCCGTCGGCGCCGGTGACATCTTCCGGATGTGCCAGACCAAGGACCTCCCGATCCAGGACTGGGTCAAGCTCGCCGTCACCCGCGCCCGCGCGACCGGCAACCCGGCCGTGTTCTGGCTCGACGAGGGCCGCGCGCACGACGCCAACCTCATCGCCAAGGTCAACACCTACCTGGCCGACCACGACACCGACGGCCTGGACATCTCCATCCGGACGCCGGAGGAGGCCACGGCCTTCTCCCTGGAGCGCATCCGCCGTGGCGAGGACACCATCTCGGTGACCGGCAACGTGCTCCGTGACTACCTCACCGACCTGTTCCCCATCCTCGAGCTGGGCACCAGCGCGAAGATGCTCTCGGTCGTCCCGCTCATGAACGGCGGCGGACTGTTCGAGACGGGCGCCGGCGGCTCCGCGCCCAAGCACGTCCAGCAGCTGGTCAAGGAGGACTACCTGCGCTGGGACAGCCTGGGTGAGTTCCTCGCCCTCGCGGTCAGCTTCGAGCACCTGGCCACCACCACGGGCAACGCGCGCGCCAAGGTGCTCGCCGACACCCTGGACCGGGCGACGGGCACCTTCCTCAACGAGGACAAGTCCCCGAGCCGCAAGCTCGGTGGCATCGACAACCGTGGCAGCCACTTCTACCTGGCGCTGTACTGGGCCCAGGAGCTGGCGCGGCAGACCGACGACGCCGCGCTCGCCGAGGCGTTCGGGCCGCTCGCCAGGACGCTGTCCGAGCAGGAGCAGACCATCGTCGACGAGCTGATCGCCGTCCAGGGCAAGCCGGCCGACATCGGTGGCTACTACCAGCCCGACCCGGCGAAGGCGGAGGCCGTGATGCGTCCGTCGGCCACCTTCAACAAGGCCATCGCGACCCTGGGCTGATCCCCGGGCCGCACACCGCACGCACGACCGCCCCGGCAGGCCGTCCGCCCGCCGGGGCGGTCGTGCGTGCGGCCCTCCGGCCTCGCCCGCGTCCTCGGCGCACGACACCAGGGACGGCCCGGAGGGGGCGCCCGTGCCGGCGGAAGTCCTGGCCGCGGCCGGGGAACGCGGAACCGCGCTGCTCGCCCGCGCGGAACGGGCGGACCAGGTGGGCCGGGGCGGGCATCCCGCACCGCTGCGGTCCGCGACCGGGTCCGCGCCAGCGGCAGCATGGCGGACTCCGCCACCGGGGACTCGCGGCCCCGTCAGGGCCGCCGGCCCCCACGAACCGATCCGCACGGGCCTCGCGGCGGGCGGCGGGCCGGATGCGCTCCCCCGCGCCCTGCCCCGGGACCGCGGGGGACCTCCTCCGGGCCGCCAGGCGCGAGGCCGCGCACCCGGGCACCCTCCGATACCGGCCGGGCCGGGCACGTGAACGCTTCGGCACCGACCCCGACGACCACGACACGCGCCAGGTCCGCGCCCCGACGGCGCACCTGACCGGGATCATGTGGGAGACCGCGGCCGGGATCCGGCCTGCCGGCGTTGCTTCGTCCCCGGCGGTGAAGACAGGCGGGGAATGCGGCGGCCATCCTGTCACCGTCCCGCCACGCCGCTTCCGCACACGTGGCACGGTCCCACCGAAAGGTCCTCCCGTGACATCTGCCGACGGCACCTCTCCGGAACCGGCCGCCCTTCCGGCGTCCGACAGCTCCGGTACCGCTCCCCTCACTTCCGCCCAGCGCGTCTCCGCCGTACTGCGCCGGGCCGTCGCCACCGGGCTCGTCGGGGAGGATCAGCCGGTCGCCGGGTTCCTCGACACGGACGGCATCCGGGCCTCGGTCACGAGCCTGCACGCCGCCTTCGCCCACGCCCCGGAAGTCCTCCACACCTTCGCCGTCAAGGCGGCCTCCCTGACACCCGTGCTGCGGTTGCTCGCCGGGCTCGGCATGGGCTGCGAGGTGGCGAGTCCGGGAGAGCTGCGCATCGCGCTCGACGCCGGTGTCGCGCCCTCGCGGATCGTCCTCGACTCGCCCGCCAAGACCCGGCAGGAGATCAGTGAGGCCCTCGCCCTGGGCGTCGCGGTCAACGCCGACAACCTCGGCGAACTGCGCCGCATCGACGCACTCCGCCCGGCGGGGAGCACGTCGGTCGTCGGCCTGCGCGTCAACCCGCAGGTCGGCGGCGGCTCCATCGGGGCGATGAGCACCGCCACCGCGACCTCGAAGTTCGGCGTGGCGCTCCGCGATCCCGGTGCGCGCGACCGTGTGGTGAGGGCTTTCGCCGACCGCCCGTGGCTGACCCGCCTCCACGCGCACGTCGGCTCCCAGGGATGCCCGCCGGCCCTCATCGCGGAGGGCGTCGCGGAGACGTACCGGCTGGCCGAGGAGATCAACCGGACCCTGGGCACCCGGCAGATCACGAGCCTCGACATCGGTGGCGGACTCCCGGTCAACTTCGACGGCGACGAGACGCGCCCGACCTTCGCCGCGCACACCCGGATGCTCGGCGCGGCCGTCCCGGGCCTCTTCGACGGCCGCTACGCGCTGGTCACGGAGTTCGGCCGCTCACTGCTCGCGAAGAACGGGTTCATCGGTGCCCGCGTGGAGTACGTCAAGGAGGCCGGCGGCCGGCGCATCGCCGTCACCCACGCGGGAGCACAGACGGCCACGCGTACCGTCCTGATGCCCGACGCGTGGCCGCTGCGGATCGGCGCCTTCGACGCCGGGGGCGATCCCCGGACCGGCGCCCCGCTGTGCCAGGACATCGCGGGCCCCTGCTGCTTCGCCGGCGACGTCGTCGCCCACGGCCGGGAACTCCCGGAGCTGGAGGAGGGCGACCTCGTCGTCCTGTACGACACCGGCGCTTACTACTTCTCGACGCCCTGGGCGTACAACAGCCTGCCGAGACCCGCCGTGCACGGTTTCACGACCGGACGGTCCGGCAGCGTGCGGCTGACGACGGTCCGGGCCGCCCAGACTCTCGATGAGATCGCTGCGGAGAGCGGCCTCGCCCACGTCGACGCGCTGGTCTCCCTCGCCCGCCCGCCCGGGGACTGAGAACCGGGCGCTCCGCGGTCAGGCCCGCCGGGGACCGGCTGTGCGGCAGGGGCGGCGCCTACGGCACCCGCGCGGTCCACTCCTCGGTGGCGAACTTCGTCCGCACCAGCTCCTCCGCCCGGGCCAGCTCCTCCGCGGTGACTTCGCCGGTGGTCAGCCCGTAGCGCCCACGGAAGGAGGCGATCATGTTCTCGATCACCTGCTCACGGGCGAGGCCGGTCTGGCGGCGGAGCGGGTCGACGCGCTTCCTGGCGCTCCTGGTGCCCTTGTCGGACATCTTCTCCTTGCCGATGCGCAGGACCTCGAGCATTTTCCCGGCGTCGATGTCGTACGACATGGTCACGTGGTGCAGGACGGCCCCAGGGCCGCCGTCAGGACCGACGACACGTTTCTGGGCGGCGCCCGCGATCTTGCCGGCGTCGGTGGCGATGTCGTTGAGGGGCTGGTACCAGGCCTTGATTCCCATGTCACCGAGCGCGCCCAGGACCCAGTCGTCGAGATATGCGTAACTGTCGGCGAACGAGAGGCCCGACACGAGCGATTCCGGCACGGACAGGGAGTAGGTGATCGTGCTCATGGGCTCCACGAACATGGCTCCGCCACCGGAGATACGGCGTACCACGGTCATTCCGTGCGCCGCCGCCCCTACGGGGTCCACCTCGTTCCGAAGCGACTGGAAGCTGCCGATGACCACAGCGGGCGAAGCCCATTCCCAGACCCGCAACGTGGGCGCCCGTCGCCCGGCGGCCACCTCGGCGGTGAGGACCTCGTCCAGAGCCATGTGCAGGGCCGGGGCCTGGGGTCCCATGTGCACCAGCTGCCAGTCGAAGTCGCTCCACTCGGCGGCGTGGGCCAGGGCCCGCCGGACAGCGATGCCGATGCCCTCCGCGGTGAGCCCGAGCATGACGGTCGACTCGGGCAGTGCCGCCGTGATCCGGGCAGCAAGGCCTGCGGCGTCCGTGGAGGAAGGGGCGCCTTCCAGAGCCCTGTCGACCGACAGGATCGCCTCGTCGGGCTCCAGGAAGAAGTCCCCGGCGACGCGCACGTCGCGCAGCACGCCTCCCTCGACGTCCAGATCCACGACGACGAGCTTGCCGCCGGGCACCTTGTACTCGCCATGCACGGTTCTGTCCCCTTCCGGTACGCGGCGTGGATCCCGAGCCCGGTGCTCAGATATCCGGATAGACACGCACGTACCTCACATCGCACCCTAGTGCTCGCTCCTGACGAGTGGCCACGCGGCTCCGGTGCCGCCTCGACGTCTCCGCCCGGCGGGTCCGTTCCTTCGAGGCCAAGGTCCTCACCGGCCGGGAACCGGTCCGCAGAGGATCTCCCTCGCGGGGGGCCGGGCGACAAGCCGCTGTGTTGCCAAGGGATTTGGGGGCACTCGTAAGGTGCGCCGGTCCATCCGGGACCGGGCTCAGGGCGATCGCTCGAAGGAGAGGCAGATGTCGACACAGTATGGCGACCGACCGACCGGGCAGCAGCCCCACGGCGCACCGCAGGGCACGGCGACCGGCAACGTGCTGAGCATCATCGCGATGGTGCTGGGCGTGATCTCGCTGCTCTTCCTCCCGATCGTCTTCGGTGTGATCGGCGTGATCCTGGCTGTCATCGCCAAGACCGTCCGGCACGAGCGGCTCGCCGTCCCCGCTCTCGTGGTCAGCGCTGTCGGCCTGGTCGGCGGGATGCTCCTCGGCGCTCTCCTGGCCTGACGCACATGCGCCGGCGCCGCCGGATTCCGTGCTGCGGGCCCTGCGCCGGGGTTTTCACGGACTTCGAGCCCGTGAGGCCGAGGTGTCAGCCCTGGGGCGGGGAGCGGCGGGACCGGGTGGGAGCGTACGCGGGCAGACCGGTGTACCGGGGTGGATCGGGGGCAGGAGTCGTGACGGTCGCCCCTGCGCGCAGGGGCGAAAGGGCGCGTCCGAAACCTGGGGAGGTCGAGGGCGCGCCCTCGCTCTGCAGGCCGGCGCCGCCGGCCCCGGGACGGAGCGGGCGGATGACCGCGGCCGGAGCCTCGCGGTCATCCGCCCGCCGGTCCCGCTCCGCGTACGCTTCGGCCGACGGACCCGGGCCGGGCGGGGCGGGTCACCCGGGCGGGCGCGACGTGGCAGCCGTCGCATGCCGCCGATCCGCCTCATGCCCGACTCCGACGGCGAGCCGTGGTCATGGCAGGGCCACGGGCGCGAGCGCGTCCGGAGAACCGCTCGCCTCACACAGGTGCCCGGTCGGGCGGAAGTGGACGACCGTCCCGGTCGCGCCGTCGTCGGCGACGGGTTCCAGACCGGTCACAGGAACGCCGTGTCCATGGCGCCGGGTCCAGGAGCCGTTCCGGCGCCGGCCGGTACGGGCGAGCGACTCACCGGTCGAAGTGCGCTTCGAGCACGGCTGTCAGGGCCGCGAGCCGGTTCCTGGGTGGTCCGGCCCCTCCTGACGCGGCCTGGTGACCGGGGCCCGTGAGGGGCGCCTGGACGCTTGACAGCGTCTTCCCCGCAGTCACCCCCGGGCAAGGCGAAGTCCTCTGCCCGGCGTCTCGGTTCCGGGCGGCCCTCCGGCCGCAGACCGGTACACGGCGTCGGCGGGAGGCCCGCCGACGCCGATCAGCCCCTGCGAACCGCGTCGACGAAGGCCATGAGCGCGGGGCATTCGGAATGATGAGCCGTCTTTGTTACCACTTGTCGCATTCGGGAATATGTTTCACGTCCACAGGTCGTCGCACGTACGGAGCGGCGTGACGACCCGGCTGATACCCGATGAAGGAGATGCGCCATGACGAAGGCGCGAGAGATCATGACCGGCGGAACCGAGTGCGTCGGGGCGGAGGAGACGGTGCTGGACGCCGCCCGCAAGATGAAGGACCTCGGTGTCGGAGCGCTGCCGATCTGCGGCACCGACAACAAGCTCAAGGGCATGCTCACCGACCGCGACATCGTCGTGAAGGTTCTCGGTGCGGGCAAGGATCCCGCGACGTGTGCGGCCGGCGACCTCGCCCAGGGCGAAGCCGTCACCATCGGCGCCGACGACGACGCCCAGGAGATCCTGCGGACCATGACCGAACACAAGGTCCGCCGTCTGCCCGTGATCGACGGCCATGACCTGGTCGGCATGGTGGCCCAGGCCGACGTGGCACGGTCACTGCCCGACCCGCAGGTCGGCGACCTGCTCCAGGCCCTGTCCACCGACTGACGGCCGGGCTCGCCTCCGCCCGGGCCCGCGTTGTGCGGCAGTGGTGTACAGGCCGGGATGCGGGGCAGACGGATGCACAGTTCAAGCAGATGACGGTGAGAAGGAGACATCCGGTGCTGATGGCACACCCCGCAGTGCTGCGAAACCTCGTCGAGCAGTACGACACCCTGCGCATCCTGCACGCGGAGAAGGGCAGTGACGAGGTGCGGCAACGGATGGACGACATCGCCTACACGCTCTGCGTGTCCACCGGCACCCGCGACATCGACGCCGCCCTCACCGTCGCACGCCACCGGCTGTCCGGGGTGCTCACCCAGGACGACTCCGCCCTCACCGCCTGACAGGCCCCCGCTCAGCAGCCACTGATCCGCGAGGAGCCGGAGCCCCGGCGTCCACGGTGCCGTGCGGCGGTGCGAGGAAGGCATGCTGCCGGAGGCCCTGCCATGGCAGCACAGGGGACATCGCGGATCCGGCCCGGCCGACGTCGGCTCCACCGGCACGCGAGCCCGCCACGGCACTGCCGGGGCGCATCTTGGCCCAGGCCCTCCTCACCGCCGTGGGGGAGGCTGCGCACCGTGCCGGCCGCCACCCGCACGCCTCGGTGGTCCGGGGTACCGGCGACCGGCCGGTGCCCCGGGCATCTTCGATGGTGGCCAGGAGACAGGCGTGGGTACTTCCGTGGACCGGGTCGGGCGGCCTTGGGGCAGTCGTGCCGCGTACGGACGGCACGAGCCCTGACCGGCGCGGGTGGACACGTACCCGGACGAGGGTGTCGAGCCGGAGGCGGCGGAGGTCTGGGCGCAGGCCTCTCGATCCCGCACTCCGACGGCGATGCGTCGGACATCGCCGCCGGAGGCGGACGCATGGCCGGCGTGCGAGGCCGGGTGGCGGACCGGCTCGACCGCGGCCGTCCGGGGCCGAAAGACACGTCCGGCCGGCAGGCCGGCAGTTCCCCCACCGGCTGCCCCGGCCGCTGGTGCGCCGGAACGGACGCTTGGCCGAGTCCGACCGGGACACCGCCATGAACCCGGTGGAGCGTTCCGGCTTCTCCGCCGCTCCGCGGTGGGCCGGCGGAGAAGCCGGGCCCCGTGTCCGGGACCGCGGGGGAACTTCATGACGGAGCATCGTCCGGAACGGTTCACCGCGGCACACGTATGCCTCCCTCGTCCCTGAGGCGGGAAGCAGCGGCGACATCGGCCAGGTGGCCGGAACGGGCCACCCGCCCTCACGCCCGGCCATTGCGCGCACCTCGTGCCGGAGGCGGGTCGCAGAGGGCGACAGGTGATCGATAGCCTGCTCGGCGATCAGGTGAACGACCTCGCAGGGCGGAGCCCTCCAGGTTCTTCCCGGACCCGCTCGTGAACCGTGATCGGTCCGCCCGGCCCGTACGACCAGCAAGGTGGCGCACGATGTTCACGACCCGTCCCACCCTCCAGGGCACCTTCGGCATGGTGTCCTCCACCCACTGGCTCGCCTCGCAGTCCGCGATGGCCGTCCTGGAGGGCGGCGGCAACGCCTACGACGCGGCCGTCGCCGCCGGCTTCGTCCTGCACGTCGTCGAACCGCATCTCAACGGCCCGGCCGGCGAGGTCCCGATGATCCTCGCGCCGAAGGACGGCGAGGTGGAGGTGCTGTGCGGCCAGGGGCCCGCCCCCGCGGGCGCCTCGGCCGCGCACTACCGCTCGCTCGGTCTGCACCTGGTCCCCGGCACCGGTCCGCTCGCCGCCGCCGTACCGGGTGCCTTCGACGCCTGGATGCTGCTGCTGCGCGACCACGGGACCAAGACCCTCGCCGAGGTCCTGAGGTACGCGATCGGATACGCCGATGACGGCCACGCCCCCGTCGAACGCGTCGGCCGGACCGTCGAGACCGTCCGCGAGCTCTTCGAGACCGAATGGCCGGCCTCCGCCGAGGTCTACCTCCCCGGCGGAAAGGCGCCCGAACCCGGCAGGCTGTTCCGCAACCCGGCCCTCGCCGCCACCTGGCGCCGCCTCATAGCGGAGGCGGAGGCGGAGGGCGGCGAGGACCGCGTCGCGCAGATCGACGCGGCCCGCGCCGTGTGGCGTACGGGTTTCATCGCCGAGGCACTGGTCCGCCAGGCCGCCGTGCCCACCATGGACACCAGCGGAACCCGCCACACCGGCACCCTCACCGCCGCCGACCTGGCGGACTGGTCCGCGACGTACGAGGCGCCCGCCACGTACGACTGGAACGGCTGGACGCTGGCCAAGGCGGCCGGCTGGAGCCAGGGGCCCGCCTTCCTCCAGCAACTCGCCCTCCTCCCGGCCGAGCTCCCGGCATACGGCTCCGCCGACTACGTCCACCTCCTCATCGAGGGCTGCAAGCTCGCGATGGCCGACCGCGAAGCCTGGTACGGCGACGCCGCCGGCGTACCGCTCGACACGCTGCTCTCCGCGCCGTACAACGACGAACGCCGCACCCTGGTCAAGGACACCGCGTCACTGGAACTGCGGCCCGGCAGCCCCGGGGGCCGCAGCCCGGTGCTCAGCGCGCACGCCCGTGCCGTCGCCTCCGGCGGACCCGACGGCACGGGCGCCCCCGTGGCCGGAGCCGGCGAGCCGACGGTGGCCGAGAACGGCGCGACCCGCGGCGACACCTGCCACCTCGACATCGTCGACCGCTGGGGGAACATGATCTCCGCCACGCCCAGCGGCGGCTGGCTCCAGTCCAACCCGGTCGTGCCCGGACTCGGCTTCCCGCTCGGCACCCGGCTGCAGATGGCCTGGCTCGACGAGGGCCTGCCCAACACCCTGACCCCCGGCCGCCGCCCGCGCACCACGCTCACTCCGTCCCTCGCCCTGCGCGACGGAGTCCCCGTCATGGCGTTCGGCACCCCCGGCGGCGACCAGCAGGACCAGTGGCAGCTGCACTTCTTCCTCGCCGTGGCGCTGCGCGCCGAGGTCCGCGGCGGCCTCGACCTCCAGGGCGCCGTCGACGCCCCGAACTGGCACAACGACAGCTTCCCCGGCTCCTTCTTCCCGCGCGGGATGCGCCCCGGCAGCGTCACCGTCGAGGGGGGCATGGACCCGGAGGTGGTGGAGGAACTGCGCCGCCGCGGCCACGACGTCACGGTCGGTGACCCGTGGTCCGAGGGCCGGCTGTGCGCCGTCGCCAGGGACCCGGAGACCGGCGTCCTGTCCGCCGCCGCCAATCCTCGCGGGATGCAGGGCTACGCGGTCGGCCGCTGACCACCTGCCCGGGGTGCCCCCGGCGGGCCGTGCTTAGCTGGAGTCATGATCGATGACTTTCTGTACGGGACCGCCGGGCACGCCGGGCCGGCGGCCGAGGTGGAGGCGGCGGTCCGGGCGGCGGCCGCCGCCGAGATCATGCCGCGTTACCGGCAGCTGGCCGCGCACGAGATCGTCGAGAAGAGCGGCCCGCACGACCTGGTCACCGCCGCGGACCGCCTCGCCGAGGAGCATCTCACCGCGTCCCTGACCCGGCTGCTGCCCGGCTCGGCCGTCGTCGGTGAGGAGGCCGTCCACGCCGACCCCGCGGTCCTCGACGCTCTCGCCGGTGATGCGCCCGTGTGGATCGTCGACCCGGTCGACGGCACGCGCCAGTTCGTGCACGGGGAACCCGGCTTCTGCACCCTGGTGGCCCTCGCCCGGCACGGAGAGGTGTACGCCTCGTGGACGTACGCCCCCGTGCTCGACGAGATGGCCGTCGCCGTGCGGGGCCGGGGTGCCACGCTCAACGGCACGGCCCTGCACAGCGGTTCGCCCGCGCCGGGCGCCGTGCTCAAGGTGGCCATGTCCCACCCCGACTACACTTCCGACGCCCAGAAGCGCGCCCTGCTCGGCCTGCGCACGGACGGCATCGACGCCCGCGCGTGCGGGTCGGCGGGCCTGGAGTACCTGGCCGTCGCCTGCGGCGCGCAGGACGCGGTCGCCTTCAACTGGGAGTTCGCCTGGGACCACGCGGCGGGCCTGCTCCTGGTCATGGAGGCGGGCGGCGCCCAGTCGACGCTCTCCGGGGCGCCCTACCGCATCACCGGCGGAAACGACCTGCCGTTCACCGCGGCCCGGGACGGAGCGACGGCGGAGCGGGTCCTCCAGGCCCTGCGGGCCGGCCCGCGGAATCAGGGACCGGGCCACGCCGGTGGACCCGGGCCATGCCGGCAGGGCCCGGACCCCGCCGGTGGCTCATGACTCGCCCTGCAGCACCGCCCTCACGTCCCGGACGACGCCGGCCGCCGTCTCCACCGCGGCCGCGTCCAGACCCCGCAGCGCCTCGGACACCCGGTCCGTGAAGTCCGCCGGGGTGCCCGGCAGAGCGGCGGCGGAAGCGAGCGCGCCCTTCTCGTTGAGGCACCAGACGCGGTGGTGGGCGTGCAGGGCCTGGGCGAGGATCCCGAACGCCTTCGACAGGCAGAGGGCGACATGGAGTGTGTCGCCGGCCGGGGCCGACTTACGGGCGGCGGTCACGGAGAAGTCCGCCTCCCAGGCCGCATCGGTCAGCGCGCGGCGCAGCGGTTCGGGGTAGGCCCGCATCGACGACCGAAGGCGCGCCAGCTCACCGCCCGGGTCCTCGAGCACCTGGCCGAGGACGACCTCGCCCACGTAGCAGGGGGACCAGAAGCCCAGCGGATGGCCAGGCTGGACACCGACCTCGAAGCGACCCGCCCGGCAGTCCGACCACACCGCCTCCACCCGGTCCAGATCGCGCAGGATCCAGTCGACGGCGGCGCCGTCCACCGTCAGCCACGCCCCGCCGTTCACCCAGGGACCCCACCCGCCGGGCCCCGCCACGTCGGCCGGCGCCCCCTGGACCTCGGACGCCACCGCGGTGAGGGCGGCCAGGTCCGGGGCGCCCCGGTAGTAGAGGCCCAGGTCCCAGTCGGAGTCGGGGCGATGGGCGCCACGGGCCCGGCTCCCGCCCAGGACGACCGCCCGGATACCGGGCAGCCGGGCGAGCCGGGACGCCATCGCGGCGACGGCGGGGCAGGGTACGCATGCGTCGTTCATCGAGCGGGAGGCTACCCGGCGACCGGCCGCGGGTGCGCCCGAATATCCTGAGTGCCCTGGCCATCGGCTGACAAAGGAGTCCGAAGGTGCCGTCGATGCTGGATGCCGTTGTCGTGGGGGCGGGCCCGAACGGGCTGACGGCCGCGGTCGAGCTGGCCCGCCGCGGCCTCGCCGTGCAGGTGTTCGAGGCGGGTGAGACCGTCGGCGGTGGCGCCCGCACCGAGGAGCTGACCCTTCCCGGCTTCCGGCACGACCCGTGTTCCGCCGTGCACCCGCTGGGCATCGGGTCCCCGGCCTTCAAGGCGATGCCGCTCGCCCGGCACGGTCTCGAATGGCTCCACGCGCCCCTGTCGCTCGCCCACCCCTTCCCGGACGGCTCCGCCGCGGTGCTCACCAAGTCCGTCGGGGAGACCGCCATGTCGCTGGGCGCGGAGGACGCGGGTGCCTATCGCAGGCTGGTCGCGCCCTTCACGGGGCACTGGGACACCCTCGCCGGGGACTTCCTGCGCACCCCGTGGGACGGACTGCCCCGTGACCCGTACCGCTGGGCGCGCTTCGGACTGGAGGCGGTCCAGCCGGCCACGCTGCTCTCCCGGCGTTTCCGGGGGGAGAAGGCGCGCGGTCTGATCGCGGGCCTCGCCGGGCATGCCATCGCACCCGCCGGTGGACTCGCGACCGGCGGGATCGCCCTGCTCTTCGCCCTGGCGGCGCACGAGGGCGGCTGGCCGGTTCCGCGCGGCGGCTCGCAGGCGATCTCCGACGCGCTCGCCTCCTTCCTGCGTGAGCAGGGCGGCACCATCCGCACGGGCGTCGAAGTCAAACGCCTGGACGAACTCCCGCCCGCCCGCGCGTACGTCTTCGACACCTCGCCGACCGCGCTCGCCCGGATCGCCGGGCTGGGCGGCGCCTACGACCACTACCGCTACGGGCCCTCCTGCTTCAAGATCGATTACGCGCTGTCGGGCCCCGTGCCCTGGACGGCGGAACAGGCCCGCGCCGCCGGCACGGTCCACATCGGCCCCTCCGCCGCCGAGATCGATGCGGCTCTGCGCGCCGCCGTGGCGGGCCGCGCCCCGAGCGTCCCCTTCCTGATCACCGCGCAGCCCAGCCTCGTCGATCCGACCCGTGCCCCCGAAGGCCGCCATGTCTTCTGGGTGTACGGGCATGTCCCGGCCGGCTGGGAGGGGGACGCCACCGAGGTCATCGAGCGGCAGCTGGAGCGCTTCGCCCCCGGCTTCCGCGACCTGGTCCTGGCCCGTGCGGTCGCCGGACCTCCCCGGCTCGCCGTACGCAACGCCAATTACGTCGACGGCGACATCGCCACCGGGGCGTTCGCCGGGCTCCAGACCGTGCTCCGGCCCAAGCTCGCCCGCGTGCCGTACGCCACCGCGCACCCCGCGGTCTTCCTCTGCTCCTCGGCCACCCCGCCCGGCCCCGGAGTGCACGGCATGTCGGGGCACCACGCGGCGAAGGCGGTGTGGCGGCGCCTGAGGGCCGCGTGAGGGACGCGGCATCACGAGACCGGCGTCGACGAAGACGGCGCCGGCACGGGCCGGACCGGTGGTGGGGCACCGAGGAGCCAGGCGGTGCCGCCTGTGCCGGGGTCCTCCGCGACCAGGGGCACGAGGATCCGGAGGGGGTTCTCCTCGGGGCGGAGTGGGCCCCGGCCCGGAGAGAGCCGCGGGCGTGAGCTTCGCGGAGGACGCCGTCGCGTCAAGGGGGCCGGACCCCCTGCGAAAGCCACCGACGGCTGCCGACGGCCGGCGCCGGCCGGTCCTGGTCAGGCGGAGGGACCGGCCGCCGGCGGCGGGTGTGTCCGCGGCTAACGGGTCACTTCGCTGCCGCCGAAGGTCACGACGAGGGAGCCGTCCTGGGCGAAGGACCAGTCCATCGCGCCGGAGTAGGCGGAGCAGGCCGGACCGTTCGAGCCCTTCCAGAACTGGTTGGAGCTGTCGGCGTCGCCCACGGTCTTGTCGTTCGACCCGTCGTCACTGCGGCACGAGACGTTGCCGCGGTACACCGAAGTGCCCTTGTCGAAGGAGAAGTTGCGCTCGGCGTTGTCGATGCTGACGTTGTCCGACACCGTCATCGAGCCGGGGTTGCTGTTGTAGGTGAAGCCGTGTTTGCCGTTGTCGTAGGCGATGTTGCGCCGGACGAGGTGATCGACCTCGATGCCGTCGCCACCGAGTTTGTAACCGTTGCGGTCGCCGTCGGAGTTCACGGTCCCGTCGGAGAGGGTGCCGTTCTCGTAGGAGAGGGAGTCCTCGATGGTCACCGGACCGATGGGGCCCGTCTCCGACTTGGTGTAGAGGTCCCAGCCGTCGTCGATGTTGTTGTGCGCCACGGTGTGGCGGGACACGTTCCCGGGGCCGGAGGTGAGCTTCGAGGCGAAGCCGTCGGCGTCCTCACCGTCGGAGTCGGCGTTGTCGTGCGACTCCGAGCTCAGGACGAGGTTGTTCGCCGGCCACTCGTCGTCGGGGGTGTCGGAGGCGATCCGCGAGATCTGCAGGCCCGAGTCGTGGTTGAAGCGGGTCACGACGTGTTCGATGACGTTGTTGCTGCCGCCGACGAAGATCCCGTTGTCGCCGGCGTGTTCGACGACGATGCCGTCGATGTGCCAGTACGTGCCGTTCACCGCGAGCCCTCGGTTCGCCGGATCCTCGCTCATGGCCGCGAAGTTCAGGACCGGGGACTCCCCCGGATAGGCGGCGAGTGTGGTGCGGGCGCCGGAGGTGCCGTCGTTGCCCGGCGGGATGGTGACCGTCTCGGAGTGCTCGTACGTTCCGCCACGCAGGTAGATCGTCCCGCCGGAGGAGACGCGGCTGATCGCGGAGGAAAGGGTGGTCGGGTCCGACTCCGTGCCGGCCGCCTCGTCGCTGCCGTCCGGTGCCACGTACAGGGCGTCGGCGGTCACCGTGGCCGGGGCGCTGACCGCACCGGTGCCGAAGGACGCGTCGCCGGGGGCGGAGGCGGCCTGAGCCATGGTGCCGGACAGTGCGACGAGCGAACCGGCCAGCAGGCTGACACGCGCGATGACGGACTTCTTCTTCTGCATCGATCGTCTCCAGGTAGGGGTGGTCTCGACCGGCCGACGGGTTCCGGAGGGGTGATCCGGCAACTCCTGGGCAAGGAGGCCCGGCCCGGTCCGGAGGTGCCCGGAACGAGGGGGCCGGGCGGGTGCATGGGTGTGGCCCTTCCTGTCGCGGCCGGGGCGCGGCGTCACGACCCGTCCGAGTGGCTGAACGGATGGCGCGGTCGGCACCGTGCCGAAACGATGGGCAAGCGCTTTCTCCGACCGTAAGTACGTGTCGTGCTCGCGTCAATACATCTGTACGTGATTAGAGTTCATTGATCTGAACAAACGAGCTGGATGCGCCTTCTCAGTACGCCCGGGTATCTGCCCGGAGCCGCAGTACCGTGCCGGACATCCACACAAGGTCGATGTCGGATTTCCGCCAGCCATCCGGCCCCTCCGTGCCCGATGCTTGGACCATGCACACCGACATCGAGCGCTGCGTGCGAGCCGTGCAGTCGAAGGACGCCCGTTTCGACGGCTGGTTCTTCACCGCTGTCCTGACCACCCGGATCTACTGCCGCCCCAGCTGCCCGGTCGTGGCACCGAAAGCCCGCAACATGACCTTCTACCCCAGCGCCGCCGCGTGTCAGCAGGCCGGATTCCGGGCCTGCAAGCGGTGCCGGCCCGACACCAGCCCCGGCTCGCCCGAGTGGAACAACCGCGCCGACTCCGTCGCCCGCGCCATGCGCCTCATCCAGGACGGCATCGTCGACCGGGAAGGGGTACCGGGACTGGCGGCCCGGCTCGGCTGTTCCGCCCGGCAGGTCGAGCGCCGGCTCCTGGCCGAACTCGGCGCGGGACCGCTCGCACTGGCCCGGTCCCAGCGCGCCCGGACCGCCCGTGTGCTCATCGAGACGACCGGACTCCCCATGGCCGAGATCGCCTTCGCGGCGGGATTCTCCTCGATCCGCACCTTCAACGACACCGTGCGCGAGGTCTTCGCGCTCACCCCCGGCGAACTGCGCACCCGTGCGGAACGCGGAAGCGGAGGGTCCGGGACCCCGGGTGCCATCGCCCTGCGGCTGCCCTACCGGTCCCCGCTCAACCCGAGCAATCTCTTCGGGCACCTCGCCGCGACAGCCGTGCCCGGCGTCGAGGAATGGCGCGACGGCGCCTACCGCCGCACGCTCACCCTCCCGCACGGGCACGGCATCGTGGCGTTGTCCCCCGGACCCGGCCACATCGACTGCCGGCTCTCCCTCACCGACCTCCGCGACCTGACCCAGGCCGTCAGCCGCTGCCGCAGACTCCTCGATCTGGACGCCGATCCGGTCGCCGTGGACGGCCTGCTGCGCTCGGACCCGCTGCTCGCTCCCCTGGTCGACGCGGCTCCAGGCCGCCGGGTGCCGCGTACGGTCGACGCGGAGGAGTTCGCCGTCCGCGCGGTGCTCGGCCAGCAGGTCTCCACCGCCGCCGCCCGCACCCATGCGGCCAGGCTGGTCCGCGCCCACGGAGTACCCGTCGACGACCCCGAAGGCGGCCTGACCCATCTCTTCCCGGCCCCCGGCGCCCTGGCCGGCCTCGACCCCGAGGCGCTCGCCCTGCCCCGTAGCCGCCGCGCCACCCTCACCACCCTCGTGGCCGCCCTGGCCGACGGGTCCCTGCACCTGGGGGAGGGAACCGACTGGGAGGAGGCCCGCGCGGAACTGGCCGCGCTGCCCGGCTTCGGCCCGTGGACCGTCGAGGTCATCGCCATGCGCGCCCTGGGGGACCCGGACGCCTTCCTCCCCACCGACCTCGGGATCCGCAGGGCGGCCGGTCAGCTCGGCCTCCCGGCGACCCCCGCGGCCCTCACCGCACGCGCCGCGCGGTGGCGCCCCTGGCGTGCGTACGCCGTGCAGTACCTGTGGACCGTCGACGACCACCCCGTCAACCATCTGCCCGCCTGAGGGCGTGAGGACCAACGATGACCATCACATCCCCGATGACCAGGCAGCACACGGTCATCGACAGCCCGTACGGGGCGCTCACCCTGGTCGCGACCGACGGGGTGCTGTCCGGCCTGTACATGGCCGGGCAGCGGCACCGCCCTCCGGAGGAGACCTTCGGCGTACCCGACCCGCGGCCCTTCGGTGAAGCCTCCCGCCAGCTGGACGCCTACTTCGCGGGCGAGCTGACCGAGTTCGACCTCCCGCTGTGTCTGCACGGCACCCCGTTCCAGCGTGGTGTCTGGGCGGAACTCGTACGGATCCCGTACGGCGAGACGCGCTCCTACGGCGAACTGGCCGAGCGCCTCGGCAAGCCCGGCGCCTCCCGTGCGGTGGGACTCGCCAACGGCAGGAACCCGGTCGGGATCATCGTTCCCTGCCACCGAGTCATCGGAGCCTCGGGGAGCCTGACGGGGTACGGCGGCGGACTGGACCGCAAGCAGAGGCTGCTCGCCTTCGAACGGGGTGCGGGCAGCGAGGTGCCGGCCCTCTTCTGAGCGGGGTGTCCGGCCGGTGCCGGGCACCCCGGCACCCCCGGCCTCCGGCCCCGCCCGGTCGCCTCAGCCCGTGAAGATCTCCACGACCGACCAGACCGCCAGAGCGAGCATGCACAGACCGCCGATGCGCTGCACCGTCTTCAGCGGGACCCGCTTGGCGATGAAGCGCCCTGCCAGCAGTGCCAGCGCGGAGACCGACATGAGGGCCGCGGCCGCCCCGACGGCCGTCGGCCAGGCGCCGTTGCTCGCGGCCAGGTTCGCGGTGGTGATCTGGGTCAGATCACCCCACTCGCTGATGAACACCGCCATGAAGGCGGTCGAGTAGACCGGCCAGAAGCCGGTCACGGTCTTGATCTCCTCGCCCTCGTCGTCGTCACCGCCACCACCGCGCAGCAGCATGAACGCGCCGAAGGCGAAGAGGGCGGCCGAGACCAGCTTGACGGTCCAGTCGGGCAGGAGGCCGATCAGCCCGCCCGCACCGACGGCGATGGCGACGTGCACGATGAACGCGGACGACGTACCGAACCAGACGTAGAGCGGGCGCATGCGGGTGCCCATGGCCAGCGAGGCGAACATCGTCTTGTCGGGGAGCTCCGCGAGGAAGATCAGCCCGAAGGCGGTGACGATCGCCAGGGGGTCGAGATGCATTCCGGGTGGCTTTCTGTGTGAGCCGGGCCCCGGGCCTTTCGCGAAGTGCCGCTCGGGCTGCTTCGGAGGACCACTCGGCCCGGCATGACCGCAGCACCCGCAGGCCGCGGGCGCGTCATACCTGACCGAAGGTCTCGCCCACCCGTAAGGATCTACGAGCCCGGCCACCGGGAACCCGGAGGTTCCAGTGTGTCGACGACCGGTTTGCGGGGCTACTCCCCTTCGCAGCCGTCAACGATACCCCACCCGGACTGCGGGGGAGCGGCTCGGTACAGTCCTACGGTGATCATCGAAGCCGCCCCCGGGAGTACCCCCGCATGAGCCGCCGACCGCGCAAGGGCGCCGGATCCGGACAGCCCCGTCCCACGGTGAGCGTCTGCCGGGGCTGCTGCTGCGGAACCCCCAAGATTCCGGGCGTGGACCACGCCGGTCAGCTCGCGCAACTGCGGCAGTCCCTCGACGGGGCCGCGACCGTGCGTGCGGTGGAGTGCCTGGACGCCTGCGAGCACGGCAACGTCATCGTCGTACAGCCTTCGGCCGAGGGCCGCCGCGCGGGCGGGCGCCCCGTCTGGCTCGGACTGGTCAACGACCCGCACGCCGTCGCCGACATCGCCGCCTGGGCGGCGGAGGGCGGGCCCGGTCTCGCGGACGCGCCGGAGATCCTGGACCTGTACGCGTTCAGCCCCTCCCGCCGGATCCGCGCCGGACTGGACGGTGAGGAGTCCTGAAAGCCCGGAGGCGTGGCAGGGGCGGCGCGGAGCGCCGGCGTACCCGTCTGACGTCCGTGCTGGCACTGGGCGCACTGCTGGGAGGACTGCTGAGCGGGTGCGGGGGACCCGCCCCGGTGCGCACGGGCACCCCGCCGGCAGGAGAAGAGCCCTTCTGGCAGGCCGAGTTCGACGGAGCGGCGGCCACCCGCCCGTCGGAACGGTACTGGACCACCGAAACCGGGAACCGGGACTTTGAGGGGTGGGGGAACAACGAGCTGCAGTACTACACCGACGATGTGGCCAACTCCGCCCTCGACGGCGAGGGCCATCTCGTGATCTCGGCGCGGCCGGCCTCCGCAGGGTCCGAACTGCCATGCTGGACACAGGAGTTCTGCCCCTGGACGTCGGCCCGCCTGAACACCGGGGGGAAGGTCGCGCTCACCCACGGACGTGTGGAGATCCGCGCGAAGATGCCCACCGGCACGGGACTGCTGCCGGCGATCTGGATGCTGGGCGACAACGGGGCCGAGTGGCCCGGACAGGGTGAGATCGACATCTGTGAGGTCGTCGGCGGGGAACCGCGAACGGTGTACGGGACCGTGCACGGGCCGACCTACTTCAACGAGGACGGGATCGACGGCTCCACCACCCTCGCGGCCGACGCGTCACAGGCGTTCCACACCTACGCCGTCGACAAGCAACCGCGACGCATCACCTGGTCCGTCGACGGAAAGCCCTACTTCACGCTGACTCCTTCGATGCTGCCCGAACCGGACGACTGGGTCTTCGAGCAGGACATGCACCTGTTGCTCAACGTCGCCGTCGGGGGTGACTGGCCCGGCCCTCCCGACGCCTCGACGCCGTCCCCCGCGACGATGACGGTCGACCACGTGCGTTTCTACGGCCGGGGCCGCGCGTGAAGGCCGCGGGAAATCCTTCGGGCAGGCTCCGCGGTCAGCCGCTCCAGCAGCGCCGGCAGGGCCGTCCCGATGGGCTCGCGGACGGTCTCCTCCGCCAGTTCGTCGTACGGCGTCGGCTCGGCGTTCACCACGACGAGCCGGGCCCCGTGCTCCACGGCGATCCCCGCGAGCGAGGCCGCGGGCTGCACCTGGAGCGTCGTGCCCACGGCGATGAACACCTGGCTCGCCTCGGCGATCGCCATCGCCTCGGCCAGCACCTGAGGGTCAAGGCGCTCGCCGAACATCACCGTCGCCGGCTTCAGGATCCCGCCGCAGACCGTGCACGGCGGGTCCGCTTCACCGGCCTCGACCCGGGCCAGGACGTCCGCCGTCGCCGACCGGGCGTGGCACCGGGTGCAGACCACCTCGCGTGCCGTGCCGTGGAGTTCGACGACCTTGCGGGCCGGCAGCCCCGCGAGCTGGTGCAGCCCGTCGACGTTCTGCGTGATCACCCGGACCGGGGTGCCGGACCGCTCGAGCGAGGCCACCGCCCGGTGCGCGGCGTTCGGCTCGGCGTTCCACGCCGCGCCGGTGCGGCGCATCTGCCAGGAGCGGCGGCGGATCTCCGGATCGGCCATGTAGAAGTCGTACGTGACGAGCTTCTCCGCCTCCGGGTCCTTCCTCCAGAGCCCCTGGGGCCCGCGGTAGTCGGGGATGCCGGAGTCCGTGGAGATGCCGGCGCCGCTGAGGATCGCGACGAGAGTCATGGCCCGAGCCTACGGACGCCCCCGCCCCGCCGCGATGACATTTCCGCGGGCACCCCATAGGGTCCGGTCCATGGCCAAGGTGAATGTCGTTCTGGACGCGGAACTCGTCGTGGAAGTCATGGTGCTCGCGGGCGTCGGCAGTCCACAGGACGCCGTCGAGCTCGTCGTGCGCGACTACATCGCCCGCGGCCACCGCACCGAGGCGCGGGCCGCCGCGCAGGACGACGCGCTGAGGGAAGGCGACGCCAGGCCGCAGGAACCCCAGGGCTGACCGCTCATCCCGTGACCGGTTCGCCGTCCTCCAGCTCGGCCGCACCCGCACCGGAGTCCAGCACTGCCAGTGCCGCCCCGACACGCCGTCCGAGACGGTCGGGCAGGTAGCCGGCGAGGTCGGCGCGGTCCACCAGCCGCCAGGAGAGGAGCTCGGCTTCCTGGATGCGGATCGCGTCGAACTGCTCCCGGGCCAGCACACCGCCGTCGTAGACGTAGGCGACGATCGGCGGACGGGCCACGCCCCGCACCCAGTCGACCGCGAGCAGCCGGCCGGGCGTGAGGTCGAGACCGATCTCCTCCGCCGTCTCGCGGCGCGCGCCCTGCCGGGGCGTCTCGCCGTCGCCCGACTCGATGGTGCCGCCGGGCAGCGCCCAGCCTTCCCGGTAGTTCGGCTCGACGAGCAGGACCCGTCCCCGCTCGTCCCTGAAGAGGGTGGCTGCCCCGGCCAGCACACGGGGGAGTCCTGCGATGTAGGCGGCATAGTCGTCAGAGGTGGTCACGGAGGCAGCGTAGAGGCCGTCCACGCGGTTTCGGACAGCCATGGGCAGATCAGGGGTGGTCCGGATATGGTCGGGGCGGCGCGACTGCCTGTTCGAAAGCAAAGGGATACAAGGTGACGGACGGAGCAGTGATGGAGACCCCCCGCGTGCTCGTGGCGGCGGACAAGTTCAAGGGCTCCCTGACGGCCGTACAGGTCGCGGAGCGTGTGACGGCCGGGCTACGGCGCGTCGTACCCGGTCTGCGGGTCGAGACCCTGCCGGTGGCGGACGGCGGCGACGGTACGGTCGCGGCGGCGGTGGCCGCCGGATTCGAGCGCCGTGAGGCGCGCGTGACCGGGCCGCTGGGAACCCCGGTCACGGCCGCGTACGCGGTGCGCGACACGACCGCCGTGGTGGAGATGGCGGAGGCCTCGGGTCTCCAGCATCTGCCCGCCGGGGAGTTCGCCCCGCTCACGGCGACCACCTACGGCTCCGGTGAACTGCTGGCGGCCGCGCTCGACGCGGGCGCACGGACGATCGTGTTCGGCGTCGGCGGCAGCGCCACGACCGACGGCGGCGCGGGCATGCTCGCCGCGCTGGGAGCGCGCTTCCTGGACGGCGACGGCGCACCCGTCGGCCCCGGCGGCGGCGCACTCGCCGGCCTGGCCGAGGCCGACCTGTCCGGGCTCGACCCCCGTCTCGCGGATATCGACCTGATCCTGGCCAGCGACGTGGACAATCCGCTGACCGGGCCGAAGGGCGCCCCCGAGGTCTACGGCCGGCAGAAGGGCGCCGACGAGGACGACATCGCGGTCCTCGACGCGGCGCTCGTCCACTACGCGTCCGTGCTGGGGCCCGAGACCGCCGAACTGCCCGGAGCGGGCGCCGCCGGAGGAATCGGCTACGGCGCGCTGGTCGCCCTGGGCGCCCGCTTCCGGCCCGGCATCGAGGTCATGCTCGACGTCCTGGGCTTCGCCCCCGCACTGGCCAGGGCCACGCTCGTCATCACCGGTGAGGGGTCTCTCGACGAGCAGACCCTGCACGGCAAGGCCCCGGCGGGCGTCGCCGCCGCGGCGCGCGCCGCGGGCGTGGAGGCCGTCGCCGTATGCGGACGCCTCACCCTTCCGCCGGAGGCGCTGAGCAGGGCGGGCATCCGCCGGGCGTACGCCCTGACGGACCTGGAGCCGGACCCGGCCGCCTGCATGGCCCAGGCCGGACCCCTGCTGGAACGCGCGGCCGAGGCGATCGCCCGCGACTTCCTGTCCTGACACACCGCCGTGAGAGGGCCGCCCGCCGGGCATCTCCGCCCGCCGGGCTCCCCTCACGGCTGCGGTGCCGTCAGTCTGAACGCGTCCAGCGCCAGCGTCATCTCGATCAGCTCGCGCGGCCGTGACAGCGACCGCGAGGTCAGCCGCTCCAGTCGCCGCAGCCGGTTGAGCACGGTGTTGCGGTGGCAGTACAGGCGCCCCGCCGCCCGTCCGGCAGATCCCCCGCACTCCAGCCACGCATCGAGCGTCCGCACCAGCAGCGCCCGGTCCGCCGGGGCCAGGGCGAGCAGCGGGCCCAGGACATCCGAGACCAGCCGCGCCGACAGCTCGGGCTGGCTCACCAGCAGCGCCGCCGGCAGCCGGTCCTCCAGACGGACGATTCCCGTCGTGCCCGGCGGACACGTCAGCAGCGCCAGCTCGGCCAGCCGGCAGGCGGCCCCCAGTCCGGCCAGGCCGTCGGCGACCGGCCCGATTCCGCCGGGGCCCGGGCACGACCGCTCCAGGAGCGGGGCGAGCACCGCCGTGTCCCGGTCACCCAGGGCGACGACGACGATCTCCCGGTCCGTCCGTCCCCGCCGGAAGAACCGCAGACCTTCCGCCTCCATCACCGCGCCCGGGGGCCCGTCCCCGCCCGCCCGCAGCACCGCCACCGCGTAACGGCCCTGCTCCGGCAGGTCAAGACCGCACGCCGCGCGCACCGTGAGGCCCGGGTCGTCCCGGCCCTCCAGCAAGGCGTCGAGCAGCGCCCCGTCCCGCTCGTCACCGCGCCGCCGCATCTCTTCGCTCCGTCCCGCAGCCGAGCCGCTCATGGCTGGTGACGATGCCACCGGCCGCGCCGGGGACCACGGCGCATCACCTCGCTCTGTGCAGCCGCACAACCGGGCCGTTCGAAGACTGGTCACCCGCAGCGGTTGCGCCCGGGACCGTGGACGCGCGCCTCGCCCGCTGCTGGTCTGTGGCACCACGACGACCAGTCGGAAGGAGGAGGACGCATGGCAACGCTCGAGATCCGCGAACTGTCCGTGGGCTACGGCCCGGTACGGGCACTGCGCGACGTCTCCGTCGACGTGCCGGCCGGCGCGATCACCGCTGTACTCGGTGGCAACGGCGCCGGCAAGACCACGCTGCTGCGGGCCGTGTCGCGGACCCTCGGCTTCCACCGCGGGGCGGGCACGGGCACCATCCGCTTCGACGGCCGCCCCCTGGACGGGCTCCGCCCCGCCCAGGTGGTGGCGGCGGGAGTGATCCAGGTGCCGGAGGGGCGGCAGGTGTTCGCCCGGATGACGGTGGCGGACAATCTGCGGGCGGGTGCTCTCGGGGCACGCGGCGGGCGCAAAGCGACTGCCGCCGCCCTCCGGCGCGTGCACGAACTGTTCCCGGTGCTCGGCCGGCGCGCCCACCAGCGGGCCGGTCTGCTGTCCGGCGGCGAGCAGCAGATGCTGGCGATGGGCCGGGCCCTGATGGCCGCCCCCCGGCTGCTGCTGCTGGACGAGCCGTCCCTCGGCCTCGCCCCGCTCATGGCGGCGAAGATCGCCGAGACGATCCAGGAGATCAACGAGGGCGGCACCTCCGTCATGCTCGTCGAGCAGAACGCGGCCATCGCGCTGCGCCTCGCCTCCACGGCGTACGTCCTGGACGTCGGCGAGGTCGCCCTCCACGGCCCGGCCGACCAGCTCGCCGCGTCCGACGAGGTACGCCGCCGCTATCTCGGTGTCGTCGACGAGACGGCAGCCGAGGACGCGGCCCGGGCGGAAGGCGTCACCCGCACCCTGAGCAGGTGGTCCGCGTGACGACCACCCCGGCCCCCCTCGCCGTGCGCGACGTGACCGTACGCTTCGCCGGGCTCACCGCCCTGGACGCGGTGTCCTTCACCGTCGAGCCGGGCAGCGTGCACGCCGTCATCGGCCCCAACGGCGCGGGCAAGTCCACCACCTTCAACGTGCTCTCCGGCGTCTACCGCGCCACCTCGGGCAGCGTGCACCTGGGGGACACCGAACTCACCGGTCTGGCCCCGCACAGGATCGCCGGCCTAGGCGTGGCCCGTACCTTCCAGAACCTGGCCCTGCCGCCGCACGCCACCGTCGCCGAAAGCCTCCTGCTCGGCCGGCACCGGCTCACCCGCGCCGGCTTCGTGGCCTCGGGCCTGAGGCTGCCCTCCGCGACCCGCGAAGCCCGCCGGCATCTCGAACGGGTGCGTGAGATAGCCGCGTTCATCGGCCTGGACAAGGAACTCGGCTTCCCTGCCGGTGCCCTCCCGTACGGGAAGCAGAAGCTCGTCGAGCTCGGCCGAGCCCTGTGCATGGAGCCGAAGGTCCTCCTCCTGGACGAGCCCATCGCGGGCATGACCGCCGAGGAGCGCCGACGCACCGCGGCCGTCGTCGCCGGTGTGCGCGACAGCCTCGGCATCTCGATCGTCATGGTCGAACACGACATGGGGGTGGTGATGCGGCTCGCGGACGCCGTGACCGTACTCGACTTCGGACGCAGGATCGCGGGTGGCACGCCCGCCGAGGTGCAGAACGACCCGGCCGTCGTGCAGGCCTACCTGGGGGCACAGGAATGACCACCTTCATCGAACTCCTCCTCGGCGGCCTGTCGATCGGCTCGGTCTACGCGCTGATCGCCCTGGGCTTCGTCGTCATCTTCAAAGCCACCGAGGTCGTCAACTTCGCCCACGCCTCGCTGCTCCTGGCGGGCGGCTACGTCACCGCCGTGCTCCACGACGACATCGGCTTCTGGCCGGCGCTCGGCGTCGGCATCGCGGGCGCGGCGGTCGTCGGCTCGGCCGTCGAGTTCTTCGTGATGCGCCGCTACCGCGGGAGCGACCAGAGCGTCCTGGCCATCGTCACCATCGGCGTCGACATCCTCCTCACCACCGAACTCGTCCGGCGCATGGGCACGGACGTCATGTCGCCGGGTGACCCGTGGGGCGACGACGTCGTCACCGTGGGGGGCGTCACCCTGGCCGAGACCCGCATCGCCGCCTTCCTCGTCGCGGGGCTGCTCATCACGGTGTTCCTGCTCGCCTTCCGCTTCACCTCGTGGGGCGTCTCCATGCGCGCCGCGGCCGAGAACCCGCAGACCGCCGCGCTGATGGGCATCCGGCTCGGCCGGGTCTCCCTCTCCGCCTGGGCGGTCGCCGGAGCACTCGCCGCCGTCGCCGCTCTCTTCCTCACCGTGTTCCCGACCCCCGGCCTGGAACGGGCCACCTCACTCGCCGCGCTCAAGGCGTTCCCCGCCGCGATCCTCGGCGGCCTCGACTCGACGACCGGGGCACTCGTCGGAGGGCTCGTCGTCGGCGTCACCGAGTCACTCGCCACGGGCTACCAGAGCGACCTCTCCTTCCTCGGACGCGGCATCGGCGATCTCGCGCCCTACCTGGTGATGGTGGTCGTCCTGCTCATCCGGCCGGCGGGGCTCTTCGGTACGAAGGAGCTGTCCCGTGTCTGAAGCCACCAAGGACGCCACCGCGCCGGCCCCTGCCGGGGGTCCGGCCACCGGGGCGCCGTTCACCGGCCGGCTGCGCCGCCCCGCCCCGTACCTCTGGCTCGCCGGCTCGGTCCTGCTCCTCCTCTTCCCGTTCTACCTGGACCGTTTCTGGCTCCAGGCCGGACTCTTCGCGATGGCCGCCGCGATCGGGGCGATCGGGCTCAACCTGCTCACCGGTTCCACCGGCCAGCTCTCCATGGGCCACGCCTTCTTCCTGGCCGTGGGCGCGTACGGCTACTGCATCCTGGGCGGTGAGAGCAGCACGGAGAACGGGCACGCCCTCACCGGTCTCGGCCTGCCCACCTGGCTCGCGGCCGTCCTGGCCGTGCTCCTGGCGGGCGCCGCGGGCGGGCTCTTCAGCCCCATCGCGGGGCGGCTGAGCGGCGCCTACCTCGGTATCGCCACCCTCGCGCTGATCTTCATCGGCCAGCACGTCCTGTTCAACGCGGGCTCACTCACCGGCGGCTTCAACGGCCGCCCGGTGCCGCCCCTCTCCCTCTTCGGGTTCACCTTCGACGACACCGAAGTGGTCGTGGCCGCAGTGCCCTTCCAGTCGTCCGAGAAGCTCTGGTACCTGGGGCTGGCAGCTCTGCTGGCCGGCGGACTCTTCGCCCGCGGGGTGCTGCGGGGCAGGCCCGGCCGGGCGCTCAACGCCATCCGCGACCACCGGATCGCCGCCGGTGTGATGGGGGTGCCCGTGGCCAGGTACAGGGCCGGTGTCTTCGTCCTGTCCTCGATGTACGCGGGTCTCGCGGGCGTCCTGCTCGCCCTGGTCTTCCAGCGGACCGTGCCCGAGTACTTCGGCATGATCCTGTCCCTCGAATACCTCGCCATGATCGTCATCGGCGGGCTGGGCAGCGTCGCGGGAGCCGTCGTCGGCGCCGCCTTCGTGTCGCTGCTCCCGCAGGTGCTCACCCACTACAGCGACTCCCTCCCCCTGGTGTCCGCCCCCGGTACGGGCGGAATCGCACCGGGCGAGGCGTCCCGCTATCTGTACGGCGCCGCGGTCGTCGCGGTCGTCCTGTTCCTGCCCGGCGGCATTGCGCGTCTGAAGACTCCAGGGGAGAAGAAGAAATGAAGCTACGTGTTGTCGGAGCCGTCGTCGCGGCTCTCAGCCTCACGCTCGTGGGATGCAGCGAGAAGGCGAAGTCGTCCGGCGACGGCGCCGCGGACAAGAACGGCGTGAAGACCGGGGAGGGGGTCACCGACTCGAAGATCACCCTCGGGGCCCTGACCGACATGACCGGGGTCTACGCCTCCCTGGGCAAGAGTGTCACCCAGGCCCAGCAGCTCTGGGTGGAGGAGACCAACAAGGCCGGCGGCATCTGCGACCGGCAGGTCGAGCTGACCGTCCGTGACCACGGATACGACCCGCAGAAGGCGATCGGTGCCTACACCGAGCTCGAACCGGACGTGCTGGGCTTCACCCAGTTCATCGGCTCTCCGTTCGTCTCCGCCGTCGAGTCGCGCATCGACGGCCAGGACAAGGGAATCGTCCTGCCCCAGGCCTGGTCGGCGAACCTGGTCGGCTCCACGTACGTGCGTGTCATCGGAGCCACGTACGACGTCGAGACGATCAACCTCGTCGACTTCCTCCTCGACGAGAAGCGCATCGCCGAGGGCGACAAGATCGGCCATGTGTACTTCGAGGGCGACTACGGCGAGAACGCCCTGGCCGGCTCGAAGCACGCGGCCCGGGAAGCGGGCCTCACCGTCGTCGAGCAGAAGATCAAGCCGACCGACAACGACATGACCGCCCAGGTCTCCGCGCTCAAGCAGGCCGGCGTGAAGGCGGTCATCGTCAGCGCGGGTCCGCGCCAGGCGGCCTCCCTGGTCGGCGTCGCCGCGGCCACGGGCTTCGCCGTCCCGGTGGTCGGCAACAACTCGGCGTACGCGCCGCAGCTCCTGGCCACCCAGGCGGGTGCCGCCCTGCAGAAGGACTACTACATCGGCTCCTCCACCCTGCCCATCGGCGACTCGGCCGCCGGACCGGCGAAGCTCTCCAAGGCCTACGCGGCCCAGTACCCGAAGGACGGCCTCGACAACGGCGTCATCGCCGGGTATAATGCGGCCACCGTCTTCGGCGAGGCGCTGAAGAAGGCCTGCGAGTCGAAGGACCTCACCCGTGAAGGTGTCGGCAAGGCCCTGCTCACCATCAAGGACTTCGGCGCCGACTTCGGGATCTCGCACGACTTCACCGACCCGTCGGCGCCCTCCACCCGGGAGACCGTCGTCATGAAGCCGGACGCCAGGACCCCCGGCGGCCTGAAGGTGGTCCGCCCGGCCGAGGTGGCCCCCGCAGCCGAGTCCTTCACGCTCGAACCCTGACACCTGGCACCCCGTGGGACGGGCCCGGCCGACCGGCCGGGCCCGTCCGTACGCCGTCTGTGTGTTTCCCCCGCGGCTTCGACAACTGAAGATTGTCATGCCCATTGACAGCGCATCTGCTTCACTGGCTTCATGTGAACAACACATGGGAGCGCTCCCATGATCCTGGCCTTTCCGTGCCGGCCGAATTCCGGCCCGGCCCGCAGCACCACCCCCCTGACGTCCTGGGGTGCCGATGACACCCACCGCCTCGGCACCCCAGGGCTCTCCACCACCCTGCCGGTGCCTCACCGGTCCGGCTCCCGGCCCTGCGGCCGCAGGGCGTTGAGGAGCAGCAGCGCGATGTCGTCCTTGCCAGGGGTGTACCGCTTCGCGTACCGCACGAGCGTGTCGGCGACGGACTCCATGTCCTGGTCCAGGGCGAGGGCGAAGTGGGCGGCCAGCTCGGCGGTGGCGTCCTCGAAGTCCACGCCCGGTGCCTCCACGAGCCCGTCGGTGTACAGAGCGAGCGCCGCGCCGGGAGGCAGCGGGACATGTGCGGTCGGATAGCGGGCCGCGGGGTCGATGCCGAGCAGGAGGCCGGGCGGCAGGTTGAGGACCTCGGTCTGCCCGTCGGGCTGTCGCATGAGCGGCGCGGGGTGGCCCGCGGTGGCCAGGCAGGCGCTGTGCGCGGCCAGGTCGAGGTGCACGTAGAGGCAACTGGTGAACAAGCCGGGGTCGAGGTCGGTGAGCAGGCGGTTGGTGCGGGTCAGGACCTCGTCGGGCGGCGCGCCCGCAGAGGCGTGCACAGCGGTACGGACCTGCCCCATGAGTGCGGCGGCGTTCTCGTTGTGGCCCTGTACGTCGCCGATGGCCGCGGCGGCCGTGGTGTCGTCGAGCCGGATCAGGTCGTAGAAGTCCCCGCCGATGCCCATGCCCCGGGTCGACGGGAGGTAGCGGGCCGCCACGTCCAGCCCGGCGATCCGGGGCAGCCTCTGCGGCAGGAGGTGGGCCTGCAGACTGTGCGCGAGCCGGTCCTTGGCGTCGTAGAGGCGGGCGCGGTCCAGTGCCTGCGCGAGCAGCCCCGCGACCGAGGTCAGCAGGGCGCGTTCCTCGGGCTCGAAGGGGTGCGGCCGGTCGTAGGCGAGGACCAGTGAGCCGATCGGTCGCCCGGAGACGGTCAGCGGCAGGAAGGCGCAGGCGGCCACGGCGTTGCGGAGGCCGGCCGAGGGATAGGCCCGCTGCAGTTCGGCGAAGGTGGGGTAGAAGTCCGGTATGCCTGTGGTCAGCACGTGCGCGGCGGGCGTGGACGAGGTCAGCGGGGCGCCGTCGAAGCGGTCCATGAGCGCGGGGTGGCTGCCCCGTCGGCCCTCCACCCGCAGGCGCCCCTCCTCCGAGGTCATCACCACGAGGGTCTGGATCCGGAAGGCGGGCATCACCTGGTGGCCGGCCAGTTCGATCACGTCCTGCGGGCCGACGGCCTCGGTGAGCGCCGCCGCCAGGTGCATCAGGTGGTACAGGGCGGTGGCCCGGCTCGGCACGCCCGAGGAGGGGGGCAGGGCCGGCGCCGGGGTCGGCGTGGGACCGGGTTCCGAGGTGGGCAGGATGCGGACGCTGATACCGGTGGCGTTCGGGAACAGGTGGAACGACAGCCACTGCCCCGGCGGCCTCAGCACGGTGAAGGAGGTCTGCTGGCGGCTGATGACCGCGGCCCGGTAGTGGTCCTCGACGGCGGGGTCGGCCAGCCAGGGCAGCGAAATCCAGGGCAGGGTGCCGCGCACGTTGCCGGCCTCGCTCCCCAGCAGCTCCGCCGCGGCGTCGTTGAGGTACGTGACGGTGCCGTCGAGGGCCAGCGTGCAGCTTCCACCAGGCAGCCTCTGGACGAACTCCGCCGCCGCCGCGGCATCGGCCCGGTCCGGCACGGGCGGATCCGGCGGAGGCAGCACCCGCGGCTGGCTTCCCGCCAGGACCGGGTAGCCGCTGCTCTCCGCCCGGTCCAGGAGCAGGCCGATGCGGTGACATCCCCTGACGGCGGCCTCCCGCTCGTCGGACGTCATCTGAGGCGGATGCGACCCGGGCCACAACAGCACCAGCCCGCCCTGCTCGGCGGCTCCTGCGCGGACGGGAGCGGCGGCCAGCGCGAACTGGTACGGCAGCACGAGTGCGGCGCGCGGATAGCGGCGTGCCAGCTCCTCCTGGCTGCCGAGCCAGATCAGGCACCGCAGACGTACGGCGTCCGCCACCGGCATCGGCGCGGACAGCGGGACCCGGGCCCACGGGGTGGCCAGCTGACCGGGCACACCGGCGAGCACAGCCAGGTGCAGCGTGGTGCCGTTCCTCGGCAGGAGGTACAGCATCGCCACGGAAGCGCCGCTCTCGCGTACGACGCGGGCCACGGCGCTGTCCAGCAGCTCCGTGCCCGAACCCGTGGCGGCGAAAGCGGCGGCATGGTCCTGCACGCCTTCAAGCGTCTCCCGTGGCGAGCGGCCGCGCACCCGCTGACGGGCTCACCGGTGTGCGCGGTACGCCGAGCCGGCGTGCCACCACGCACGAGGGCCCGGACACCTGCAGGTGTCCGGGCCCTCGTGCGTGCCACCACGCGTCGTTACGGGAGCTGCGCCGCCCGTGCCTCGCGCCGGTTGTCACGGAAGGTGTTCACCCGCCGCGCCGTGGCGAAGAGCGGGATCACCGCCCCCAGGACGACCTGCAGGGCGCAACCGGTCTGCAGGAGCAGCTGGCCGCCGGGGGCGTCGAACGCCCAGGCGGCGAGGAGCCCCATCGCGGCCACGATCCAGCTCAGCATCGCCACCGCGAGGACACCCCGCGGCTTCGGGTACTCGACCCGGCTGACCATCAGCCACGCGACTCCGATGATCGCGAGCAGTGTCGGCACGAAGGGCAGTTCCAGAAGCACGATGGAGACGACCGTGAGCGCTCCGAAGGGGCTCGGCATGCCCTGGAACACGCCGTCCTTCAAGGTCACGCACGAGAACCGCGCAAGCCTGAGCACCACCGCCAGCAGCACCACGATCGCCGCGAGCGCCGACACCCGCTGGTGTGCGTCGTCCGCGACCATTCCGTACACCAGCACGAAGTACGCCGGCGCGAGGCCGAAGCTGATCAGGTCGGAGAGGTTGTCCAGCTCCGCACCCATCGGGGAGGAGCGCAGCTTGCGCGCCACGAGTCCGTCGAACAGGTCGAACACGGCGGCCATGAGCATGAGGATCACCGCGGTCGCCGCGGAGTGCCTGGCCATGCCCGTCTCGTCGCTGCCGGTCAGGTGGGGGATGAGGATCCCCGTGGTGGTGAAGTACACCGCCATGAAACCGCACGTGGCGTTACCGAGGGTGAGCGTGTCCGCTATCGACAGCCGCATGGAGAGCGGCATGTCCTCGGTGTCGTCCTCCTCCTCGGCCTCCGGCACCCAGCTCGCCTGGGTATCGGGATCAATCACGGTCAATGCGAGTCACCCCCGCGGTCGTGGCCTGGCCGACCTCGACCGCCACATCGACACCTTCCGGAAGGTAGATGTCCACGCGCGAACCGAAGCGGATCAGACCGATGCGTTCGCCCTGCTCCACCTTCGTGCCCTGCGGGATGTAGGGGACGATGCGACGGGCGACCGCTCCTGCGATCTGCACCATCTCGATGTCGCCGAGCTCGGTGTCGAAGTGCCAGACAACGCGTTCGTTGTTCTCGCTCTCCTTGTTGAACGCCGGGACGAACCCGCCCGGGATGTGCTCGACCGATGTCACGGTGCCGGACAGGGGGGCCCGGTTGACGTGCACATTCAGCGGGCTCATGAAGATCGCGACGCGGGTGCGCCCGTCCTTCCACGGCATGATGCTCTGCACCACGCCGTCGGCCGGCGAGATGACGCGACCCTGGGTGATCTCGCGCTCGGGGTCGCGGAAGAACCACAGCATGCCCGCCGCGAGCGCGGTGGTGGGCACGGCCACAGCGGCCCAGCGGCCGGACCGGCGGGCCCGGGCGATGCTGAGCGCCGCGGTGGCGACGGTCGGGAGGAGCCACGGCGAAGCTCCGCGCGCAAGGCGGACCCCGCCGCGTGGTGCAGAGTTCTGGGTGTCGGGCATGGATGACCTTCGTAGCGGATGATGCCGCGCTGGTAACGGGGGGACGGCGGCTTTCCGGCGATGCTATCGGGTGCGAGCGGCAACTGGGCAAGCCAGCCGCCGAGTCGGACAGCTGAAAGGCTCCGGACGAGGTTGACCGGGTGTGATGTTCTTCGCCACCAAATCACCTAGAAAGGGGCATTTCAACCCTGGAGCCGGTACTCTTCGAGCAGCCGGCGACCGATGATCATTTTCTGGATCTCGGCGGTACCTTCACCGATCAGCAGCATCGGGGCCTCACGGTAGAGGCGCTCGATCTCGTACTCCTTGGAGAAGCCGTAACCGCCGTGGATACGGAAGGCGTCCTCGACGACTTCCTTGCAGTACTCGGAGGCGAGGTACTTCGCCATCCCTGCCTCCAGGTCGTTCCGCTCCCCGGAGTCCTTCTTGCGTGCTGCATTCACCATCATCGCATGAGCGGCCTCGACCTTGGTGGCCATTTCGGCCAGTTTGAACTGGATCGCCTGGTGCTGAGCGATCGGCTTTCCGAAGGTCTGACGCTGCTGGGCGTACGAGACACCCAGCTCGAACGCACGTTGTGCGACGCCGCAGCCACGTGCGGCCACATTCACCCGCCCGACCTCGACGCCGTCCATCATCTGGTAAAAACCCCGGCCGGTGGTGCCGCCCAGCACGCGATTGGCCGGAATGCGCAGGCCGTCCATGATGAGCTCGGTCGTGTCGACACCCTTGTAGCCCATCTTGTCGATCTTCCCCGGGATGGTGAGACCCGGGCGGACCTCGCCGAAGCCCGCCTCCTTCTCCACCAGGAAGGTCGTCATCGACCGGTGAGGGGCCGCGGCCACCTCCGAAGGGGAGTGTCCTTCGTCACTCCTGCAGAGGACGGCGACCAGCGTGGACGTGCCGCCGTTCGTCAGCCACATCTTCTGACCGTCGAGGACGTACTCGTCACCGTCCTTCACACCCTTGGACGAGATCGCGGAGACGTCGGAGCCGAGGGCCGGCTCGGACATCGAGAACGCGCCCCGTACCTCACCCAGTGCCATCCTCGGCAGGAAGGTGTCCTTCTGCTCCTGCGTGCCGTGCTGCTTGAGCATGTAGGCCACGATGAAGTGCGTGTTGATGATGCCCGACACGCTCATCCAGCCCCGGGCGATCTCCTCGACGCACAGTGCGTAGGTGAGGAGCGACTCGCCCAGACCGCCGTACTCCTCCGGGATCATCAGCCCGAACAGGCCGAGTTCCTTGAGTCCTTCGACGATCTCCGTCGGGTATTCGTCGCGGTGCTCCAGCTGGGTCGCGACAGGAATGATCTCCTTGTCGACGAAATCCCGGACCGTGGAAAGGATCTCCTGCTGGACATCCGTCAGACCGGCGGTCTGTGCGAGTCGGCTCATGGCTGCTTCTCCACGTTCTTGCTCGACGGCTGATCGATCTCGGGACGGCCGGGCTGCTCTCCGCCTCGTTCCTTGACGTACGTCTCGGTGGGGACCATCACCTTGCGGCGGAACACGCAGACCAGCGTGCCGTCCTGCTTGTAGCCCTTCGTCTCCACATGGACGATGCCGCGGTCGCTCTTCGACCTCGACGGCGTCTTGTCGAGCACGGTCGTCTCGCCGTAGACGGTGTCCCCGTGGAAGGTCGGAGCGACGTGTTTCAGCGACTCCACCTCAAGATTGGCGATCGCCTTTCCGGAGACGTCCGGCACGGACATGCCGAGCAGCAGCGAGTAGATGTAGTTGCCGACGACGACGTTCTTTCCGAAATCCGTCGTCTTCTCGGCGTAGTTGCTGTCCATGTGCAGCGGGTGATGATTCATGGTCAGCAGGCAGAAGAGGTGGTCGTCGTATTCCGTGACCGTCTTCCCGGGCCAGTGCTTGTAGACAGCACCGACCTCGAACTCCTCATAAGTCCGTCCGAACTGCATGATCAGGCCTCCGGGGCTTCGAACTTGGAAGTGCGCTGCATACCGGCGGCGCGGCCCTTGCCCGCGATGACCAGGGCCATCTTGCGGCTGGCCTCGTCGATCATCTCGTCGCCGAGCATCGCCGAACCCTTCTTGCCGCCCTCCTCCGAGGTGCACCAGTCGTACGCGTCGAGAATCAGCTCGGCGTGGTCGTAGTCCTCCTGCGAGGGCGAGAACACCTCGTTCGCGGCGTCGACCTGACCGGGGTGCAGCACCCACTTGCCGTCGAAACCCAGCGCGGCCGCACGGCCCGCCACCTCGCGGTAGGCGTCCACGTCCCGGATCTGGAGGAACGGGCCGTCGATGGCCTGGAGGTCGTGCGTGCGGGCGGCCATGAGGATGCGCATCAGGATGTAGTGGTACGCGTCCGCCGGGTAGCCGGGCGGCTGCTGGCCGACGACCAGGGTCTTCATGTTGATCGAGGCCATGAAGTCGGCCGGGCCGAAGATCAGGGTCTCCAGGCGGGGCGAGGCGGCGGCGATGTCGTCGATGTTCACCAGGCCCTTGGCGTTCTCGATCTGCGCCTCGATGCCGATCCGGCCGGTCTCGAAGCCCATCGTCTTCTCGATCTGGGTCAGCAGCAGGTCCAGTGCGACGACCTGCTGGGCGTCCTGGACCTTGGGCAGCATGATGCAGTCGAGGTTCGGGCCCGCACCCTCGACGACCGTGATGACGTCGCGGTACGTCCAGTGCGTCGTCCAGTCGTTGACCCGCACGACCCGGGTCTTGCCGCTCCAGTCGCCGTTGTTGAGCGCGTCGACGATGTGGTGCCGGGCGCCCTCCTTGGCCAGCGGCGCGCAGGCGTCCTCCAGGTCGAGGAAGACCTGGTCGGCCGGGAGGCCCTGGGCCTTCTCCAGGAACCGCGGGTTCGAGCCGGGCACGGCGAGGCAGGAGCGGCGCGGACGCAGGCGGTTCACGGGGGACGGGTTCCGCGCGGCGGAGCCGCCCGGGACCGGGGTGGTGGCGGGCGACGGGCTGGGCGTGGTCATGCGGGGACCTCCAGAGGGTCGAGCTTGTTCGCTTTCCGGATCTCGTCGACGATACGGCCGATGATCTCGGTGATGCCGAAGTCCTTCGGCGTGAAGACGGCGGCGACGCCGGCCGCGATGAGGGCGCTCGCGTCGGCCGGTGGAATGATGCCGCCCGCGATGACCGGGATGTCCGGGGCTCCGGCGTCGCGCAGCCGGTTCAGCACGTCCGGCACCAGTTCGGCGTGCGAGCCGGACAGGACGGACAGGCCGACGCAGTGCACGTCCTCGGCCAGTGCGGCGTCGGTGATCTGCTCGGGCGTCAGTCTGATGCCCTGGTAGACCACCTCGAAGCCGGCGTCCCGGGCGCGTACGGCGATCTGCTCGGCGCCGTTGGAGTGCCCGTCGAGACCCGGTTTGCCGACCAGCAGACGCAGTCGCCCGACGCCCAGGTCCCCGGCGGTTCGGGTCACCTTCTCGCGGACCAGCGCCAGCGGTGTCCCCGCCTCCGCGGCGACGGCCACGGGTGCGGACGAGACGCCCGTCGGCGCCCGGAACTCACCGAACACATCGCGCAGGGCCCAGGCCCACTCGCCCGTGGTGACACCCGCCCGCGCGCACTCGACGGTCGCCTCCATCAGGTTCGAGGTGCCCGCCGCAGCCTTCTTCAGGGCTGCCAGCGACTCCGTGGCCCGTGCCTCGTCGCGGTTGTCGCGCCACTCGTGCAGAGCGGCGACGACCCGGGCCTCGTTCTCGGGATCCACCGTCATGATCGCGGCATCGAGGTCGGCGGTCAGCGGGCTGGGCTCGGTCGTCCCGTAGATGTTGACGCCGACGATCTTCTCCTCGCCGCTCTCGATCCGGGCCCGCCGCGCGGCGTGCGAGGAGACGAGCTCCGACTTGAGATAGCCGGACTCCACGGCGGCCATCGCACCGCCCATCTGCTGGATCCGGTCGATCTCCGCCAGCGACTCGGCGACCAGCTCGTCGACCTTGGCCTCGATGACGTGCGAACCGGCGAAGATGTCCTCGTACTCCAGCAGATCGCTCTCGTGTGCCAGCACCTGCTGGATACGGAGCGACCACTGCTGGTCCCAGGGGCGCGGCAGTCCCAGCGCCTCGTTCCAGGCGGGCAGCTGCACGGCGCGGGCACGGGCGTCCTTGGAGAGGGTGACGGCCAGCATCTCCAGCACGATGCGCTGGACGTTGTTCTCCGGCTGTGCCTCGGTCAGCCCCAGGGAGTTGACCTGTACGCCGTAGCGGAAGCGGCGCTGCTTCGGGTTCGCGATGCCGTACCGCTCGCGCGTGACCTGGTCCCAGATGCGGCCGAAGGCGCGCATCTTGCACATCTCCTCGATGAAGCGGACTCCCGCGTTCACGAAGAAGGAGATGCGGGCGACGACGTCGCCGAACCTCTCCTCGGGGACCTGGCCGGAGTCGCGCACCGCGTCGAGCACCGCTGTGGCCGTCGACATGGCGTACGCGATCTCCTGGACCGGAGTGGCCCCCGCCTCCTGCAGGTGGTAGCTGCAGATGTTGATCGGGTTCCACTTCGGGATGCGGTTGACCGTGTACGTGATCATGTCGGTCGTCAGGCGCAGTGACGGGCCCGGGGGGAAGACGTGCGTCCCCCGCGACAGGTACTCCTTGACGATGTCGTTCTGCGTCGTGCCCTGGAGCTTGCCGAGGGCGTCCCCGTCGAGACCCTGTTCCTCCGCGACCACCTGGTAGAGCGCCAGCATCCACATCGCGGTGGCGTTGATCGTCATCGAGGTGTTCATCTGTTCCAGGGGGATGTCCTGGAACAGCCGCCGCATGTCACCGAGGTGCGAGACGGGGACGCCCACCCGGCCCACCTCACCGCGGGCGAGGATGTGGTCGGGGTCGTAACCGGTCTGCGTGGGCAGGTCGAAGGCGACCGAGAGACCCGTCTGGCCCTTGGCGAGGTTGCGCCGGTAGAGCTCGTTGGACGCCTCGGCCGTCGAGTGGCCGGCGTACGTCCGCATGAGCCACGGGCGGTCCTTCTGACGTTCGGTCATCGTGGACCTCAGACGTTGCGGAAGCGGTTGATGGCGTCGATGTGCTGCTCGCGGAGCTCCGTGTCGCGCACGCCCAGGCCCTCACGGGGTGCCAGCGCGAGCACACCGACCTTGCCCTGGTGCAGGTTGCGGTGCACGTCGTACGCGGCCTGGCCGGTGTCCTCCAGGGAGTAGACCTTGGAGAGCGTCGGGTGGATCTTGCCCTTGGCGATCAACCGGTTCGCCTCCCACGCCTCGCGGTAGTTGGCGAAGTGCGAACCGATGATCCGCTTCAGCGACATCCACAGGTAGCGGTTGTCGTACTCGTGGTTGTAGCCCGAGGTCGAGGCGCAGGTGACGATCGTGCCGCCCTTGCGGGTCACGTACACGCTGGCGCCGAAGGTCTCGCGGCCCGGGTGCTCGAAGACGATGTCCACGTCCTCGCCGCCGGTCAGCTCACGGATGCGCTTGCCGAACCGCTTCCACTCGCGCGGGTCCTGGTTGTGCTCGTCCTTCCAGAACCTGTAACCCTCGGCGTTGCGGTCGATGATCGCGCTCGCGCCCATCTTCCGGCAGATCTCCGCCTTCTGGTCACTGGAGACGACACAGATCGGGTTGGCACCACCGGCCAGGGCGAACTGTGTGGCGTAGGAGCCCAGTCCGCCGCTCGCGCCCCAGATCAGCACGTTGTCGCCCTGCTTCATGCCGGCGCCGTTGCGCGAGACGAGCTGGCGGTAGGCGGTGGAGTTGACCAGGCCCGGGGAGGCGGCCTCCTCCCAGCTGAGGTGCTTCGGCTTCGGCATCAGCTGGTTCGACTTGACGAGTGCGATCTCCGCCAGGCCGCCGAAGTTGGTCTCGAAGCCCCAGATGCGCTGTTCCGGGTCGAGCATCGTGTCGTTGTGGCCGTCGCTCGATTCGAGCTCGACGGACAGGCAGTGCGCGACGACCTCGTCGCCCGGGTTCCAGGCGTTGACGCCGGGTCCGGTGCGCAGCACGACGCCCGCGAGGTCGGAGCCGATGACGTGGTACGGGAGGTCGTGGCGCTTGCTGAGGTCGCTGAGCCTGCCGTACCGCTCCAGGAAGCCGAAGGTCGAGACGGGCTCGAAGATCGACGTCCACACGGAGTTGTAGTTGACCGAGCTGGCCATGACCGCCACCAGGGCCTCGCCCGGGCCGAGTTCGGGCACCGGCACGTCCTCGACGTGGAGGGACTTGCGGGGGTCCTTGTCGCGACTGGTGAGGCCGGCGAACATCTCGGCCTCGTCCTTGTGCACGGTCACCGCGCGGTACGACTCGGGGAGGGGCAGGGCCGCGAAGTCCGCGGCCGTGCCCGCGGCGGAGCCGCTCTTCGAATCGGTCTGCGACTGGATCGCGTCCAGGATTTCCTTCACGGTGATGCCTCCGGCAGATCGGGTCTCCGGCGTCGAGGGAACGCTCGGAGGGCCCCTGGGGTCAGGGGAGCGGTGCGGTGTGGAGGTGTGCCGTCGGTTCGGCGGGTGGTGCTTCTGGCCTGCCCGGTGGAGCAGAAGGGTGTGCCTGTGACGCAGGCGTCCGGGCGCGCGGACACGTGGTCTGCGGGGACAGCCGGCGTACGAGAGATCTCTGCACGCCGGCCGCCCGGACCCCTTCAACGTATGGCACTGCGTGACAGGTGACAAGGCACCCAGTGCCAACAATTTCTCTCACTTGTCATCTCGTAGGCACGCATGAGCAATATCATGCGCGTTATGTGACGTTGGCCCCTCTTTTGTCCGCGCTATGGCGCGGTGCGGTACACGTACGGCGTCGTCGTGCTCAGGGCCGTGAAGCCGAGCCGCCGCAGAATCGGGGCGGACCGGTCCGTCGCGTCGACCTGGAGGAAGCGGTGGCCGAGGCGGGCGGCGATCCGGGCCCTGTGGGCGACCAGGGCCCGGTAGACACCCCTGCCACGCCACGGGGCGACGGTCCCGCCACCCCACAGCCCGGCGAAGCCGGTGCCGGGGTACGTCTCCATACGGGCCGAGCTCACCGGTTCGCCGCCCGCCATGGCGACCACCGCGGCGAAGGTCCCCGGGGCGCCGGCGAGACGGGCCAGGGTCCGGTGGCGCAGCCGCGAACCATCGGTGCCGAAGGCCAGCTCATGGGCCCGCACCATCAGGTCCACGCCCTCCGCGTCGGTGACGTCCCGCAGCCGGACACCCTCGGGGAGTGCGACCGGAATGGGTCGGTCCGCGACCGGTGCCACCAGCAGGGTCTCGGGCGGCTCCGGCTCGAACCCGGCCGAGGCCAGGAGGCGGCCCAGATTCCCCGGGCCGTCGTGTGCGTACAGCTTCCACTCGAACTCACCGGCCCCCGGGCGGTGTAGTACTCGATCTGTGCGGCGATCTCCGCCTCCGCGCGGCCGGCCGAGAGGTCCGGAGCCGTCCACACGACACCGTTCCAGTCGTCGGCGCCCCCGGTCCGGCGTACGACGTCACCCACCCGCTCCACGCGTGTCCCGGGACCGTCGGGCCGGGCGTGTTCCCGCATCTCGTGGTCGAAGAGGGCCAGCACCTCGTCAGGTTCCATCCGCGTATCCGAGCACGCGGCCCCCGGCCCGGCCATCGGGTTTCCGCAGCGGTGCGTCAAGCGCCGGCCACGGGGCAGACGGAAGTGATCTTGACGTCGCCGCAACGGACAGGGGTGGGAACGCGATGGGCATACGGGTGCGCCGAAGCGTCCAGCAGGGCCGCAGGCCCGAATTCGACGTCCGGAGGACGGCGTTCGGCTTCGTCTTCCTCGCCCTCCTGGTCTGCGGTGCCGGACTGGCGTTGCGCACGGCCCTGGATGCCGCCGAACGGCATCCGGTGGCCGCTGGGGCCTTCTCCGTCCTGCTGGTGGCCGGTGGCGCGGCTCTCCTGCGCGTGCGCCGCAGTCGCAGGGCGGCCGCCAGGGCGGCGGCGGCAGCCGTCGAGACCGCGTACGAGGTGGTGGACGCCGCCCTGGCGGAGCCGCAGGCAGCCGAGGCCGCCGCGGCCCCCGAGCCGGTGCGGCGGGTCGACTACACGGCCATGGACCCGTACGACTTCGAGGAGGCCGTGGCCGGTCTCTGCCGACGGGACGGCTGCCTGGACGTCGAGGTCGTCGGAGGCGCCGGCGACCTGGGCGCGGACGTGGTCGCCACCACGCCGGACGGCCGCCGGCTGGTCGTGCAGTGCAAGAGGTACACGAGTGACAACAAGGTCGGCTCGCAGGACCTCCAGCGCTTCGGCGGCACCTGCTACGCGGTGCACGAGGCCGAGGTGGCCGTCCTCGTCACCACCGGGGAATTCACCGAACCGGCTCTCGAGTACGCCGCGCAGTGCGACATCGTCTGTGTGGGGTTCGACGGACTCACCGCATGGAGCGACGGCGCCGCGGCGCCGCCCTGGTACGCGGGAGCAGCCGTGCAGCCCGCCGAGTACTGACCCGCAGGGGCCGGTATCAGCGCTCCTCCAGCGCCTGCTGGATCGTACGCATGACCTCGTCGAGCGGCGCGTCCGTACGGGCCACGGCGACCAGCACCTCGCCCTGGCCGGACACCGCGGCGGCGGGGGCCTTCCCGGACTCGCCCCCCGCGGTCCGCCCGGCCCCGATCCCCGTGCCGAAGGTCTCCCGCACGATCGCGAAGGCGTGGTCGAGCTGCGACTCCACGTCGCCCTGTCCGTCCGCGCGCAGCCAGCGCCGCAGCACATGGTTGTGCGCGGTCACGACGGCGGAGGCGGCGACCTCGGCGAGCAGCGGGTCGTCATTGCCCACCTGGTGGTCGCGCTCGTCGAAATGACCCAGCAGATAGCGTGTGAACAGCCGCTCGTAGCGGGCCACCGAGGCGATTTCCGCCTCGCGGAGCGTGGGTACCTCACGGGTCAGCTTGTAGCGCGCGACGGAGACCGCCGGCTTCGCCGCGTACATCTTCATGACTTCCTTGATGCCGCGGCACACGGTGTCGAGCGGGTGCTCGTGCGCGGGAGCGGCGTTGAGGACGGCCTCGGCCCTGACGAGGGTGTCGTCGTGGTCCGGGAAGATGGCCTCTTCCTTGGAGCGGAAGTGGCGGAAGAACGTCCGCCGGGCGACGCCGGCAGCTCCCGCGATCTCGTCGACCGTGGTCGCCTCGTACCCCTTCGTGGCGAACAGTTCCATTGCCGCGGCGGCCAGTTCGCGGCGCATCTTGAGCCGCTGGGCGGCGGCCCGGGTGCCTGCGGCACTCTCCGGGGCGTCCGTCGCGGGGGAGGAACGGGGGGACCTGGCGGGTTGGGACATGAGGTGAACGTAACCCATCGCCGCAGGGGAGCGCGCCTGTGGGGGCGGGTCGCCCGAGGGCCCCAGCAACCCGCCCCACCCGGCCCCGCGCTCAGCGGCGGGCATATTCGCGGAAGCCACGTCCCGTCTTGCGGCCGAGGCAGCCCGCGGCCACCAGATGCTCCAGCAGCGGCGCCGGGGCGAGGCCCGGGTCGCGGAATTCGCCGTGCAGGACCTTCTCGATGGCGAGCGAGACGTCCAGGCCGACGACGTCCAGGAGCTCGAAGGGCCCCATGGGGTAGCCGCCGCCCAGCTTCATCGCCGCGTCGATGTCGTCGAGCGTCGCGTAGTGCTCCTCGACCATCTTGATCGCGTTGTTGAGGTAGGGGAACAGCAGCGCGTTCACGATGAAGCCGGCCCGGTCGCCGCAGTCGACCGGGTGCTTGCGCACCCTCACGCAGACCTCGCGGACCGTGGCGCGCACGTCGTCGGCGGTGAGCACCGTGCGGACCACCTCGACGAGCTTCATCGCGGGCGCCGGGTTGAAGAAGTGCATCCCGACGACGTCCTCGGGGCGCGAGGTCGCCCGGGCGACCGCCACGACCGGCAGCGAGGAGGTGGTCGTCGCGAGCACCGCGCCGGGTTTGCAGACCTTGTCCAGGGTCTGGAAGAGCTGCCGCTTGATCTCCAGGTCCTCGGCGACCGCCTCGACCGCGAGGTCGACGTCGGCGAAGGAGTCGAGCGAGCCCGCCGGGGTGATCCGGGCGAGTGTCTCGTCCCGGGCCTCCTCCGTCAGACGCCCCTTGGAGACCGAACGCCCGAGGGACTTGGCGATCCGTGTCTTGGCCGTGTCCGCCTTCTCCTGACTGCGCGCGGCGAGGACCACGGAGTACCCGGCCTTCGCGAAGACCTCCGCGATGCCCGAGGCCATCGTCCCCGAGCCGGCCACACCCACCGAGGACACCGTGCGTCCGGTGACCCCGCCGGTGTCGTCCACCGGGGTCAGCGCGTCCGGCACCACGTCCTGACCGCCCGGGGAGTCGTACGTGTAGAAGCCGCGGCCCGTCTTGCGGCCGGTCAGACCCGCCTCGCTGAGCTGCCCGAGCACCGGGGCCGGGGCGTGCAGCCGGTCGCGGGACGCGGAGTACATGGCCTCCAGAACCGTCCGGGCCGTGTCGATGCCGATCAGGTCGAGCAGCGCCAGGGGGCCCATCGGCAGCCCGCAGCCCAGCTTCATCGCGGCGTCGATGTCCTCACGGGAGGCGTAGTTCGCCTCGTACATCGCCGCGGCCTGGTTGAGATAGCCGAACAGCAGGCCGTCCGCGACGAAACCGGGCCGGTCGCCGACCGCGACGGGCTCCTTGCCCAGCTCACGGGCGAGCCGGGTGACGCTCTCCACGGCGGGCGGGGCGGTCAGGACCGAGGAGACGACCTCGACCAGCTTCATCACGGGCGCCGGATTGAAGAAGTGCAGACCGAGGACACGCTCCGGGTGCTGCGACTCGGCGGCCAGCCGTGTCACGGACAAGGCGTTCGTACCCGTCGCGAGGATCGCGGTGGGGGAGACCACCGCGTCGAGCTCCCGGAAGACCTGCTGCTTGATCTCGTACGTCTCCGGCACGACCTCGATGACCAGCTCGGCGTCCGCGGCGGCCTGCGGATCGGAGAACGTGCGGAAGCGGGCGAGGATGTCGCGCCGCTCCTGCTCCGTGATCCGGTCGCGGGCCACGGAGCGTGCGGTGGAGGCCTCCAGGGAGGCGACGGCCTGGCGGGCGGCGGCTTCGCTGACGTCGATGCCGATGACCTCACGGCCCGCACGGGCCAGGACCTCGGCGATGCCGGTGCCCATGGTGCCGAGGCCGACGACGGCAATGGTGGTGAGCGGGGTGTCCATCACGGGACTCCAGGGTGAGTGACGACTGAGAGGAGCACGACGGGTGCGCGTGGCCGGAACCGACCGGCGCCCGGGGCGCGTGAACTGCGTGTCGTGGTGCACGGTTCCGGGCGCTCTGGGCGCACCGGGGGAGGGTGACGGGCTCTGTCCCGGAGCCACGTCTCACGAACTGCCGAACCGACAAGCACTCCGGGTGGCTGCGTCACCAGGCCACCGGAGCCGGCGGGTGTGTGTCCCGCTCACCTGAGATTAACCGGCGGGTAACGAGCGCGCCAGCCCTGGACGCCTGTGCGCTGGCACACAGTTCCCCAAGCTCTCGGCTCCGCTCGAGCAGGGGAGACCCCTACCCGGACACACTGCGTTCACTGTTCTAAACTCAGCGTCATGGATGAGGAGTTCCGCTCGCTGACGGACCGGCTCGGGAGCGAGGCCGACGAGCCGGAGGTCTTCCACCGGCTGCTCGCCACCGAGGACGACGAGGAGCTGGCCCGGACACTCGTCGAGCGCGAACGTCCGCTGTGGGCCCGGGAGACCGCGGCGTTCCGGCTCGGCTGCCGGGGCGACCGCCGGGCCTTCGAGACGCTGGTCCTCCTCCTCAACCACCGCGATCCCGAACGCTGTGTATCGGCCGCACACGCGCTTCTGCTCCTCGGCGACCCCCGGACCTCCAGGGCGGCGGCCGCGCTCGCCACCAACAGCCTGCGGACGGCTTACGCCCTCCACCCGGTGCGGCTGCTGACCGCCCTGCGCGCACCCGAATCGGTGCCCGCCCTGGTCAGCACGCTGCACCGGCTGCTGGCCCCGGACGAGCCGCACTGGCGGGTCGCCCTCGCCTGCGTCGAGGGGCTGGGGAGCCTGGGGGACGGCAGGGCCCGCCCGGTCCTGGAGGCCGCACTGCCGCACCCCCGGCTCGGCGAGGCGGCGGCGGAGGCGCTCAGGCGGCTGGGGGTGGGGTGAGGGACGTGCTGCGTGCGAGGAGAGGGGCAGCCGACCGGCGCCCATTACCGTCCGGCGGCCACCAACGGCGCCAGGAAGGGGCTCGGGGTGCCGTGCCAGAAGATGTCCAGGCTGTCGCGGGCCCGCGTGGTGGCGACGAACAGCAGCGAGCGTGCCTGCTGGACCTCGCGCCGGTGGCGCACCGGATCGGTGGTACGCCTCCGGTTCACGTCGTCCCTGGGGATCAGCCCGTCGCTGACCCCGGCCACGATCATGCGCTGGTACTCGAGACCCTTGAAGCGGAACATCGTGCCGATATGCACGCCGTCGTCGCCGCGTGGACCGTCGGGGCCGATCTCCACGGCCCGGATTCCGTGCTCCGCCAGAGTGGTCGCCGTTTCGCTCGCCATCTGGTTCGTCGGCACGCAGATCGCGATCTGCTCGTGCGGGATGTCGTCCCAGCTGTCGATCAGCACGGCGATGGCCTCCCGCTCGGCCTCCCAGTCGGTGTAGCCGTGCAGGTCGGGCTCCCCGCCACTGAGAACTGACCGGTATCCGGCCAGGGTTTCCTCGTTGCCGTCGAGGTCGTCGTACTTCTCCTGGCTGAGCATGTCGAGCGCAGAGCGCAGGATCTGGCGGGTCGTGCGGTAGCTCAGGCTCAGCTTCGACGCCCGTCCACGGATGTTGATGCCGAGGCTGCCGAGCGTCACCTGGTTCTTGTAGATGCGCTGGTGGGTGTCGCCGACCAGGAAGAGGTCGTTGCGGCTGTGCGCGGTCATCGCACGCAGCATCTTCCAGTGCGCCGGCCGCAGGTCCTGAGCCTCGTCGACCACGATGTGCCGGTAGCGGTAGCGGAGCCATCCACCGGAACCTGCCTGCAGGTGAATGTTGTCGAGCCCGCCGGCCTCCTCCCGCTGCTGGTCGATGGCCAGAATCCGCTGCTCGCGTTGCATCTCCAGGCGCGCGGCCCGCTCCGACACCTGGTCCCAGGTCTGCCTGCCCAGGCGGTCGAGACGCTGGGTGAAGCGCTCGGCGAGCTGCCAGATGTCAGCACGCTCCGACCGGGTGAGTGTGCGGCCACGTCCGGCCCTGCGGGCGCGGAAGTATTCCGTACGGGAGGCGACGGCCTGCCCCAGGATGACCTGTGACCACTCGTCCTGCAGGAACTCCGCGTCCCAGCCCGACTCGTCGAGTTCCTCGAGCAGCGAACGCCATTCGCGGACAGCCTGGTTGTCGTCGATGGTCTGCTTGCGGCTGCCCGGCTCCGCCTCGCGCACGATCCGCAGGGCCAGCTGATCGACGTGACTGATCTCGACACGGCCGAGCAGTGCTTCCCCGCCGAGCGCCAGAAGACGGGACCGTAGGTCGGCGGCCAGGTTCTTGTTGAACGTCGTGAGCAGAATGGGCTTGTCCCGGCCCGGGGGGAGTTGTTCGACCAGGTGCTTCACCCGGTGCAGAGCCACGATGGTCTTGCCGGTGCCGGGGCCGCCTCCGACGCGTGCGGGACCGTTGTAGTCGCGGTTCACGAGCTTGGCCTGGGTGGGGTGGAGGAAGACCTTCCAACGACCGAAGTCCTCGCCTTCCAGGGCCTCGCGCAAAGCCTCGTCGGTCGTCGTGACGATCGTAGCGGGGCGCTCGACGGCGGCCTGGAAGTCATCGGTGTCGACGGTCTCAGGCGTGGCGACAGGCGCGGTGACCTGTTCGAGGACCTCGTCGAACGACTTCTTGTCGTACAGCGCGAGCAGGACCTCACCGGTCAGCTGAGGCGCGTAGTCGACGAGCCCCAGTAGCTGGTCCTCGGTGGTGAGCGCCTGAATGACCGGGATCAGGGGCCCGGCCACACCGAGGTCCATGAGCTGCTGCTCGGTCCAGTCCACGAACAACGGCGCGTGCGCCGGGGAGACCGCCTGTTCGGGTGCAGGTTCCGCACGGGGGGCCGGTTCGGGGGCGGCGGTGGCCGTTGCCGGGGGCGTGCTCGCGGCCTGCGCCGCCAGCAGGCTTTCCTCCACGACCTGCAGGTCGACGTACTCGATACCACCGGTGATGCGGTTGACGGAGTACGCGAGCCGGTCGAGGTGCTCGTAGACGTCCTTGCGGTGCTTGACCGAGACGATCAGCCAGTCCTCATCGGCCAGGCGCAGGAGCAACGCCCTGTACTCGTCGTTGATGCGCGCCGACCACAGCTTCTCGTGACCCTTGAGCTGCTTGAGCTGCAGGCCGGTGGAGCCCGGGTTGTTCTTGAACTTGTGTTGGAAGTCGTAGATCGCGCCCTTGACCGAGCGGGGAAGTTTGAGGATCTCCCTGTCCGCCTTGTCGAGCAGGCGGAGGGTCACACTCTGGTTGGTCACGACTGGTCTTCCCCGTCCTTCATGGTGCGGTGGTTCTCCTGGTGACGACCCGTGCCGCCCACCGATGGTTGTACGCCGAGCCGCTCGGCGATCTCCTCGGCCGTCCACGCAGTCGCGGGACGTACCTCCCAGCCGGCGGCCGCGAAGGCCCGGTCCCGGTCCTCGGCCTCGGGGTCGCGTTCGTCCCCAGGGGCGGGATGCGGACAGAGGACGACACCGATGCGCGCATCCACCCAGGCCAACTCGGCCATCCAGCCACGGTCGTCCAGCTCGTGTCCGTCAGCCGGAACGGGGATGCCGGATACCGCAGCGAGGCGTAGGACGAGGTCCTGGAGCCCCACTTCGTCCGGGTCGAGGTGCTCGATGACCTGGTCCCAGCCCGGGTCCCGGCCGGGTGCAGCTGACGTGGCAGGCGTGGCAGGAACGATGACGGTCTCGGCCGGCTCGGTCGGCGGAACCGGAACGGCCATCGCCTCCAAGGAGAGCATCGTCGAGAGGAGTCCCGCCCCACCCGTGACCGCCAGAGTCTCGGGTGCGAAGCCGTCCAGCTGCCCGGCCGTCAGCTGAAGGCTGTCGCCTCCTCCGTGCTCCAGGAACTGCAGCAGATTGCTCCAGTACAGCCAGCCACGCCAACGCCGTTTGTGTGACTCCTCGTCGGCGAAGACGCCGTCCGCGTCATCGATGATGGTCAGGGCTGTCCACGAGGGCGGGCGGTTGCGACCGTCCACCGCGAACACCAGCCTGCACTGCGAGGCGTCCACCGCGGCGTATGCCTGGACCCGCCCCACGGGCCCGGCCACGGGATCCGCGCCCTTCAACGCCCGGACGATCTCGTCTCCGACCGAGTCCACCGGCCCGCCCCGTGCCCCGGCTCCCAGCAGTCCTGCGACCGCCGCCTCCGCCCGCCACAGCCACCGGTCGGCCGAAGGGTCACGCAGGTACGCGAGGAGCACATCCGAAGGATTGACCCACACGGCCTCGGAAAGCTCGCCGGGCAGCCCCTTGCGCACACTCGCGTAGTAGCCACGGGCCTTCGCCTGCCCCTGGTCACCGTACGGACGCCAGACCGGGGAAGCGGGGCCGGCCCCCGCATATCCGGTGTCCAGGACCCGGCGCTGCCACTCCTTCACGTCCGCGTACGTCAGCTGGAAGACCCGTATGCCGTCCGCCCGCAGCCGGGTCCGCTTCGCGGCGTCATCCGCCATCCGGTTGTACTTCCGGCCGGCATGGAACGCGTAACCGTCGAGGTAGAGCGCAACCCGGGGGCCCGGTGCGTCGAGCCGCTCGAACAGGACGTCCGGGCGGGTGCCGTCCAGCACCCGCTGCTGGGAGACCCGCCAGCTGAACGTCTTGCCACCGGCCCCCGTCAGCCGAAGGTCGAGGGCATGCGTACCCGCCGGAGTGGTGTACGCGTCACCGCTCGCACGGCTGCCGGGCAGCGACGCCCACTTGCGCAGCGTGTCTATGAAGACGACCTCCAGGTCGCTCTCGGCCTGCTGCTCCATCGGAATGTGCTGCGTGGTCGCGACCGGCGAAGTACTCCACCGCTCACCGTCCGCGCCCAGCAACTCGTCGAGCATCTGGCGTACTTCCTGGCGGCTCACCTTGTCGTAGTCGCCCGGCGGAACGCGGCGCAGCAGGCAGCGGTGGCAGCCGTCGAGGCCCTTCTCGCGACAGCCGCAGTTCTCGATCACCTCGCGCGCCTTCAGCAGCACCTCCCGGAAGCCGTCCGCGGACGCCAGACGATGCAGGTAGCCCGTGCCCCCGGGCAGGCGGTCGTGGATGACGAGGAAGCGCCTCGGGTACTCGGCGCCCAGCCCGTCCCCGCTGTCCGGCATCGAGGCCGCCGCGATGTCGATGTGGTCGGGATCGCCGCCGTACCGGGCGGCGATGCCCGCGAACAGTGCTGCCGTGAACGACGCGAGCCGCTCCTTCGCGCGCGCCACGGAGACCGGCAGCAGAATGCGTACGGCTTCCGTGACCAGCTCATGGGCGAGCAGCAGCGGTACGTCCTCGCCCTTGCCCTGCTCCTCGGTGGCACCGCGCTGCCGACGGCGCGGGCACCAGAGCTGGTGATGGGCACTGGCCCGGGTGGACCTGCTCAACGACTCACTCAGTGCGTGCTGCGCCTGATCGACGACCGGTTGGCCCTCGGACGTGGCGCCACCACAGCTCGTGCACACGTAGAACGGGTTGAGCCGCACGTCCTCCCCCGCCATCGATACCGTCGAGCTGCCGTCCTGACGGTCCAGGCCCAGGTTCAGCGTCCGGACCACCGCACGCCGAGTGAAGTCGGCGCCGAACACAGCGGTGTCATGGCGCCAGGATCCGGGGGCGAGATGGGCCGGGTCGATGTCGACCGTCTTCAGTACCGAGTACCGCCTGCGCTCCCGCTCGTCCCGGTCGTCGCGAACCCGGGCGTCGTCACGCTTGTCGCGTGCCATGACCCGCTTCGGCTCCAGTACGTAGCTCACGCACCCCGCGTCCGCGATCTCGCGCGAAGCGCAGCGTGGACAGGCGGACGTGTCCGTCCGGGCGTCCTTCGTCCGTGTGTAGCCACAGGCGGGGCACAACCGCCACACCGCCCAGGCGCGCCGCTCCGGGCTGCCGATGTCCAGGGCACGCACCACGTGCTTGTAGCCGTTGACGTAGAAGCTGTTGCCCGGGGCGAGCTCGGTCAGGGCGAGCTTGCGCGAGCGCTCGTAGTCACGGACCTCACTGCGGTACGTGCTGGTCGGAGCGTTGTCGGCATCCCCCTCTCCGGGATCAGCCGTCTCCTTCCAGTAGAGCGTGCCTTCCAGGGTCGTCACCGTGTCGGCCAGGCTGTAGTTGGGCAGCAGCCCCAGCTCCACCAGCACACCGTGCGCGCTCGTCTGGCTGAGATTGCGCAGCAGATCACCGGTCGACCGGCGCTCCGCGAGCAGTTCCCTCCGCTCAGGACCCTGCTCGCGGTCGTCGGCCAGCAGCCCGTCCACGGCCACGTCGATCGCCGCGATACGCCGCCGCAGTTCCTCACGCCGGCCGGTCCAGTCCGCCTCAGCCTCCTGCAGCGCACGGACGATACCGCCGGTCGCGTAGGCACGCAGCTCCCCGGCCGCGTGTTCCGACACCCCGCTGTCCTCGTCCTCGCCCGTCGGGAAGAGGTCCAGGAACTCCTCCACCCGGCGCGGCCCCTCGGTGAGGGCCGCGTCCTGAAGGTCCTGACACCACCCCGTCGCCCCGAACAGGGCCGAAGCGAGCCGGGGCGCCGGCTGCAACTGCTCGCCGTCCGCCGTCACCAGGGCGCCACGGGCCGCGAGGTCCAGGAGGTGCGCCGTGTACTGGCGGCGCAGGATCTCGACGGCCGACAGATAGCACCCGGGAGGCACGATGTCTCCCGCGATCATCTCGCGCGGATCGTCGAGGTAGTACAGGTCACGGGCACGCCGCCCGCCGAAGGCCACCACCAGGGCGTTGCCGGTCCTGCGGCCTGCCCGTCCGGCTCGCTGTACGTAGTTCGCCGGGCCACCTGGCAGCGAGCCGAGCAGCACGGCGGAGAGGTCGCCGATGTCGATGCCGAGTTCCAGCGTCGGCGTGCAGGACAGCACATTCGGATCGGTGTAGTGCGTACCCTCGCGGAACGTCCGCTCGACCTGCTCACGTTCGGGGCGGGTCAGCATGCCGGTGTGTTCGGCGGTCACTACCCGGTACGTGCCGCCGGTCAGATACAGCCGCCGGTAGTAGTCACCCCGGTAGTCGCGTTCCAGCTTTCCGCCGAAACCGCCGGAGCCTGAGCCTGTGGACGACGTGCCGTACTGCGGGGGAGTCAGTGAGCCTTTGCACCGGTAGCGCGGGCACGGGTGCCCGTACCAGCGGGTGCGCCGCTCGGGCGGTACGACCTGCTGCCAGCCGCATGCGTCGCAGCCGACGAACGCCTTGTTGACCACGGAGTCGTCGAGCAGCCGCACTTCGATGTGCCCCGGCTGCAGCCCGTACACCCGGGTGACGCGGTCGGCCGCCACCTTCACCGACAGCAGCCCCTCCTCCGCCAGAAGCGGGAGCAGCCGGCGCAGGTACTCGCTCGCCCCGGCCGCGTCCAGCGACAGGCAGCGCCGTGTCCAGTCCTGGTACCAGGCGCCCCGGCCGGTGACGGTGTCGAACGTGCTGCGCTCCTTCGGGCTGTCCAGCAGGAACCGCGGCGGGGCCACGTACCCCTCCGGGAACGCGGGCATGCCCTCCGCCCGCTGCCCGGAGATCAGATACTGATTGACCCCGGCTTCCCTGATCCACGTGTCGAGCCAGCGGTGCCGGATGCCGCCGCGCGTCCGCATCCGTTCCAACAGCCCACGGACGAAAGCAAGATACCGGTCCGTCGTGGGCAACCCCTGCCTCATCACCAGTTGCCCGGGCAGAGTCAGATGCAGATCGCGGGCCAGCGCCGCCACCCGGTCCGGGCCGGGCACCGTGACCTCGGCGGCCGCTGTCCGCGTCAGCTCCATCGTCCGGCCCATCCGGGACCGCAGTCCGAACTCCATCACGGTCGCGAACGCCAGACGCTCCCCGATCAGCTTCCACGTCCGGGCGTCGCCGGTGCCCCGGCCGGACAGCAGCCGGTCCACACCGGCCTCGTCGTGCAGGTCCGGCGGCACGACAGCGGCCAGGGCCTCAGGATCGTCGACCGAGTCCAGCACGTTGCCGATCAGGTCGTTGAGTGCGAGCGGCGCCCCGGACTCGTCCAGATTGTGCGCGAGCAGGGATCGCAGGGAGAACTTGTACGACGCATTGGCCACGTACCCAGCGCGGTGTGCGGCGTCCTGCGTCGAGTCGTTGAAGAGCAGAGTCTTGCGCTCCTCCGGCAGCAGGGCGATATCATCACCGGTGAACAGCTGCGTCACCGTCGCCGAGGCGAGCGCGGCCAGCGCCGTACCCAGGAACCGGATGCCGTTGTCCGTGGCACACGCCGGACAGCGGTCGTCCTTCGCCGCACCGTCCGCCGTCTTCTTGTCCAGGACGGCGAGGGCGAACCAGGCGTCCTGCAACTCTTCCGCATCGCCCGGGACCGGCATCCGGTACGTGCCCCCGGCGCCGTCGAGCACGACGACGGACAGAGGATCCGTGCCGCCCGACGCGGGGGCCGTCCCCGCCAGGGCGTCGAGCGCCCCCGTCGCCTCGGCTGCTGTGGCCGCGATGAAGTACCGGATACGCCGCTTGTCCCGGCCGACACCTGCCCGCCAGATCTTGTCCGCGGCGGTGACGAGCTGCTGCGGGTCGGACTCCGGGGAGATCGCCGCCCACCCCGACCGCCCGCAGTGCCGGCAGTAGACGGCGGGGAGCTGGGTCTGTGCCGGCCGGCGCACGGTGTCCGAGCCGGGCAGCGGAGCCGCCCGGCGGGAGTCGGCGGCGGGCCACTCCGCGCTGTCCCGGCCCTCCGCCTCCTCCTGCGGTGCGGCGCCCAGCGCCGCCTTCCTGGCGGCCGTCCGCTCGTCCTCGTACCACCGGAACTCGGGCGCGGCACCGACCCCGCGCAGCACCCGGCTCACCGGACGCACCCACAGGTGCGCCTCGATGTGCAGCAGCGGACGGAGCCGCCGTTCGTCCGACGCGGGGTCCCGCGCCGCGGACAGCAGCGCCACGAACCGGGACAACGCCTCCAGTGCCAGGCGCGGGTTCTCCCGGGCCGTACGCGCCCAGGAGTATCCGAAGCGGGCCATACGGTCGCGCAGGCCCCACTCGTCCAGTGGCTCCCCGTTCAACAGGGCGAGCACCGCGTGCGTGAAGTCGTGTTGCTTGAGCATGCGCCCGAGCTTGAAGGGATCGAGTGCGCGCCTGTTCAGCAGCAGATACGCCAGCTCGTCGAGATCGAGCCGGTCCGGCCGGGACTCGATCCCCGGGCCGCCGGAGGCCTCGATCACCTCCTTCGGCGTGGGCGGATCCGGCAGTTCGTAATTCACGTCACCGACGAACTGGTCGGCTGTCAGACGCTCCTCACCGATGACCGAATCCGTCCCGAAGGGCACGCCGAAGACCTGCTCGGCCACCTCGAGAATCCCACCGAGCCCACCGGTGCCCTCACCCAGCGTCGCCGACGTCGCCACCGGACAGATGTCGCCCAGCGGACGCCCTGCCCGCGAGGCCCCGACCGTCGCCCCGAGCCGGCGCAGCAGCATCGCCACGTCCGTGCCCTGCGCCCCGTCGTACGTGTGGAACTCGTCCAGCACCACGTACGTGAGGTCCGCGCCCTCCCACAATGACCGGTCCTCTGCCCGCTGCAGCAGCAGATCCAGCATCTTGTAGTTGGTGACCAGCACGTCCGGCGGCGTCCTGCGCATCTCCTCGCGCCGCGTCATCACCCGCCGGAAGTCGGTGTCCGGCCTGTCCCCGATGTACAGCCCGGCCGTGACCTGGGCCAGCTCCGGCTGCGCCAGATACTCACCGATGCGCCCGGCCTGGTCGGTCGCCAGGGCGTTCATCGGATACAGCAGGACCGCCTTCACACCCTGGCGCCCCGACGCCTTCTGCCGACGGCAGTGATCCAGCACGGGCACCAGGAACGACTCGGTCTTGCCCGACCCCGTCCCCGTCGTCACCAGCGTCGGCTCAGCCGCCCCGCGCAGTGTGCTCAGCCGCTCCCAGGCCTTGGCCTGATGCCGGTACGGCGGAAACCCCGGGTCCCATTCGAGCGCCGACTGCCACCCGTCGTCCGCTGTGTGGAACGGCGTACGGATACGCAGGTAGGGCCCGCGGAAGATCCCGGACTCCGGGTCGCCGAGGAACCTCTCCAGTGCCAGCCGGGTGTCCTCGTCGGCCAGTGCGTACGTCGTCGTGAGGTACTGGGTCAGACTGCCGCGCAACTGTGCGGCGGCCAGGGTGGGTTTCACGACGGCGCCCTTTCGTGTACATGTGCGGAGGGGACGACGCCGACGAAAGCCGACGATCTACGGACAACCGTATATCCGGCGTCCGACAGTGGGGACACCTGTTGAGGCATCCCGACGCCCGGCTGCGCTGAGCCTCGAACCCGGTGCAGCCAAGCTGCGTTCTCTGCGCGTGGGCGGAACGCCGGCGCGGCTAACCGAGGATCTCGTCGTTGGAATCGAACTGATGTTGATCAGCAGGGAGTGCCGGGAAGTAGTTGGTCTCCGCTCGCCCCGTGAGAACGGCCAGAAGGAAGGACGCGCACTGAGTGTTGTGGTGCTCCCACAACGGCCCACGGCCCTCGTTGAACATGACCGTCCATTCGTCCGGCTCCTGTCCCGGCTTCACCAGCCAGTACAGCATTGCCCCTGTGCCCTCGATGTAGGCCCAGGGCAGCACTTCCGTACCGGACTCCTGAAGCTGAGCAGGCCTGGGCTCGACCTCCCACAGCTTCTTGAGGGTCTCGGCCCTTTCGGTTGCTTGCGCGAGCAGCTCGTAGTCGTCGTCCGGGCAGGCAGGATCCAGGAGCCAGATCGTCTCGTCGAAGACACCCCCCCCGTACGTCTCGACCAGCTGCCGGTAGTCGGTCGGCAGCGCGGTGCCGAGTGCCCGTTCGACGGCCGGCCAGTCCCTGGAGCGGCGCGGACCGGAAGGCGCGACGAGTTCGGTGAGGCGTTCCACGGCGGGGTGCATGATCGTCTCTTTCTGTACCGGGTCAGACGCGTTTGGGGACGTTCAGGATAGTGACGGTGTTGGTGTTGCTGCCGCCTTCGTAGGGCGTGAAGCTGAAACCCTTGTTGCCCCGGGCTTCGATGGTCAGCCCGATCGGCACGACGTCGGTGGGGTCGTTGGTCCGGTAGACGGGCGTGACGGAGTACTCGATGGTTTCCCCTCGCTTGTCGACGGCCGCCCTGATCTGGTCCTCGACTTTTCGCATGACTGGGGAGTTGGCGAAGCGGTGCATCGTGACGAAGTTTCGCGAGTCCTTGTTCGAGCCACCGATCTGCGCGCCGAGCAGATGGGTCTTGTTCAGCTTCTTGTACTTCACGTAGCCCGCCACCTTCGCGCTCGGGTTGGTCTGTCCGCCTGTCATATCCGCCTCAATCGTTGCGCGCATGGTGCTTGCCCGTCCGCCCGGCCCGGGGCGTCCGTAGCGTACGCGGCCGCCCCAGCTGACGTCGCTCTCGTCGCACGGCGCGAGACCCAGGGGATCTGTCAGGGTGTGCGGGTTCTCGACGTAGGTGTGGGGGTTCGGCGCGGCGTCGAGTCCGAGCGGGTCAAGGCTGAGGTAGCGAGCGGTCTGCGGGTCGTAGTGGCGGAAGTAGTTGTGGTGGAGTTCCGTTTCCGGGTCGTAGTACTGGCCGGGAAAACGCAACGGCGTATAGGCGTCCGCGTCCCGGTTCCAGGTGGTGGTGCCCCACAGGGTGGCCCTGGTTCGCCAGGCCACGGTGCCGTGTTCGTCGACCAGCTCGGTCGGGGTGCCCACCTGGTCGGTGACGATCGCGAAGAACCGCTGGTCGATCGATTCTTGCGGGGCCCCGGCCAGGGTTTTGGTTTCCGTCTGCACGAGTGGTGCCTGGCCATCGTGGTCCCAGGTGAGCGTGATGAGCTCGGGGGAGCCGGCGGCGGAGGTCGTCTGTTCGGTGAGGGTGGTTCCGTCCCAGGTGAAGCGGGTCTCCTCGGCCACAGTTCCGTCAGCGTCGAGGCGCTGCTTGGCGATGCGGCGGCCCAATGGGTCGTACAGATAGCACCAGCGGGTGCCGTCGGGGGTGGTGACGGACGTGAGATGGTCTTCGGCATCCCAGGTGTACAGCCAGGTGTCGGGCTTACGCGACAGGCGGCTCTTCCGGCGCACCACCACGCGCCCTTGGGCATCGTGTTCGTAACGGATACCGCCGGCACTCACCAGGTTGCTTCCGGTGTACTTGCGAGCTCCCCGGCCCTCGCTCCCGGGGTGCTTGTCAGGCCACGAGGCGTGCGTCTGATTACCGGATGCGTCGTAGGCGTACCGCTCCGTCCAGTTCTCGGCCTCGACGGCCGTGACACGGCCGGCCCCGTCGAGGGTGAAGGCGCGGTGGCCCGCGTATAGATCGGTCACGCCCGTCAGGTGACCGTCCCTTCGATACGCGTATGTGCGGTCGATCGCCGGTTGCACGGATCGGTCGGAGGTGACGGTCTGCGCGGAGAGCCGACCCGCCTGGTCCCAGCTGTAGGTCAGGGCGAGGCGGTCATCCAGCGTACGGCGGATCTCGCGGCCGGCCGCGTCGTGTTCGAAAGAAAGAGTGCGGCCGGATGCCGTCACTGTCTCGAAGTTTCCCGTCGGGTCGTATGCATACGTGGTCGCGATACCCAGCGGAGTCGTACGGTGCGTACGGCGGCCCACCGCGTCGCAGTCGGTGGAGAGCGTCCTGCCGTCCACGGTCTCCTCGACAATGCGGCCCACGGCGTCATAGCGGTAGGCCAGCGTGGCATCGGGACCGACAGCATGGACCAGACGTCCGCACGCGTCATTGTTGAAGTGAATCTCGCGCCCGTCGACACTTTTGCCGGTCAGCTGCCCGGAGGCGGAGTAGCGGTAGGCAACGGCCTGGCCGGCGGCATTGGTCCGCCGCGTGAGACGGCCGACGTCGTCGTAGGCATAGGTCGTGGTACGACCGTCGAAATCGGTCTCGCTGATCAACTGCCCAGCCGCGTCGTAGTCATATGTCCACGAGAGGGACCGCGGATCGGTGACCTCGATCAGCCGTCGTTCGGTGTCGTACGTGAAGGTGTGGCGCGCGTCGCCAGGTGTGATCCGGGCGGTCGGCAGATCGAAGTGCGTGTATTCGGTACGCGCTGTCGCTCCGAGCGGATCGGTGTACAGGGTGCAGTTGCCCTCACCGTCGAACTCCCATTGCTCGGAGCTTCCGTCGGGGTCGGTCCGGCGTACGAGCCAACCGTCCACCGACCACTCCAGCCGGGTCGCGTCGGTCTTCTCACGGCCGGCGACGAGTATCGGGCGGCCGAAGGGATCGTAGGTGTAACGACGCACGGTCCCGGACGCGTCGGCGACACTCAGGGGGAGCCCGGCTCCGTTCCGAGTGATCTCCACCCGCTCGCCCAGAGCATTGGTCACGGCGGTCACGGCGCCCCGGGGGTCCACCGTGTAGTGCGTGGTGGCCCCGCTCGGATCCGTGAGAGCAGTGCGGTTACCCCTCTCGTCGTAGCTGTGCAGCCACCTCGCTCCGTCAGGTTCGGTCAGGGAGGCCAGGAGTCCGTGGCTGTCGTAGGTGACGGTCGTGCGGTGACCGTCCGCCCTCAGCAGTTCGACCGGCCGGCCGTCATCGTCGTAGCTCTGCCGGGAAGTCGCCCCGTGGGCGTCCGTGTGGGTCAGGAGCCGGCCGGACTCGTCGTACTCGCTCCTCTGCGTGGCACCGAGCGGGTCGGTCGCAGCCACGACCTGAAGCCGGTCATCGCAGTGGAAGACGCTGGTGGCGCCGGTCGAGTCCGTGTACCGGGTCGTCCCCCCAGCCGCTTCGGGGGGCGTCTCGTAGGCGAACGTGGAGGAGAGCATGCCGTCCGGGCCGATCGTCCTGACAACCCGGCCGACGGCATCGTAGACGTACCGGAACGTGGACTCGTTGCGGTCGGTCCAGGAGGTGATGCGGGCGTCCGAGTCGTAGGTGAACCGCATGGGCAGGCCGGAGGAGTTGATGACCGCGTCGAGGTTGCCCTCACTGTCGTAGCCGTAATGCCGTACGGTGACGGGCCCTTCGGGTGTCCGCAGCGACAGCTCGGTCACCCGGTCGTCGTCGACGCACAACGCAACCTGGTAGCCGCCGTCATGTATGACCCGGACCGGAGCTCCATCACTGCGCCGGACGAACGTGATGCCGTTGTGATTGCGGTCCTCGACCTCGCTCAGCCAGTACGCGGTCGACTCCTTGTAAGGGCTGCCCGTGAAGTAGCGCGTAGCCCCTGCCGACTCATCTGTTATGCAGTAGGTCGTCGCGGATGCGTCGTCCCGCCCGACATGGGCCAGGGGCAGACGAGGCCCCTCGATCGGCAGAACTCCCTCCACGTCATCCGGGACCGGCAGCCGCGGATAGACGAGCAACGACCCGTCCTCGCGCGCCCAGACCGCGCCCTGCCCCCTGGGGTCCAGCTCGATGCGTTCGTCCAGGGTGGAAGCCCAGCTGCGTCCGAACCAGCTGCCCCAGCGGTAGTCGGACAGATGGGTACGGCGCAGCACGAGGGGCAGGGTGCCAGGGAGCACGAGATCGATCTGGGGCAGTGCCATCTCGCCGGTGGCGACATCGACCGGATCGTTCTTGCAGGTCTTCTTCTCCAGGGAGATGGCGTGACGGCGGGTGTTGTCCCTGGCGCCGTCGAGGGAAGCCGGCTTGAGGCGTGTCCCGCCGCCCCTACGGGCCGGCCGATCCCGCACGGCGCCACGGCGACCGTCGTCGTCCTTGCCGTCGCCCGAAGTGATCTTGTTCAGGCCGTCACGGATGTCGTGGTCGGTGTCCTTGTGCGTCTTGGAACTCTTGGCGATGCGTTCGGGCACCGTCTTGCCCACGTGGTCGCCGAGATCACCGAGCGCCTTTCCGAGCTTCTCCACCACCCCGTCGATAGTGGTGTCGAGTACGGCGGTCAGGGAGTCCTTGCCCTTGGCCCGGCCGTGGTGCCCCTTGGCCTTGCCGAGTTTGCCGCCCGTCTTCTCACGCATCGTGATCTGTACGCCGGCCAGGTGCATTCCGGCCTTGCTGTGCGCATCGTGGTCGATCACCGGGCCGCCACCGGAACCCGGACCACCGGACCCACCCACCGAGTTGATCTGCAGCGCGTCCTTGCCTGCCTGCGCCGTCTGCCCGGTGTTGTAACCGTCTTGCACACCCGCGACGTTCAGCGCGGTCTGCACAGCCAGGTCCGCGACTATGTTCTCGATCGCGGCGACCGCCGGCTCGGTGAGCGTCGCGACGATCTCCGATACGGCAGCCTCAGCCATCTCCTTCAGGATGCGCTTGAAGGCGATTCGGGTAGCTGCGATCTTCGCGCCGGCCAGGAGCGTCGACAGCCCGGCGGTCAGTGGAGCGAACGCCAGCGTGATCCCCACCGTCGCACACAGATCGGCCAGTTCGGCCACAGCGGCTATCTTCCGGGCCACGATGATGTCGGCGACCCGGTCCAGCGCACCCGCGACGAGCCGCGCCGCCTTCGCCAGATCCTTGTGCTTGCCCTGCACCTTCGACCAGTGCGCGTCCAGAGCGGCCAACGACTCGCTCTGGCCGCTCGCCAACAGCTTCTGGATGTGCTGGTACGCGGCGTACGCATCGTCGTCCGCGTCATCGCCGAACTCCCGCAGTGCGTCCGCCATATCGCGGTACGCGTCCTCGTCGACATTCGGCCAGCCCACACCGACCACATCGAGCATCGTGTCGACACCCTCAGGAATCGTGTACCCCACGATGCAAACCCCCGATTGACAGATCATCAGCTCGACCCACCATACGATTGCCCGCCATGCCCTGCGCGATCGGGAGAGACGGGCAGACCTGGTGCTGGGGCGCCGGCGAGGGAGCTATCGCTCCAGGGGCACCGCATCGGGCACGACACGGTGGTCGCCCTTCCCGAGGCGGAGGGCTTCTCCTTGCAAGGCACCTCGCGCACACCCGAGGGGCCCGGCACCCCGACCGCGATGCCAGTTCCGCTACATCAACGATCAGGCCGGAGAGCTCACCCAGGCCGGCCAGCCCGTGATCAGCACCGGGTCGGCACCACTCTCCGGGATGCCGCCCCTGCCCTCGCCGCACTCGACCACGTCATCCCCGCCGGTCCGCTCGCAGCGACCTCCACCGAGCAACTCCACGCCATCGCCGGCCGCAGCCCGACACCACGCCCCGAGCACTAACTCGCGGAGTCGTCTTCTCGAGAGCCCTCAGACGGGCAGCGCGGGGAACACGACCACTGAGCCGTCCCTGTTGCGGGCGATCTCGATCGCCACGTCCGTCGCGCGGCTGTTGACCGTGATGCCATCGCCCAGCTGGTGAATCCGGTGGGTCGCGCGCATCAGGCGATCGACTTCACCGGGCGTGAAGACGGGCCGCAAACCGTTCGGGCGGGCCAGCTCCAACGCCGACAGACGCACCAGGACACCGGCGATGCCCGACTCCAGTTCGTCAAGGCGCTGTTGGTCGCGCCGCAGTGCGCGGGTGAAGCTCTCGAACAGGTTGCCAGGGTCGTTCTGGGCATGCTCGACGGCTTGCAGGACGATGACCCGTCGCTTCAGCGCAAGGGCCAGAGAAGCGAGTTCCAGGTGGGCGCGGAAGGTGCCTCCCTGGTCGTCGATGCCGGGGAACGACTTGGTCAGCGCGGCGATCTCGACGGCCTCGCCGTCGGGCAGCTTGTCGAGTGCACTCCGCCACCGGGCGAGGCGGCGATCAGCCCTGCCCAGCGCTGTGTTGATGGCATGCACCGCCGAGTCCAGCCCCAGCGAGACACCGAGCTTGCCCTGGTCGAGCAGGATGGCGGTCGCTTTGTCGATGGCATCGCGGCAGCCGTCGAGTTCACTGTGCTCGTCATCGAGCTTCTCTTCGTGCAGTTGCTCCAGCAGCTCCGTGATGTGTTCGATGGCCTGCTGGCGCTGGCGGTCGGCATGTGCGCTCACCCCCACCGCCACGGCCATGAGCACGAGCGGGGCGGCCACGGTGAGCGCCGCGCTGCCGGCGGCCGCGACACCGGCCGTCGCGCCGGCCCCACCGGCTGCGCCCGCCGCTGCCGCCTTGCCGACCGGCACGAACGTCACACCGGCGGCGATGCGGCCCCCGCCGTCCACGAGTGGGCCGCGGATGCCACCGGCCACCGCCTTCGACACCATCGGGCGAAGGGTGCCCTGGCCGAGCTGGGCGGCGACCTTCGCCGGAACCACCATGCGATACAGGTTCTCGCCGGCAGAGGTCGCCGTAGCCGCCGCGGAGGAGTTCCGCGCTGTCCGCGTGACGAGCTGCGACAGGTGCTGTGCCAGGGGACTCACGGCATCGAGCGGGATGCCTCGGCTGCGGTCGAGGTCGCCGGGCAGCGGATGCACCTCAAGCGTGGCGATCGGCTCGTCGGCCAGGGCGGCCAGCACACTACGCAGTTCGCCCAGGCGCTCAGCCGTCATCGGCCCGTCACCGGCCACTGCGGGCACCCGGACGTCACCCGTTGCGAGTGTCCACACCGGAACGGCTGGTGCCTTGCGGTAGTCAATCATCGTCTCCCCCTTGTACGCCCACAGCCGCCTACGGCTGACGCCCGACAGGAACGGCATGAACCCTCATGTGATCAACCGGCACGGAAACGCTGATGATCACTGGCCTCTTGCCTGCCCCGAGGCCGACCGGCCCAACTCCCCCTGAACGCAGTTAATCTACGTGATCCGCGGACGTGCGAACGCCCTGCGCACAAAGCGGTCGGTCTCGGAACCGGGCACGGAGATACGGGCAGGACGGGCCGGCGGTCGCACGAACGCCCTATCGAGCCCCAGGCGGCTCCTTCACAGCTCGGCCCAGACCGTCTTGCCAGGTGCGCCGACGCGTGGAGTGACACCCCAGCGGGTGGCCAGGTGCTCGACGAGGAAGAGCCCGCGGCCGGTCTCGGAGTCCGGGGGCGGGGTGGCGGGCCGACGGGTGCCGACGGGGCGGCGCTCGGTACGGGTGTCGGTCACCTCGATGCGGAGTGCCTCCGCCGTCACGGTCAGGCGTACGCGGAAGTCGCGTCCTGGGACGTGGCCGTGCTGCACGGCGTTGGCGCAGAGCTCGCCGGTGATGAGCGAGAGCGTCTCGTGGGCGGGGGAACGGTAGGGGATGCCCCAGGCGTCCAGCCGTTCACCTACGAGGAGCCGGGCGAGGCGGGCACCGCGCGGGGTGGACGTGAAGCGCATGACGAACTCGTGGCCGGTGTGCGGTGGCGCGCTCTTGTGCGAGGCGGTGGGGGAGGAAGTCATGGGAGTGAGGTTGGCGGGACCTGCACCGCGTTCACCAGCAGAAACGCTTGTACGGGGGCCGGTTGTACGGGCTGCTGGGGCTTGCGTACACCGTTGACAGGCCGGTCGGCGGGCGGGTGGGTGACGCGGAGCGCTCGTTCGGGGGAGCGGGACGGATTCGGGTACGGGGCGTGGTTGCTGTGCGTAGTTTTGGGACCGACAGAGTGTGCGCGGTGTACGTGGTGGGGTGAGCGATGGCGGAGACGGAACGGGACGACGGAGCCGTGGGATTCCTGCGGTGCTTCGGGATGCAGCTGAGGCTGCTGCGGGAGAGGGAGGGCCTCACGCGGGCCGAGTTGGGGTCGCGGCTGGGGTACGGGGAGGACCAGATCGCCTCGGTGGAGCTGGGGCGGCGTATCCCGAAGCCGGAGATGATCGACCGGGCGGACGAGGTGCTGGGGGCGGGCGGGCTGCTCATTGCGATGAAGGCGGAGGTGGCTCGGGCGCGGTATCCGGCATTCTTCCGCGATGCGGCACGGCTGGAGGCAAGTGCATTGGAGCTGCACGTGTACGCGAACCAGGTAGTACCAGGGCTGTTGCAGACTGAGGAGTATGCGCGGGCGATCTTCCGGATGCAGCGTCCGTTGCTCGACGACGAGGTGATTGAGCAGCGCGTCAGTGCTCGTTTGGCGCGCCACGAGATCTTCTCCCGGCGCCCAGTTCCACTACTCAGCTTCATCATTGAGGAGCCTGTACTCCGCAGACCATCTGGCGGCCAGTCAGTGCTGCGGGGCCAGTTGGAGCAGATCCTGCTCATTGGCAGGAAGCGCAACGTGGAGGTTCAGGTGATGCCTGTGGATCGAGAGGACCACGGTGCAATGGGCGGGCCGTTCAACTTGATCGACACAGCGGAAGAGCGGAGGATTGCCTATACCGAGGTACAGGACGACAGTCGCTTGTACACGGGGAACCCGAAGGTTCGAGAGCTGGACGCTCGTTACGCGATTCTTCGGTCTCAGGCGCTCACTCCCCGTGAGTCGCTGTCCTTCGTCGAGAAGTTGCTGGGAGAGACATGAGCCTCAACTCTGAACTGGCGTGGTTCAAGAGCAGTTACAGCAGCGGTGGCGGCGGCGAATGCATTGAGGTTGCGATGGCCTGGCACAAGTCCAGCTACAGCAGCGAAGAGGGCGGGGAGTGTGTTGAGGTAGCTGACTGCCCGCACGCTGTACACGTTCGCGACTCGAAGGACATCACACGCCCCGGCCTGGCCCTCGCTCCGTCGACTTGGACTGCGTTCATCAAGTTCGCCCGCGAGGTGTGAGGCAGGCTGGGCGGCGAATCAGCCCGCCCGGCCCCTCAGCCCCACGTAGTCAGCTCAGCCACGAAGTCGTCGTACGAGCGGTTCTTGCCCTGAGGCTTGGCGAGCAGCCCTCGCTCGTACGCGGTCTTCGCGATCAGCGCACCGTCGCTCTCGCGGAAGGTGGGCGAGCCGAGCTTGGTCTTCAGCGTCTCCTTGGGGTCCTTGAGCATCCCCGTGTCATTCCCACGTAGCTGGGCCGGCACCTTCCAGCGCGGGCGAACGTGCGGAAACGCTCCAGGGAAGAGGAGTAACCACGCCTCCGACTCCCAGGCCGCCAGAGCGAGTGCCGCATCGCAAGGGCTCTGGCGGGAGAGCTCCTCGGACAGTGTCTTGCGTACGGTGCGGTAGCGGTTGTCCGTGAAGCCGTCCAGGTCTTCGTGGACGGCCAGGCCGACCAGCGGGCCGCGCTGCTGGAGCGCCTTGCCCTTGGCCTTGCCGACCAGCGTGCTCACTGCTGTGGCGAGTTCGCGTCCGGTTTTCTTCTTCAAGCGCACCGGGTCATTGATGCGCACGATCTTCGCCGAGCCCAGGTTCGGGTGGTGCTGGCGGATGATCGACGCCAGGATGTCGCAGTCGTTGGCGTCCTCACCCGCGAGCACGATGACACCTCGGCCCTGGCGGGGGATGAGCGGTGCCCTACGGCTCACAGTTCACCGCCGGTGAGGTCGCCTCCGAGCACGCCGGAGAACCACAGGTCGCCGAGTGGTTGGTCACCGGACTCCTCGACGATGGCATGGACCTCGTCCGTGGTGAGAGCCGGGATGATCGAGGCCCCGTCCTCGTCGCGGTCGCAGACGATGAACTCCTCGGGTTCCAGCCGGTCCACCAAGGCAGGGGAGTGGGTGGCGACGAGGAACTGGCTGCGTGTGGAGGCCTCGCGGAGGCGTTCAACGATCAGTTCCAGGGCCTGGGGGTGCAGGCCGTGGTCGATTTCCTCGACGCAGGTGAGGGCCGGCGGGTCCGGGTCGTAGAGCATGGCGAGGAGGCCGAGCAGGCGGACGGTTCCGTATGAGGCGTCGGCCAGCGGGGTCGGCCGGCGCAGGCCTCGTTCGCGGAGGATGACGGTCACCTGGTCGGCGGAGCCGCCGAGCCTGGCGAACTCGATGTCGTCGAGCTGCGGCAGCACGGTCCGGGCGTCGGCTACCAGGTCCTGCCAGGTCTCCTCTGCGGAGCTGAGGTAGTAGAGGAACTCCGCGAGGTTGTCCGCGTCCGGTGAGAGATCGAAGAAGCGGCTGCGGCGGAGGCGGGCAGGAAGTCGCGCGGCGGGTACGTCGACGTCGAACACCCGGAACGTGGAGAGCTGCTGGGCGACCTTGGAGACCTCTTCGCCGCCGTCCGAACTGGCCAGGCGCGGCAGGGTGGACAGACCACTGCTCAGCCGCTGGATGCCGAAGCTTCCGCTGTCGGATTCCTTCCCGGCCCGCTTGTCGACGACCTTGGCCTCCTCGCCGGAGACGGTGATACGTCGGCCACGCCCTTGCGTGCGCTTGAACTGGAAGCTCTCGATCCGGGACAGGCTGTAGGCCTCCTCGCTGCTGCGGAGCTTGCGGCGGCGGACGGTGAGCTCGTACTCGTCGGGTGCGTTGACGCTCGCGTGAGTCGTCCACGTTGCCTTGAGGCGGATCGTCATGGACGTGGGCGGCTTCGGACCACCCCAGAACGCGACCTCGTCGAAGCCGCCCCGGGCGTCAAGGGCGGGCTGAAGGTCCGTGCGGATGATGTCCGAGAGCAGGTCGAAGACCTTCAGCAGGTTGGACTTGCCGACCCCGTTCGGCCCCACCAGGACGGTGAGGGGGCCGAGGGGGACGGTCACGTCTCGGAGACTGCGGAAGTTCTCCACGTGGAGTTCGAGCAGACGGCCGGGCATGGTCGCGAACCTATCGGGTGAGTGGGGCGGCGGTCATGTCATTCCGGGACGGGCGTGCTTTCCGGGGTGAGGGCCGGCTCGGGCGGGGACCAGCGGCCTGCGGCGATCTCGGCGTCCAGGCGGGCTTGGAAGTGGGCGTGGGCGGCACGCATTTCGGTTTCGCGGTCGGCCTTGTAGAAGGGGACGGTGTAGCCGGTGGGGGGTGGGGTGGTGGTGGGGGAGGCGAGGTGATCTAGGAGATCGAGGTAATCCTGCTTGGTCTGGCCGTGACCGTAGGTGTTGTGATTGCGGGCGATCTTGTGGCCGTGTGCGTCGAAGTACATCTCGGACTCGTAGTCGGAGAGGACGGGGTACCGGGACTTGTAGATCGCAACGAGCTGGTCGGCGGTGATGCCGAGCCAGACGGAGACGAGCGCGTCGAGCTCTACGAGGGCCGCGCGGCGCTCGTATTCGGTGCGGAGGGGAGTGCCATATTGCCAGGTGGGGGTGAGGGAAGAGGCGAGCGGAGCGAGGTTGGGCCAGGTGGGATTGGCCCAGTTCTCGTAGCCGGGCCAGGTGGGGTGGAAAAGTTCTTCCCAGAGAGACGAGTAGGCGGTGGTGAGGCAGTTGAGGCGCAGAGATCGGATCAGTAGCGACGTGGCTAGAGGATGAGCGGAATACGCGGCGGGCATTTTGAGGGCTTCGGCTACCCGGAGGTCCGAACGGCCCGTGATTCGAAGTAGATAGTCCAGAGGCAGGGATGCCCAGAAACCCGAGTTGAGGACAGTCAGGCGGTTGTCTTCCAGTGCCATTGAATGCACGGCGTCAATGTGAGCGGGGCCAGGCGGGATTAGGGCGGCGAACAAGCTCCGTTCATTGGAGGATGGAATCATACGACGCCAGGCCAGTCGGAAAAACTGAGTGTAGGGGCGGCCGTCCCAACGGTCCTGGGCGGCAACGTAGTCGTCGGCAGGGCAGGCGCGCTTATAGTTTGTTACCGGAGTCAAAATCGCTGGAATTTTTGTAAGATCCCAAGATGTCCAGTCGTTCTTGTTCAGGCAGGGGATGTTTGGTTGCTTGTTGAAGGGCGTGGCGCCTGAAAAGTGAGGGCCCTGCAGTACCGTGTCCGTTAGATTTTCAGGGATGGCGGTGTCCCATTTAATAAATCCGTGTTGCTTCCCCATTTTCTCGTGATAGCCCGAGCTGATCCGAGGGAGGTAGGAAGATAGGCGCTGGTGGACTTTGGAAAGAGCTGTGATTGCTCCCTGTTCATCGGTTGTGACAGGGTAGAGAAGAGATGCTTGAGAGTCTGGAATCCCCCGTTCTCCGGATAGCTGATTCCACTGTGTTAGTCGGTCGGCATCAACTTGCACCAGGCGGGCTTGATGGGGTCTCACATCCCATTTTCTGTTGAATTTTGTTCCGGGGATGGGCCCGTCGCCTGAGTGTGTCATCGACTCTATGATCGTTTCTGGGGTGAATAGCCAGCTCATGTGTTTAAAGTTGACTTCGCTATCGCCCCCATAAATATTCACTCCGAACTCGTTTCGATCCCTGATGTCGAAAAGAAATAGGGAGTTCATGAAATGCGCTTGGAAGCGTAGCCTTCGGTATGCTGCCGCGCGCAGCGGCCCCTCCAGGGTCCCGCTAAAGTGTGTAACTGGATGTACGAGTCCTGAAATTCCTCCATGCGCCAGATTGTTCCATGACTGACACATGAACGCCCGATATAGATTTGGTTGGGTGCCGGCGATCAAAGGGTAGGTGGAATTTGATCCCATTGACATTGCTGCGCCAGTATTGCTGGACAGCTCGTTTAGGTAGTAGGTGCTGTCGCCTATGGCTTGCAGTTTCTCCTCTTTTCGTAGCCGCCATTCTGTCACCCCGGGGTTTTCCACTAGCGCGAACCATGGCTCCAGCTCAGCCAGCACCAGGTCCTCCGCCCACCGCGGCCGCACCCAAGGCGGATTCCCCACCTGCAAGTCGTACCCACCCCGCGCAAAGACCTGCGCGTACTCCAGCTCCCAGTGGAAGAACCCCTGCCGCGCCGCCACATCCCCCGCAACCGCCACCCACGGGAACCGGTTCTCCAGCCAGTGCGCCCGGTCCATCCCCATCAGCTCGGGCAGCGCGTCCTCGTACGGTTCCAGCTCGTCCAGCGTCGAGAACGACGCCACCAGCGAGTCCGACGGGACCTCCTGCGTGCCCAGCAGCGACTCCGCGAAGTCCAGCCAGTCCTCCAGCGCCGCCAGTGGTATCACCGGGCGCCTCTGCTCCCGGATCTGCTCCTTCCGGCGGCCCGTCCCGCGTCGCCGCTCCACCGACTCCCGGGTCAGCTCACGCGTGTCCGTCGTCTCGCCGAACAGGTCGTCCGTCTCCCAGGACATGAGCACGCCGGACTCGTGGTCCGCCGTGACGCCCGCGACCTCGGCCGGCCGGGCGTACTGCTCGGCCGAGCCGTCCAGCAGCGCGGCCTCCTGCACCGGCCAGAACCACAGCGCGCACCACGTGTCCATCAGCGTCTTCAGCCGCCAGTACGGGGTGTCCACCGCCTCCAGGTCGTCCAGCACCTTCTCGCGCTGCACCGCGACCTCCGGCGACCGCAGCCAGCCCTCCTCCGCGCCCCACACGTCGATCCGGCGCGAGATGTCCCGCTCCGAGATCTCCAGGCGGCGCACCACCAGGCCCCACAGGTACTCCGCCCGCCGCGCCAGCCCCTGCAACCGTGCTGTCTGCTTCGCGCTCGGGGACTTCGTGATCGCCTTCCGCCACGCGCCCAGCGCCTTCGCCGCCTCGGGCGCCAGCGCCCTGGCCTCCTTCTCGGCCGCGACCGCGCCCCACTCCTTCGCCGGGAGCAGGAAGTGGTGCACCGCCCCCTCCGGGAGCTCCGCACCGGCCACCGCGTCCGCCAGCGGGAAGCGTTCCGGGGTGGTGCCCAGCCAGCCGCCCTTCTTCAGGCGCTCCGGGCCGTACACCTCACGCCGCCCGCCGATCAGCGAGTTGCCGCGCCGCAGGTGCAGGCCGAACCACGGGGCCTCCATGCCGGGGTGCATCGTGTTCAGCCACAGCGACACCTCGGCCAGCTCGACGGCCGTCTCGTTGAGGTCGACGCCGTAGGAGTTGTGCAGGGCGATGTACGCCTTCGCCTTCTGGAGCTCCTGCGCGTACTTCTCCGTATCGATCGCGACGCCCAACTCGTCCTGACGGCGCCGCAGATACTCCGCCGCCACCTGGTTGATCGCCTCGTTGAGGAACGCCCCCGAACCCAGCGCCGGCTCGCAGATCTTCCAGTCCAGCATCTCCCGCGCGGGAGTCACCGTGTCGTCCTGGTCCAAGCGGTGCTGGAGCGCCAGCTGGACGGTGACCTTGGTCAGGGACTCCGGGGTGTAGTACGAGGCCGAGGTCTGGCGGTCGCGGCCGGAGAGGCGGTAGACGAACGAACCCGGGGCGTGGCGGACGCGCCGCTCCTCGCCGGTGTACTCGTCGCGCTCCCGGACGTACACGGAGTCGGCGTACTCGTCGGCCCGCGAGGACGGGACCAGCCAGGAGCCGTCCTTCGGGTCGCCGTTCTTCGCGACCTCGTACAGCTCCTCGCCGGCGACGAAACCGGAGTACGACATCAGGCCCTCGTACACCGCGCCCAGCTGGTTGATGCCGAGCTGGGCGTACGAGATGAAGCCGCCGCGCTCCTTGCGCTTGCCGCGCGTGAGCATCAGCAGGCGCAGCACGCGGTACAGGGTGGCGTTGCGCAGACGGGTGTCCAGGAAGCGTTCCGAGCCGGGCTCGTCCGCGTCGTGGCGGGGGTCCGGGACGGCGCGCTCGCCGATCAGCTTGATGGACTCCTGCTCGAACAGCTTGGAGTGCAGCGGCTCGAAGCGCAGGCCCAGGTCCTCGGACGCCTTCTCGTCAGCTGCATCGGCCGAGGGCGCCCCGTGGGTGCGGCGCGGGCGGTAGCCCTCCTGGACCTTGCGAAACAGGAGGTCCAGGGACTCGTACAGGTAGAAGCCGCGGCGGGACTTCTCATCCACCAGGTCCTGCTCCGCGACCAGGTCACCGAGGCGGGCCAGGCCGTAGCCCTGCTGGTACTCGGGGTAGTCGGAGGGCAGGATGCCGAGCTCGGGGCGGGCCTCCGCGTACAGCAGGAACAGGATGCGGTAGAGGAAGCGCAGCGACTCGCGGGTCAGCTGGCGTCCCAGCTCGGGGAGTTCCTTGACGTCCTCCGGGCGGACGCCCTGCTCGCGCAGGCGCTCCAGGATCTCGTTGGCGATGAGCTCGACGCTGATCCGCAGGCCGTCGCGGAGTTCGCTGGACACGCCGACCGCGTGCTTCGTCGACTTGTCGACCAGTCCGGCGAGCGGGTTCTCGCCGCCCTCCTCCGGCGTACGGAGCGAGTCCGCGCCGAACAGGGCCGCCACGGTGTCGAGCTCGCCACCGGCCTTGGTGTCGTTGCGCTCCAGGGCGGCGTCCAGCGATACCGCCAGGTACCGGCCCTCGCCCCAGGCCGCACGGTCCGCGAGGACGACGACACCGCCGACCAGCAGCAGGACATAGCGAGGGGCGTCCTCGCAGGCGAAGAGGAAGGAGGCGAGCTTGGAGCCCGTCGTCACCCGGTGCTGGCCGTCCAGGACCAGCTGCTCCAGCAGACGGCCGGGGCCGTTCGGGTCGAGGGCGGCGTCCGGTTCGGCGGACCAGCCGCAGTCCAGGGCGACGAGGCCCTTCTCGAAGTGGGCGACCCGCACTTCGTACGCCTGCTCCGCCCGCTCCACGGTGATCGTGCGCGGCTTGGCGTCGAAACCGAGGGCGCGCAGGACATCCGCGTTCAGTGCGCGTACGCGCTCCCGCCACTCCGGGGACGCGTACGTGACGGTGTCGTCGTCACTCGCTGCCGCCGAGGACTCCGTGGCGTCGTGCTCCTCACCGAGGGCGAAGTACGAACGCGCCCGGAAGTACGGGCGGCGCAGGGCGCGCAGCCCGGCGCGCGGAGTGACCGGCAGCGCATCGGGGGCCGGCTCCGCCTCGGCGCCGGATGCCTCGGCGGCTGCCTTCAGCGCCTCCGCCGCCTCGTCCTCGCGCTGCTTCCACTCCGCGAGCAGCCCGGACTTGAGGTCCTTGGGCAGGACCTCGGCCAGATAGTGCGCGGAGAAGTACTCACCGCGGTTCATCAAGGAGTCGTACGTCATCAGTCAGAACCTTCGCGGGAACGGGAGGCGGAGGGAAGAAGGGGCGATGACCGGCGTGCGGAGGCCGGCGTGACGGCGGGGTTCATGACGCCGTCGGTGCCAGGACGGCCAGCACCCGCAGCATCGGGCGGCCGGTGGTGAGGAGCGAGTCGGCCAGCGAGGCGAGACGCTCCTTCGCGTGGTCGCCCGCGAGTGACGCGCCACCCTCCGCGAGGGTCGGCTGCTTCCACTCGCCCAACCGCTGCTTGTACTTCTCGATGGGCTCGCGCAGCGGCTCGTCCCAGGCCTCGCGGTGCTCCTCCAGGAACGCCTCCGCGGCGTGCAGGACGTCCGGGACCGCTTCGCGCAGCCGCGCGGTGTCGTGCGCCTGCATCGGGTTGGCCATCGACGGGCCCACTCCGGCCCGGTGCAGGACGGCCACCATGTCGTCGTCGACCGCGCCGTCACCGGTGACCGCCATCCACTTGACGACGGTCGGCCGGCCGAGCGCGTTGGAGTAGATGCCCTGGACGAGGTACGTCGCGCGGTCGACCGCCGCCGTGACGACCGGCGCCTCCTGGCGGTTGAGGCGTACCAGGACCTTGTCGGTCAGCCACTCCACCACCGGGTGCAGCTCCGTGAGCAGCGAGATCTCCGGCCAGCTCGACGTCGAGGACTCGCGGGCACGCTGGAGGGAGTGCTCGGCCAGGCGGCGGTTGAGCGTCACCAGGAGGCGTTCGCGCAGACGCTGCTCGCGTACGTAGTCCAGCGGGAGAGCCTTCATACGGTGGACGAGGTCGGCGGGAGGCCGGAACGAGATCAGGCCCGACTCCTGGTCCATGGACAGATCCAGCCGGTCCTGCGCGTCGGGGAACACCTCGCGCAGCGCCTCGTCGAAGAACTCGCGGGTGGAGGTGAACAGCCGGGGCACACGCGCCTGCGGCACGCTTCCGCCGCCGTGCCCGGCCTGCGCGGGATCTGAACCGTCCGGCTCCGCGTGAGTCTCGTCCCCCACCGAACCGAAGAAGTCCGCCAGGAAGTCGTCCATGCCCGCGTCGTCGTCGGCCGATGAGGCGTTGTGGGCAGCGAGCGACTCGTCGACCGTGCGCCCGCGCAGCAGGTCCTGGATGAGGGACTTCTCCTCGGCCTCCGCGCGGTACAGCCCGGACACCGCCTCCGCCGTCCCCAGCGCCCGATGGGCCTCGTCCTCACGGTCCAGCAGGCGCTCGGCGACGAGGGTGTCGTCCTTCGCGCCCTCCACCTCACTGGTGAGGATCAGTGCGCGGAACTGCGGCTGGTGTGCCTGCCCGTAGCGGTCGATACGGCCGTTGCGCTGCTCGATGCGGATCAGCGACCACGGCACGTCGTAATGGATGAGCTGGTGGCACTGGCGGTGCAGGTTGACACCCTCGGAGGCCACGTCACCGGTGAACAGCATGCGTACGGGGGTGTCGGCGAGCCCGAAGTCCTCCACGCAACTCATCTGCTGCTCGTCGGAGAGCCCGCCGTGCATGACGCGGGCGGCTGCTTCGGCGGCCTTGCCGGTACGGAAGCCGAGCGCGGCCGGGACCACGGTGCGCAGCCACTCCAAGGTCTGCACGCGCTCGGAGAAGACGACGGCGCGTGCGTCCGACTTCGGGCCGACCCCGATGGCCTTCAACTGCTCGACGAGCGCGGCGAACTTCGCCGAGTCGGCCTCCGTCATACCGGCCGCGAGCTCGCGGAGTCGATACAGCGCCGCCATCTCGGCCGCCGTGCCTTGAGGAGCGTTCTTCTTCTCCAACGTCTTGATGCGCGCGGCGACGGTCGCCTTCAGTGCCGCATGCGAGGAGAGGAACGATTTGAGAAGCGTGTAGGGGAAGAGGGGGACATCACTCACCGACGGGCGGCCGTCCGCCGGGAGCCAGACCTCGGCCAGCTCCTCGAAGATCTTCTCCTCCGCCGGGGTGGCGGAGCAGCGCACGGACTGTGAGGGGCCGCGGTCCGCCCACTGGCCCTTCATCTGGTCGCGGACCTCGGGGCTGACCTTCGTACGCCGGATGAAGAGGTGCTTGATGTCGTCGGCGCGGTAGTTCTCCGCGTCCCTGATCGCCGCCGGGTCGAGGAGGGAGATCAGCTCCGCGAACGAGCGGGCGTTGCCGTTGTGCGGGGTCGCGGAGGCCAGGATCAGGGCGTCGGTGCGCGGGGCGAGGATCTGGGCGAGCTGGTTGCGCAGGGAGCCCTTGTTGATGAGGTTGTGCGACTCGTCGATGACGACCGCGTCCCAGTTGATCCGCTCCAGGTGGTGCTTGTACTGGTCGGTGTTCTTCAGGGTGTCGACGGAGACGATCACGCGCTTGAAGTACGTGAACGGGTTCCGCCCGGCCGGGATCTCACGCTGGATGCGCTCGATGCCCACCGAGTCCAGGCGGATCAGCGGAATCGCGAACCGGGTCCACAGCTCGTGCTGGAACTGTTCGAGGACATGCTGCGGGGTGACGACGAGAATGCGCTCACCGCGGCCCCGGCGGATCAACTCCGCGAGGGTCAGCCCGATTTCCAGAGTCTTCCCGAGACCGACGACGTCCGCGATCAGCAAGCGGGGACGCAGGTTGCGGCCGGAGAGGGCGAGCTCGGCCGGGCGCTGCTGGTAGGGGAGCGCGTCCATCAGGAACTGGTCCGCCAGCGCCAGACCGCGCTCCGACTGGGGCAGGGCCGTCTTGCGGAGCACCGCTTCCAGGAAGAGGCGCGAGCGGCGGAAGTTCGGTGAGTCGTCGCGTACGAGGTCGGTCTCACGCGGGTCGATCAGCTCGACGCGGTCCAGCTCGGTGAAGAAGACCGCCTCCCGGTCGCGCACGAACTCCGAGGCGCCCACGGCCTCGATCCGGGCGCCGTCGTGCTCGGTGCGGGTGGTGGTCCGCACGAGCCACACCTCGTCGCGTACGAGGATCTGGGCGCCCGGCGGGTACTGGGCGTCCTTGTCGCTCGACGTGGTGGTGGTGCTCTGGTCGGCGGTCACCCGCGGCCTCCTGGACGGTGATGGTGGTGTGGCTGTGGTGCCGGGGCGCGGCTCTCCCCGCGGCCGTCGGTCAGAACGGGGTCTTCGCCGCGTAGGCCTTGCGAAGCTGTTCGGCGGTCCTGCGGGCCTGGGCGGAGTGGCGCAGCGTGCGGGGGGCGGGCACGCGGCGACGTGTGCTCGGGGCCGGGGTCACCGGCTGTGGCTGCGGTTCCTGTGCGGTGGGAGCGGGCGATTCCACCGTGGGCTCCGGCAGTTGTGGTGCGGGCTCGGCAGCTGTGATCGTGCGCAGGTCCGCGAACGGCACCGTCGGCGGCACGGTGGGCTCGGGCAGGGGCTCGGGGGCGACGTTGTGCGGTGCGGTGCTCGCCGTGTACGCGGTCAACTTGCGGCGGGCCTGCGCGACCTTCATGCCCTGGGCCTCGATGACCGCCCTGCAACGGCTGACGACCTCGGAAAGTGCCGGTCGCTCCGTGGGGTCCTGGGCGAGCATCGCCGTCAGCAGCGGGGTGAGCTCGGCGGGGAGACCGCTGAGGTCGGGGAGAGTGTTCGGGTCGGTCGTCTGGTGGAAGACCACGAACGGGGTCGCTCCCTGGTACGGGTAGTGCTCGGTCGCCGCGTACAGGAGCAGGGCACCGAGTGCGTACACGTCGACCGCGCCGGTGAGTGGTTTGACGCCGGCCGCCTGCTCCGGGGCCATGCAGACCGGGGTACCGACCACCTGGTTGGGCGCGGTGAGTGACACGTTCGACTCGGTGAAGACAGCGAGCCCGAAGTCGATGACCTTGGGGCCGTTGGGGCCGAGCAGGATGTTCGCCGGCTTGAGGTCGCGGTGCAGCAGCCCCTGCGTGTGCACCGAGGCCAGCGCCTCGGCGAGGGTCGCACCGAGTGAGGCGACGAGGAGCGACGGCAGGGGGCCGTGCGTCGTGACGTGCTTGCCGAGGTCCGGACCGTCCACGTACTCGGTCGCCAGCCAGGGCTGCTCCGCCTCGGGATCCGCGCCGAGGAAGGCAGCGATGCGCGGGCCCCACACGGTCTTGAGGATCTCGATCTCCTGCGCGAAACGCTGCCGCGACTCGGAGTCCACCACCGCCGGCTTGATCACCTTCACGGCTGCAGGCTCGCCGCCCTGGGACTCACCGAGGAAGACCTGCCCCATGCCTCCGTGACCGATCCGCCCGAGCAGCTCGAAGCCACCGAGTTCCGCAGGGTCCTCGGGGCTGAGGGGAGTGGTCTGCACGTCGGTCCTCGGTCCTCTTCCTCGGCTCGCCCGTGGCGTCACCATGACGGCCTGATCAGGCGGATTGTCCGTATGTCCGCATGGATACGGTAATCGATCGACGAAGCTCGGAGGGTCTGTTTCGCGGGGCTGCTCCGACCGTCGATTCCCGGGGTCGTGGAGTCGTCTGTGAACCGGGCCGCCTACGCGCCTTCGCCGGCGTCGAGCTTCTGCCGAAATCCGTCGCGGAGCCGAGGCGGCGACGGTATGCGCCAGGCAGCACCTCCCGTACCGAGCTGACGGTTTCGCGAGCCCTTCTTCCCTCTCCTGACGCGCCGTTGCCCTCCCGTAGCTGACGACGAGCCATGCGTAGCGGGTATCCCTTACGCCGGGGCGTACGCGGGATCGGGGCGTGTGGTCACGCGGCCCGTCCTGGCGTACCCCCGGCGCGGGGCCCGTCGTCCCTCAGCCGCGGAAACCGAGCAGGCCGTGCAGTGTCTTTCCCCTCATGTCGGCGCCCGCCTTCGTGGCCGGAGCGGGCTTCGGATCGGGCAGGGCCTCGCACACCGCGTCCGGACCGCTGCCGCCGCCGTCCGGGAGGGTGCCGTCGGTGAGGTAGGCCACCAGGTGGGCGTCCAGGCAGTCGTTGCCGCTCAGCGTGATGCCGTGGTTGCCGCCGCCCTGCTCGACGACGAGGCCGGAGCCCTTGAGCCGGCGGCTCATGGTGACTCCGCCCTCGTAGGGAGTGGCCGCGTCGTCGGTGGCCTGGAGGACCAGAGCGGGCGGAATCCTGTCGTTGGCGACCCGGACGGGCTCCAGCGGCTTTACGGGCCACGCGGCACACGGGGCGTTGTACCAGGTGTTGTTCCACGCCATGAAGGGTGCCTTGCGGTGTGCCTGCCAGGTGTCGCCGCGCCAGGTGCTCCAGTTCCGGGGCCAGCCGGCATCGCGGCACTGCACGGCCGTGTAGACGGAGTACCCGTTGTCCCCGCTCCTGTCGACTGCGGCGAAGTCCTCGTACGCGGTGGCGAGTTCCTCCTGGTCCCCGTCGTTCACGTACGCCGAGAACGCCTCGGCGAGACGCGGCCAGTAGCCGTTGTAGTAACCGCCCGGGATGAAGGTGTCCTCGAGTTCGCCGGGCCCGACCTTGCCGGCCGCGGGCCGTTTCTTCACGGCGTCGCGCATCCGGTACCACGCGGCTTCCACCGCGGCCGGGTCGCTGCCGAGCCCGTACGCGGCGTCGTTCTTCGCGACCCATGCGGCGAAGGCCTTGTGGCGGGCGTCGAACGCGTGGTCCTGGGCCAGGTTGTCCTCGTACCAGACGCCGTCCGGGTCGACGGCGGAGTCCAGCACCAGACGGCGTACGCGCTCGGGGAACAACTTGGCGTAGACCGCGCCCAGGTAGGTGCCGTAGGAGTAACCGAAGTAGCTGATCCGCGGTGCGGCGAGGGCCTGGCGGATGACGTCGAGGTCTTTCGCGGTACTGACGGTGTCCATGTACGGCAGCAGGTCGCCGTGCTTCTCGTCGCAGGCGGCGGCGAAGGACGCGGCCCGGTTGCGCGCGGTGGTCTCCGCCTCGTAGGAGTCCGGCACGGTGTCGGGGCGTACGGGCGCGAAGTGCCCGGGCGCGCAGTCCAGGGCGGGAGTGCTCCTCCCTACACCGCGCGGGTCGAACCCGATCACGTCGTACTGCGCGGCGAGCTCGCCGGGCAGCGAGGACGCCACGAAACCGGCCATGGGAAGCCCGCTGCCGCCCGGGCCGCCGGGATTGACCAGCAGCGGACCCTGCGAGGTCTTCGCCGTGTGCGGGATCCGGGAAAGGGCGAGGGTGACCTGCCGGCCCGCCGGGTCGTCGTGGTCGAGCGGTGTGCGGACGGTCGCGCACTGCAGGGCCGGATACGACTTCGTCCCGCAGCCGGTCCACTTCAGCGCGGCGCGCGAGGCGGCCGGACCCGCGTCGGCGGACGCGGCGGGGGGTGCGGACGCGGTGGACGGCGCGGCTGTCACCAGACCGGCGACCGTGGCGCCCACGGCGATCAGAATTCCTGCACGTTTCGTCATATGGCCTCCCGGGGTCGGGGAACGCGGCTGTGGGTGGCACAGCCCCCGCCGCATGCTTCCCGGATCCGGACACGGAAGGTCACGTGTCGTCCGGAGTTGACCCGTTCGGGCAGGGAGACCGAGCGGTCAGAGCAGGGTCAGCCGGGCGGGTCCGGGCGCGTGGCCGTCCGTGCGGGGTGCGGGGGACTCGCGGACGACACGGCGGGCGCCGCCCCGGTCCGCGGGGCCGATGCCGAACTCGGTCGCCAGCTCGTGCACCCGGCGGGTGATGCCCCGCTGGTACCAGGTCGGCGCGTAGGCCCCGTCCGCGTACAGCCGTTCGTACCGGCGCACCAGGTGCGGATGGTGGTGTGCGAGCCACTGCATGAACCACTCGCGGGCGCCGGGCCGCAGGTGCAGGACGAGCGGCGTGACCGAGGTCGCCCCGGCGGTGGCGACGGCCCGGACCGTGGCGCGCAGCTGGTCGGGGTGGTCGCCGAGGAAGGGGATGACCGGGGCCATCAGCACCCCGCAGCCGATTCCGTGGTCCGCCATGGCGCGGACGACGTCCAGGCGGCGTTCGGGGGAAGGGGTTCCCGGCTCGACCGTGCGCCACAGGCCGGGGTCGGTGGATCCGACGGAGACGCAGACGCCGACCTCGGTGACCTCCGCAGCCTGTCGCAGCAGGTCGAGGTCGCGCAGGATCAGGGTGCCCTTCGTGAGGACGGAGAAGGGGTTCGCGTGATCACGCAGCGCCGCGAGGATGCCGGGCATCAGCCGGTAGCGGCCCTCCGCGCGCTGGTAGCAGTCGACGTTCGTGCCCATCGCGATGTGCTGGCCGTGCCACCGGCGGGAGGACAGGTGCCGGCCCAGCAGCTCGGCGGCGTTGACCTTGACGACGATCTGGGAGTCGAAGCCGGGACCGGTGTCCAGGCCGAGACGGCTGTGGGCCTTGCGGGCGAAGCAGTACACGCAGGCGTGGGAGCAGCCCTGGTACGGGTTCACAGTCCATTCGAACGGCATGCGGGAGGCCCCGGGCACCCGGTTCACGATCGAGCGGGCCCGGATCTCGTGGAAGGTGATCCCCCTGAGTTCCGGGCTGTCGAAGGTACGTGTGGTCACCGCGTCCGCGGCGAAGAGGGCGCCGCTCCCTTCCTTTGTGATGTTCTCCGCCGAACTGTCCCAGCGCATGCACGCCTCCTTGGTAGTACTCCGCCGAGAATAGAACACGTGTTCCCTTGATCGGGTGCGGCGGCGTGCGGGGCTCGATTTTGAGGGGCCGTACCCGAGGTGGTTGGCTCAGCAGCACCCCGAACAACCGAGTGCTGGAGGAGCAGGCATGGCGCAGGTCGAGGCCACGACGGAGCGGATCATCGCGGCGAACGCAGAGACGGTGTTCGATGCGCTGGCCGACTACAAGGAGGTCCGGGGCAAGGTGCTGACCGGGCACTTCAGCGAGTACGAGGTGCGCGAGGGCGGGGACGGGGAGGGCACCCTCGTCCACTGGAAGCTCCAGGCCACCAGCAAGCGGGTCCGCGACTGCCTGCTCGAGGTCACCGAGCCCACCGACGGACAGCTGGTCGAGAAGGACCGCAACTCCTCGATGGTCACCACCTGGACCGTCACCCCGGCAGGCGAGGGGAAGTCCAGGGCCGTCGTCACGACCGTGTGGAACGGCGCCGGCGGCATCGGCGGGTTCTTCGAGAAGACCTTCGCGCCCAAGGGGCTCGGCCGGATCTACGACGAACTGCTGCAGAACCTCGCCACCGAGGTCGAGAAGTAAGCCCGTTCCCCCCGCTGTTGACGCTGCGGCCGGCCTCACCGGAACGAGTGGTTCTCCGGGGTGGCCGGTTGCGCGTCCCCGCGCCTCCCACCGGCGCATAAGCCCTCTGTGCGCGCCGTGCGGCGCGCCTGGTCGCGTTTGCCCCGCCTCACCGCCTGATGCGAGAAATGAGCGGCGCAGCTGCGATGAGGGGAGCGTCACGTGGTGGGTGGGATCACTCTGGTGGAGGACGAACCGGGAGGTGCGGAGTGCAGGCCGCCCGGCCCCCGGGCGGAGCCCGGCGCCGGGGCGCAGTCCGAGCCGCCCCGGCCGCCGTCCGCCGCGGGACCGTCCGCGCCGGAGGAGACCGGCCCCCGCCGGATCCGGCTGGTCTTCCTCGGGCTGATGCTCACCCTGCTGCTCGCGGCGCTCGACCAGATGATCGTCGCCACGGCCCTGCCGAAGATCGTCGGCGAGCTGCACGGACTGGACAAGATGTCCTGGGCGGTCACCGCCTATCTGCTCGCCTCCACCATCGGCCTGCCGCTCTACGGGAAGCTCGGCGACCTCTTCGGCCGTAAGAGCGTCTTCCAGTTCGCGATCATCGTGTTCGTCATCGGGTCCGCCCTCGCGGGCTGGTCGCGCACCATGGACGAACTCATCGCCTTCCGGGCCGTCCAGGGCATCGGCGGCGGCGGACTCATGATCGGCGTCCAGGCGATCATCGCCGACATCGTCCCGGCCAGGGAGCGGGGCCGCTACATGGGCCTCATCGGGGCGGTCTTCGGTGTCGCCTCCGTCGCCGGACCGCTTCTCGGCGGCTTCTTCACCGACCACGCCTCCTGGCGCTGGTGCTTCTACATCAACGTGCCGTTCGGCCTCGTCACCCTCGCCGTCATCGCGCTCGTGCTGAAACTGCCCAAGCCGGCCGCCCGCCCACGCCTCGACGTGCTGGGCGCGCTGCTCCTGGCCGCCGCCTCGACCTGCCTGGTGCTGCTCACGAGCTGGGGCGGTACGGAGTACGCGTGGGGCTCGCGGACCATCCTGGGACTCGCCGCCGGGGCCGCCGGAACGACCCTGCTCTTCCTCGTCGTCGAGCACCGGGCCGCCGAACCCGTCATTCCGCTGCGCCTCTTCCGTGACCCGGTGTTCACCATCACCTCGCTGGTGGGCGCGGTCGTCGGGGTCGCGCTCTTCGGGGCCGCCAGCTACCTGCCGACCTACCTCCAGATGGTCGAGGGTGTGTCCGCCACCGAGTCCGGTCTGCTGATGCTGCCGATGATGGGCGGCATCGTCATCTCCTCCGTCGTCTCGGGACACCTGGTCTCGCGCACCGGCCGCTACCGTGTCCACCCGCTGGTCGGCGGAGCCGTGTCGGCCGTCGGCATGTGGCTGCTCTCACTCCTCGGCACCGGCACCTCGGCCCTGGAGTACGGGATCTGGCAGGCCGTGCTGGGTGTCGGGATCGGTCTCGTCATGTCCGTCCTGGTGCTGGCCGTGCAGAACTCCGTACGCCCGTCCGATCTCGGTACCGCCACCAGTGCGCACAACTACTTCCGGCAGATCGGCGGCAGTGTCGGCGCCGCGGTCTTCGGCACCCTGTTCGCGGGGAGGCTCTCGGACGCGCTCGGGGTGCGGCTCCCCTCCGGGGCCGACCTGCCCGACCCGGAGTCGATCACCCCGCAGCTGGTCCACGCCATGGAGCCCGCGCTGCGTGACGCCTACATCCAGGCGTACGCCGACGCGATGCCGCGGATCTTCCTCTACCTGGTGCCGGTGCTTCTGCTCGGCCTGTTCCTCGCCTTCTTCCTCAAGGAGAAACCGCTGGTGTCCCACCACATCCCGCAGACGGCCCCCGACCCGGCCGTGGCGCCCCCCACGGTCCCCGCCGCCCGCACCGACCCCGGCCCGCCGCAGTCCGGCCCCCTCTCCGGGCTCCCGGTGCGCGGATGTGTCCAGCATCCCGACGGCACGAAGGTGGGGCGGGCGGCGCTCACCCTCATCGACGTACACGGGCGGCAGGTGGGGCGGGGCGCGAGCGGTGACGACGGGCGGTACGCGCTGAGCGCGCCCGCAGCGGGTTCCTATGTACTGATCGCCGCAGCCGGCGGGCATCAGCCGCAGGCCGTCAGCGTCACGGCCGGCGACCGGCCGGTGGAGCTCGACGTGGTCCTGGGAGGGGCGGGGCGGCTCGCCGGCGCGGTCGCCACACCCGACGGCGCCCCGGTCCGCGACGCGGCGGTCACCCTCACCGACGTGCGGGGAGAAGTCGTCGCGACCACCCGCACCGGGCGCGAAGGCGCCTACGTCATCAGCGAGCTGGTGGCCGGTGAATACACCCTGGCGGCCAGCGCCCCGGCCTTCCGCTCCGCGGCTCTCCCGGTCAGTGTGCAGGCGGCCCGGGAGACCAGGCAGGACATCGAGCTGGCGGGCGGCGCCGTGCTGCGCGGAATCGTACGGGCCCCCGGCGGGCGGGCCGTCGAGGATGCCAGGGTCACGCTGCTGGACGCGGCGGGCAATGTGGTCGGCACCCTGACCACCGGCTCCGACGGGGCGTTCCGTTTCGTGGACCTGTCGACCGGTGAGTACACCGTGATCGCCGCCGGTTATCCACCGGTCGCCACCGTGCTCCAGCTCCCCGGAGGGGGACGGACCGAACGCGACCTCCGGCTGGGACACGAGGACCGAGGATGAGCCGGGGTGTGCGGGAACACCCGCACACCCCGGGACCTCACGGCGGCAGCGGGGCTTCCGGCCCGCCGCGAGGTCCTCGACCCAGCCGAAGCACACCACCGTGACCGCGACCAGCACCCACGCGAGGACCAGCTCGTGGACCTGCTCGGGCTCCCGCGGGACGCGGCACGGAAGGCGCTGCACATCACCGTGATGATCGGCGCCAACGACGTCGAGGGAGAGACGTTCACCCTCGACGACGACGCCGCCTCGCTCCGTTCCTTCGCCACGCGCCGGGGAGCCGGCGCTCTCTGCGGGCGGCCTTCCGCGACCAGGAGTGCGCCGCGGACGAGGACACGGCGGCCGCCTCGGGCACCTGCAGCGGAGTCGGCCAGGACGCGGGGCGTTCGCCGAGGCCCTGAGCGGGTGAGGGACGGCCGGGCGGCCGGTCCGGTTCAGCGCGGCTGGGTTTTCCGGACCAGCGTCATCAGCGCCTTGGCCCCGGGGCTCATGGCCCGGGCCGGCGGGAGCACCACGACGCTCTCGTAGCCCGGCCGGTCCGCCCCGTCGAGCTCCACCGCGACCAGGCCGCACGCCTCCGGCTTACGGGAGAAGTGGTGCGGCACCACCGCGATCCCGAGGCCCTCGTGCACCAGCTCCAGCAGGCTGTGCACGTCGTTGACCTCCAGCGCCACCGTGCGGCGGGCCCCCGCCGCGGCGAACGCCTCGTCCGCCGCGCGCCGGGGCCCCCAGTCCGGATGGAAGTCGATGAACGACTCACCGCGCAGCTCACCCCACGCCACGCGCCCGTCCTCCTGGGCGAGCCGGTGACCAGGGGCGCACAGGAGGACCATCGGCTCACGCGCCAGCGGCACGAGTTCGCCCCGCCACTCCGGCGGGCTGACGGTCGCGGCGAACGCGAGGTCCAGCCGGCCGCCCGCCACCCCTTCCAGCAGACTGGACGTGCCCTCCTGCCGGAGCCTGATCTCCATGTGCGGATGCTCCCGGTGGAAAGCGGCGAGCAGCCGCGCCGTGCTGACCCCGGCCACGCACTGCTCGACCCCCAGCGTCAACGTGCCCCGCAGCAGTCCTCGTACGGCGTCGACGGCGTCCCGCGCCGCCCTGGCACCCGCCAGCGTGCGCTCCGCCTCCACCAGCAGGGCCGCCCCCGCCTCGGTGAGCCGGACCGTGCGTGTGGTGCGGCTGAACAGCGGCGTCTTCAGCTCGTGCTCCAGTGCCCGGACGGACGCGGACAGCCCGGACTGGGACACGGCCAGACGCTCCGCCGCCCGGGTGAAATGCCGCTCCTCGGCGACGGCGACGAAGTGCTCCAGCTGACGCAGTTCCATGATTGAGCAATCTAGTCGATGGATCCCAGCGGAATCTCCTGTTGGACCGCTGGATCGTTCTCCGCCAGTCTTGACGGTGCGCACCAGACCTGGCGCGCTACGCCGTGCCCCGTGGAGTGCCCGCATGTACCTTCCGTCCGCCGACCGCTACACCGCCATGCCCTACCGGCGCACCGGGCGCAGCGGTCTGCTGCTCCCCGCGCTGTCACTCGGCCTCTGGCACAACTTCGGGGGCGACCGCACCCCCGAGAGCCAGGGCGCGATCCTGCGCAGGGCCTTCGACCTCGGCATCACCCACTTCGACCTCGCCAACAACTACGGCCCGCCGCCCGGCTCCGCCGAGACCGCCATGGGCCGTGCCCTGAAGACGGACTTCGCGGGGCTCCGGGACGAGATCGTCATCTCCACCAAGGCCGGCTACCACATGTGGGAGGGGCCGTACGGGGAGTGGGGCTCCCGCAAGAGCCTGCGCTCCTCGCTGGACCGGAGCCTGACCCGGCTCGGCCTCGACTACGTCGACATCTTCTACTCGCACCGCTTCGATCCCGAGACCCCGCTCGAGGAGACGATGGGCGCGCTCGACACGGCGGTGCGCCAGGGCAAGGCGCTCTACGCCGGTGTCTCCAACTACTCCGCCGAGCAGACCCGTGAGGCCGCCCGCATCCTGGACGAGCTGGGCACCCCCCTCCTCATCCACCAGCCGCGCTACTCCATGCTGGACCGCTGGGTCGAGGACGGACTGCTGGACGTGCTGGACGAGCTCGGCACCGGCTCGATCGCGTACTCCCCGCTGGAGCAGGGCATCCTCTCCGACCGCTATCTGCACGGCATCCCCGAGGGATCGCGCGCGGCGGGGACCAGCCCGTTCCTGTCGGCCGAAGCCGTCACCCCCGACCTGGTGAGCCGGCTGGGCGCGCTGAACGAAGTGGCGCGCGAGCGAGGCCAGTCCCTCGCCCAGATGGCGCTGGCCTGGGTGCTGCGCGGCGGCCGGGTCACCTCCGCCGTCGTCGGCGCGAGCAGTGTCGCCCAGCTGGAGAACAGCGTCGAGGCGGTCCGCGGCCTGGAGTTCGGCGAGGACGAACTCGCCCGGATCGAAGAGCTCGTCAAGGCAACCGCCCAGGTCTGACCCTTGAGCCGTCCGCCGTCCGGTGTCCGCGCGGCGGACGGCTTCACCGGACTGGACCAGTGGCAGATCACGAAGGCTCTGGTCCGGCGCTCTCCCGGCGCGTACCGTGATGCGGCACGAAGATCCTCTTTCCCGGGGACGGGCGGGGGAGCGACCGACCAGCGACAGGACCGCGCACCGTGAAGATCCTCGTCAGCGCCGACATGGAGGGCGCCACCGGAGTGACCTGGCCGGCCGATGTGCTGCCCGGCACCCCGCAGTGGGAGCGGTGCCGTTCGCTCTTCACCTCCGATGTGAACGCCGCGGCGCTCGGCTTCTACGACGGGGGCGCCGACGAGGTGCTCGTCAACGAGGCCCACTGGAGCATGCGCAATCTGCTCCTGGAGCGGCTCGACGAGCGCGTCCAGATGCTCACCGGCAAGCACAAGTCCCTCTCCATGGTCGAGGGCATCCAGCACGGCGACGTGGACGCGGTGGCATTCGTCGGCTATCACACGGGTGCGGGTACGGAGGGCGTGCTCGCCCACACCTACCTCGCCAACTCCATCACCGGGGTCTGGCTGAACGGCGTCCGCGCCAGTGAGGGCCTGCTCAACGCCCATGTCGCGGCGGAGTACGGCGTTCCCGTCATTCTGGTCACCGGCGACGACCTGACCTGCAAGGACGCCGGTGGCTACGCCCCCGCGGCGCGCACGGTCGCGGTCAAGGACCACGTCTCGCGGTACGCCGCCGTGTGCCGTACCCCCACCCGTACAGCCGCCGACATCAGGGCCGCCGCCGCCGACGCGACCGCCCTCGCCGTGCGCCACACACCCGTGACCGGCGGCTCGTACACGGTGGAGCTGGAATTCGACGCCGAGCACCTGGCCGCCGCCGCGACCGTGGTCCCCGGCGTGGCGCCCAGCGGCGAGCGGCGAGTCGCCTACACCAGCGGGACGATGTACGAAGGTATTCGCACGTTCAAGGCGGTGACGACGATCGTGTCGGCCGCCGTGGAGGAACAGTATGGCTGAGGCGGGCAACCCCATCGGGCCGGTCGACGAGCAGGCGCTCGAGGAATCGGTGACGTTCACCTCCGAGCTGATCAGGATCGACACGACCAATCGCGGCGACGGCAGCTGCCGGGAACGCCCGGCCGCCGAGTACGTCGCCGAGCGGCTGGCAGGCGCGGGGCTCGAGCCCGCCCTCCTGGAGCGCACCCCGGGGCGGACGAACGTCGTCGCCCGGATCCCGGGCACCGACCCGTCCGCCGATGCCCTCCTGGTGCACGGCCACCTCGACGTGGTGCCCGCCGTGGCGGCCGACTGGAGCGTGCACCCCTTCTCCGGGGAGGTGCGCGACGGTGCCGTGTGGGGGCGCGGGGCGATCGACATGAAGAACATGGACGCGATGGTCCTCGCCGTCGTCCGGTCCTGGGCGCGCGCGGGAATACGCCCGCGCCGCGACATCGTCGTCGCCTACACGGCCGACGAGGAAGCCAGCGCGCGCGACGGTGCGGACTTCCTCGCCGACCGGCACGCCGGGCTCTTCGAAGGCTGCACGGAGGGCATCAGCGAGTCCGGGGCCTTCACCTTCCACGCCGGATCCGGCCTGTCGCTCTACCCCGTCGCGGCGGGGGAGCGCGGGACGGGGTGGCTGAAGCTGACCGCCGAGGGCAAGGCCGGCCACGGCTCCAAGGTCAACAGGGCCAACGCGGTCAGCAGGCTCGCTGCCGCAGTCTCCCGGATCGGCGCGTACGAGTGGCCGGTGCGGCTGACGCCGACGGTACGGGCCGCCCTCACCGAGATCGCCGCACTCCACCACATCCGTGTCGACCTCGACGCCCCCGGATTCGACGTGGACGAACTGCTCGGCAAACTCGGCCCGGCCGCCGCCCTGATCGAGCCGACCGTCCGCAACAGCACCAACCCGACGATGCTGGACGCCGGTTACAAGGTCAACGTGATCCCGGGCCACGCCACCGCCCACATCGACGGACGCATGGTGCCCGGCGGCGAGGAGGAGTTCCAAGAGACCCTGGACCGGTTGACCGGTCCAGGCGTCCACTGGGAGTTCGACCACCGTGAGGTCGCACTCGAAGCCCCGGTCGATTCGCCGACGTACGCGAAGATGCGCGCGGCCCTCGAGCTCTTCGATCCGGGCGCACATGTCGTTCCCTACTGCATGTCGGGCGGCACGGACGCCAAGCAGTTCTCCCGCCTCGGCATCACCGGCTACGGCTACTCCCCACTGAAGCTGCCCGTGGGCTTCGACTACCAGGCGCTGTTCCACGGCGTCGACGAGCGGGTCCCCGTCGACGCCCTGCACTTCGGCGTCCGGGTCCTGGACCACTTCCTGCGCACCGCCTGACGAACCGCACCGTCGGATGAACAGCACCGCCTGACCGAAGAGGGGGAACCGCACATGGTGTCCACAGCGGCGTACGGCACATGGCCGTCACCGATCGACGCGGCGCTCACCGCAGCGCACGACGGCCGGCCGGAGTTCGTCGGCGTCGTCGGCGACGAGGTGTGGTGGACGGAACCGCGCCCGGCCGAAGGCGGCCGCCGCGCCCTCGTCCGCCGCAGGGCCGACGGCGGCACCCTGTCCGTGCTCCCCGAACCGTGGAACCCCCGCAGCCGTGTCATCGAGTACGGCGGAGTGCCGTGGGCCGGTGCGCCGCGCGAGGAGGGCGGGCCCCTGGTCGTCTTCGTCCACTTCGCCGACCAGCGGCTGTACGCCTGCGCGCCGGACGGACCCGGCGAGCCGTGGCCGCTCACCCCCGTGTCGGAACTCGGCGGCGGGCTGCGCTGGGTGGATCCGCACCTGGACCTGGAACGTGGCGAGGTGTGGTGCGTGCTGGAGGAGTTCACCGGCGAGGCGCCCACCGATGTACGGCGGGTGATCGCCGCGGTGCCACTGGACGGATCGGCTGCCGACGACCGGGGCGCGGTGCGTGAACTCACCGACGGACAGCACCGGTTCGTCACCGGACCCAAGGTCTCGCCCGACGGCCGCCGCGCCGCCTGGATCGCGTGGGACCATCCGCGGATGCCGTGGGACGGCACCGTCGCGATGACGGCCGACATCACCGAGGAGGGTGCCTTCACCGGAGCCCGGCCCGTCGCCGGCGGAACCGACGAGTCGGTCGTCCAGGTGGAGTGGGACCGGGACGGCTCGCTGCTCTTCGTGTCGGACGCCGACGGCTGGTGGGAGCTCCAGCGGATCAGGCCCGGCGCCGGCGGTGCGGCCGGGCCCGCCGGCCGGCTCTGCACCGGCCGGAGCGAGGAATTCGGCGGACCGCTGTGGAGGATCGGCCTGCGCTGGTTCCACCTCCTGGACAACGGGCTGATCGCGGTCATCCACGGCCGGGGCACCACCGCGCTCGGTGTGCTCGACCCGGAGACCGGCGAACTCGTCGACGCCGTGGGCCCCTGGACCGCGTGGGCGGAGACACTCGCCGTCCAGGACACCAGGGTCATCGGTATCGCGGCGAGTCCCCGCACCTCGTACGAGGTGGTGGAGCTGGACACGGCCACGGGACACACCCGGACCATCGGGGCGCCCCACCAGGACGCGGTCGACCCCGCCTACTGCCCCGAGCCGTCGATCCGGACCTTCACCGGGCCGGCCGGCCGCGAGATCCACGCCCACGTGTACCCGCCGCGCCACCCCGACCGCACCGGGCCCGACGGTGAGCTGCCGCCCTACGTCATCTGGGCGCACGGCGGACCCACCGGCCGTGACCCGCTCGTACTCGACCTGGAGATCGCCTACTTCACCTCCCGGGGCATCGGCGTCGCCGAGGTCAACTACGGCGGTTCGACCGGTTACGGCCGCGCCTATCGCGAGCGGCTCCGCGGGCAGTGGGGCGTCGTCGACGTGGAGGACTGCGCCGCCGTCGCCCTGGAGCTGGCCGAGGAGGGCTCGGCCGACCGGGAGAGGCTGGCGATCCGGGGCGGGAGCGCGGGGGGCTGGACCGCTGCCGCGTCCCTCACACAGACCGATGTGTACGCCTGCGCGGCGATCAGTTACCCGATCCTCGATCTGGAGGGCTGGGCGACCGGTGAGACGCACGACTTCGAATCGCAGTACCTGGAATCGCTCGTCGGCCCGTACGCCGAGGTCCCCGAGCGCTACCGCGAGCGCTCGCCCGTCAACCGGACGCAGGAGCTCACCGCGCCGTTCGTGCTGCTCCAGGGGCTCGAGGACCCGATCTGTCCGCCCGTCCAGTGTGAGCGGTTCCTCGCCGCGATCGAAGGGCGCGGGGTCCCGCACGCCTACCTCGGCTTCGAGGGGGAGGGGCATGGCTTCCGCCGTGCGGACACGGTGAGGCGCGCGCTGGAAGCCGAACTCTCGCTGTACGCCCAGACGTTCGGCCTCGACCGTCCCGATGTGCCCCGGCTGGAGCTGAAGAAGTGACCCTGGAGCCGCTCGCCCGCCCGGCCAGGCTGCGCCCGGGAGCCAGGGTCGCTGTCGTGTCCCCCAGCGGCCCCGTGCCCGCCGAACGGATGGAACGCGGCCTCGAACTGCTGCGCGGCTGGGATCTCGACCCCGTCGTGGCGCCCCACGCGCTCGACGTCCACCCGCAACTGGGCCACCTCGCCGGATCGGACGAGGGCAGGGCCCGGGACCTCCAGGAGGCCTGGTGCGACCCGTCCGTGGACGCGGTGCTGTGCGCCAGGGGCGGGTACGGCGCGCACCGCATGGTCGATCTCCTGGACTGGCCCGCGATGCGGGCGGCCGGACCCAAGGTGTTCGTCGGCTACAGCGACATCACCGTGCTGCACGAAGCGTTCGCTCTGCGTGCGGGGTTCTCGACCCTGCACGGTCCGATGGTCGCCACCGAGGTCTTCCTGAAGGACGCCGCCACCCGGCAGGCCTTGCGCTCCACCTTGTTCGAACCCGAGTCGGTGCAGGTCCTGGGTCTCGAAGCGGCGGCCGCACTGGTCCCCGGAACGGCCCGGGGGATCACCTACGGCGGCTGTGCGAGTCTCCTTGCCGCTGACGCCGGCACCCCGGGCTCCCGGGCCTCCGCCCGGGGAGGGCTGCTGGTGCTGGAGGACACCGGGGAGGAGCCGTACCGGCTCGACGGCATCCTCACCCGGCTGCGGCGCACGGGTTCTCTCGAGGGGATATCCGGGGTGGTGTGCGGCTCGTGGGAGGCCTGCGGGCCGTACGAGGGGGTGCGGGCCGTGCTCGCCGACCGGCTCGGCGGTCTCGGGATCCCGGTGGTCGAGGAACTGGGCTTCGGACACGGCCCCACGGCGCTGACCGTCCCGCTCGGCGTGCCGGCGGTGCTGGACGCGCCGGCCGGCGGCGGCCGGTGCACGCTCACCGCGCAGGTGCCCGCGCTGACCTGAACCGCAGGGTGACACACCGGTGGGAGCACGGGCGGCGCGGGGCCCGCCCCGCGCGTTCGCCGTCGGGCTGCCCGGCGCCGTCCACCGCTGCGAGGCCGGGCACCGACCGAGGTTCGTGATCGCCGGGAGCGGCGCGGCGTACCTCGGCAACCGTGGTGGCAGGCCGGTCACCGTGGCCGGCGCCCCGCAGGACACCGGCGTCCTGGAACTCCCCGTGACCGGCTGACCTCACCGGTACGCTCACCTCCCCCGGCCGAAGGAAGCCCGAAGCCCGATGCCCGGGGCCGCGTCGCTCCCGGGCCGCCCGTCGGGGAACCGGCACCGTCCTCCTCACCTGCCCAGGTCATGGCGCGGTGGCAGTCTGAAAGGTGCGACCGGGGGTATGCGCGGGTCATGACCCGCTACGGCCGTACCGGACGGCGGCGGGCGGCAGAGAGGACATGAACGTGCGGACTGTCGGTGTCGAGGAAGAGCTCCTGCTCGTCGACGCGGAAAGCGGTGACCCCAGGGCCCTGTCGACCGCGGTGCTGGCCCTGGCGGAACGCCGCGCCGAGGGTGATTCCGTATTCGAATCCGAACTGCACGACCAGCAGCTGGAGTTCGCCACCGAGCCGCGCAGCAAGATGGGGGACCTGGCGGAGGAGATCCGTCGCTGGCGGACGGAGGCGGCGGACAGCGCGGCCGAGGCGGGAGCCGCCGTGGCGGCCCTGGCGACCTCCCCGATGCCGGTCAGCCCCTCCATCGGAGAGAACGAACGGTACCGGTGGCTGGCGCAGCGCTTCGGTCTGACCGCGCAGGAGCAGCTGACCTGCGGCTGCCATGTACACGTGTCGGTCGACTCGGACGAGGAGGGCGTCGCCGTGCTCGACCGGGTCAGGCCCTGGCTTCCGGTCCTGCTGGCACTGAGCGCCAACTCCCCCTTCTGGCAGGGGCGGGACACCTCGTACGACAGTTACCGGAGCAGGGTGTGGGGCCGCTGGCCGTCGGCGGGTCCGGTGGAACTGTTCGGTTCCGCGGACCGCTACCACAAGGAGGTACGCGCGCTGGTCGACACGGGGGTGCTGCGCGACGAGGGAATGATCTACTTCGACGCACGGCTCTCGCACCGCTACCCCACGGTGGAATTCAGGGTGGCGGACGTGTGCCTGGATCCGGCGGACACCGTGCTCCTCGCCACGCTCGCGCGCGGCCTGGTGGAGACGGCGTCGCGCGACTGGCGGGCCGGCGACCCGCCGGAGCCGGTCCCGGTGAACGTGCTGCGCATGGCCGCCTGGCAGGCGGCCCGCTCGGGTATGGGGGGACAGCTGCTCCATCCGCTCACCATGCGCCCCGAGCCGGCCGCCGACGTCGCGCACGCCCTCCTCACCCACGTCGGTGACGCACTGGAGGACAGCGGGGACCTCGCATCGGCGGACATGGCGCTGCGGGCCGTGCTGACGCGGGGGACCGGGGCCCGGGTCCAGCGGGAACTGCTGGAGGGCTCGGACAGCCTCCGGACCGTCGTGACGGAGTGCGCGGCCAGGACCCGCGGATGACCTCCGCCGTCCGCGTCGGCGGACGGCGGAGGTCACCCGGCGGGACGGCCTCCTGCCGCCTGCGCGTCGACCGCTTCGGCCAGCCGCGCCAGCATGGCGCGGTGCCGGATCTGGAGCACCGCGTCGAGAGCGACGTTGTGCAGGATGCCACCGAGCCCCTGCAGCGGGTGCTCGTCGAGCAGCACCAGGGTCCTGTCCCCCCAGGGCCGGATGTCGAACGCGATGCGTGCCGTGCCCAGGACCCCGCTGTACGCCTCCAGTTCGAGCGCGGCCGGACGCTCCAGACGCCGCACGGTGGTGCGGCCCTGGAACTCCTTCGGGCCGAGGCGCACGGTGTATTCGATGGAGGAACCGACCTCGGGCCACCGCCCCTCCAGAAGACGGGAGTCCTGCGTCCCCACAACCCACTCCCCGTACTGGTCGGGTCGCTCCAGCACCGACCACAGGGCCGAGGGCGGGTGATGGATCAGATGGTGGCGGACAGCCATGGACGCCTCCCGCGCGGGCATCAGGACAGGTGGGAAGGGCGGTGAAGTCACCAGCAATGCTACGCGGCACCACCGGAGCCGCACGTCGGCCGCGGGCCGGTGCGACTTCCAGGGAATCACCCGATCGGCCCAGTGCGGCGTTGCCCGTCCCGTAGGCGGGCCGCCGTGCCCTGGCGTTCCCGGCACCCGGAGACCCCACCCGGGTCCGGTTCACCGGGGGAGCGGACGCGCGGTAGAACGGATGGACGGCATGACGGCGAAACGAACCCACTCGGGCGAACGAGGAGAAGGCCCATGCGTGCACTGACCTGGCATGGAAAGCGGGACGTCCGTGTGGAGACGGTCCCCGACCCGGTTGTCCAGGACCCGACGGACATCATCGTCCGGGTCACATCGAGCGGCGTCTGCGGTTCGGACCTGCATCTGTACGAGGTGCTCGGCCCCTACCTCACCCCGGGCGACATCCTCGGGCACGAGCCGATGGGCATCGTGGAGGAGACCGGTCGCGAGGTGACCGCCGTCAAGCCGGGGGACCGCGTCGTGATCCCGTTCAACGTCTCCTGCGGCGACTGCTTCATGTGCGACCAGGGACTCCAGTCGCAGTGCGAGACGACCCAGGTACGGGAGTACGGGAGCGGCGCCGCGCTGTTCGGCTACACCAAGCTCTACGGGCAGGTGCCCGGCGGACAGGCCGAGCTGCTGCGCGTCCCCTTCGGCAACACCCTGCCGGTCAAGGTCCCCGAGGGCCCGCCCGACGATCGCTTCGTCTTCCTGTCGGACGTCCTGCCGACCGCCTGGCAGGCCGTGGAGTACGCGGCTGTGCCCCCCGGCGGCAGCCTGACGGTCCTGGGGCTCGGGCCGATCGGGGACATGGCCGCACGGATCGCCCTGCACCGCGGGGCCGGACTGGTCATCGGCGTGGATCTGGTGTCCGACCGCCTGCAGCGGGCCTCCGAGCGGGGCGTCAAAGCCCTGGACCTGCGGAAGTACGGAAAGAACCTGCCGGACGCGGTGCGCGACCTCACTGACGGGCGTGGCACCGACGCGGTCATCGACGCGGTCGGGATGGAAGCGCACGGGGCACCCGTGGCCAAGGCGGGGCAGTGGGCCGTGGGCATGCTGCCCGATCCCGCGGCGCGCCCCCTCATGGAGCGTGCGGGCATCGACCGCCTCAGCGCTCTGCTCGCCGCGGTCGACATCGTGCGGCGGGGAGGCACCGTGTCCATCTCCGGCGTCTACGGCGGGGCCGTGGACCCGCTGCCGCTGCTCAAGATGTTCGACAAGCAGATCCAGCTGCGGATGGGACAGGCCAACGTCAGGAACTGGGTCCCGTCCATCCTTCCGCTGCTCGTCGACGACGATCCGCTGGGCGTGGACAGCTTCGCCACCCACCACCTGCCGCTGGCCGACGGACCGAAGGCGTACGAGACTTTCCAGAAGAAGGCGGACGGCATGGTGAAGACCCTGCTCATGCCGTGACGTCCCGTAACCCCCCGCCGGACAGCGGCCGGCGCACGGAGCAGGAGGAGCGATGACGAACGCACCCCGGGGCCTGCGCGTCGTGGTCACCGGCGCCACCGGGAACGTGGGTACCAGTGTCGTCAGGGCGCTGGTGAAGGATCCCTCCGTCGCCTCGGTCCTCGGCCTGGCGCGACGGCTCCCCGGACTCACCGTGCCCGGCGTGGAGTGGGGCACGGTGGACCTGGAGCACGGCGACAGTCCGCGGCGGCTGGCGGAACACCTGTCCGGCGCCGACGCCGTCGTCCACCTCGCCTGGCGGTTCCAGCCCACGCACGACCCCGTCGTCACCTGGCGCAGCAATGTCGAGGGCTCGCTGCGGGTCTTCGGCGCGGTCCGGGACGCGGGCGTGCCGGTTCTGGTCCACGCCTCGTCGGTGGGGGCCTACTCGCCGGGGCCGAAGCAGGAACCGGGGGTGGACGAGCAATGGCCCACCCATGGGTGGCCGGATGCGGCGTACTGCCGGGAGAAGGCGTACCTGGAGCGTGTGCTCGACGCCTTCGAGCCGCGGAACCCGCAGATCAGGGTGGTGCGCATGCGGCCGGGATTCCTGTTCAAGAGGACCGCGGCGAGCGAACAGCGCCGGATCTTCGGCGGCCGGCACCTGCCGGGCACACTGCTCCGCCCCGGCCTGCTGCCGTTCGTCCCCGACCTGAAGGGGCTGCGCTTCCAGGTGCTGCACACGGACGACGCGGCCGAGGCGTACCGGCTCGCCGTCGTCAGCGACGTCCGGGGCGCCTTCAATCTCGCCGCCGACACCGTGACCGACGCCCGGCAGCTCGGCGAACTGCTGGACGCCCGTGTCGTGCGCGTCCCGACGACGCTGGTGCGCAGTGCACTGGCCGCCGCCTGGCGGGCCCATGCGGTGCCGGCCTCTCCGCACCTGTTCGACGCCGTGCTGCGGATCCCCGTCATGAACAGCGGCCGGGCCCGTGGGGAACTGGGCTGGCGCCCCGCGTACTCGGCCTCCGACGCGCTGCGTGCCTTCCTGCACGGGGTCTCTCGCGGGGAGGGTGAGCAGACCGCTCCGCTGGCCGGCAGGAAGTGGGGGTGAGTGAGTCCGTGGGCACCCGCCGGAGGGCGCCCACGGACTCACTCCCGAGGGACGGCACCTGCGTGGGAACGGGTGAGTACGCCGACCGGGGGGACATCCGCACGCCCGGGCGGTGAACAGGGGGCCATGCGCACACCCGCGGTCCTCGGCGCCTCTCGGACCCCGGGCCGCGGCCCCCTCGCCCGCTGGGCGGTGATCATGCCGGTGAGGGCCGCGAGGGCGGTCGGAGTCCGGCGACGGATGCCGACCTGCCGCCGCCCGCTGAAGCCGTCAGGCGGGTACGTTCCGGTCGACGTACTCGAAGACCGAGCCGTCCGGGTGCAGGGCGATCAGATTGCGGCCGGCCGGGGTGGGCACCGGCCCCGCGACGACCTTCGCCCCCACCCGGGTCAGTGCCACGTGGGCCTCGTCGACATCCTTGACCGCGATCGTCGCCGACACCTTGCGCAGCACCGCCAGTTCGGCTTCGGGGCCGCTCATCAGCAGGAAGCAGCCGATCGCGGCGACCGACACCCCGCCGCGCTCGAAGCGCTGTGCCGGAGTGCCGGTCAGGCCCTCGTAGAAGGCCACCGCGGCCTCCAGGTCGTCGACACAGATACGCAGCGTGGTTCCCAGGATCTCCATGCCCACGAGGGTAGTTGCCGGGCCGGCCGGATGTGATCCGTTCGGTGCCCCGCCACCGGTTCACACCCGGCAGAGCACCTCGCCGTGGGGCACCATGAACCACGCGTCGGGCTCCTCGCCCCACGCACGCCAGGCATCCGCGATCACCGTCAGCAGGCCGGCGCTCGCGTGTCCGCCGTCCACCGCCAGCTCCGCGTACACCGACGCGGTCGTGCGCTCCGCCCACAGGCCGCTCCACCAGGCGCGGTTCTCCGGGGTGGCGAAACACCAGGCCGCCGCGGTCGGGGTGATGTCGGTGAAACCGGCCTGTCGTGCCCAGGACAGCAGGCGGCGTCCGGCGTCGGGCTCACCGCCGTTGGCGCGGGCCACCCGGCCGTACAGGTCCAGCCACTCCCGCATGCCGGGCACCTCCGGATACCAGGTCATGGCCGCGTAGTCGCTGTCCCGGGCCGCGACGACACCGCCGGGCCGGCAGACGCGCCGCATCTCGCGCAGCGCCCGCACCGGATCGCCCACGTGCTGGAGCACCTGGTGGGCGTGGACCACGTCGAAGGAGTCGTCGGGAAAGTCCAGTGAGTGCACGTCCGCAGCGACGAACTCCACGTTCTCCAGCCCGTGTTCGCCGGCGGTCTCCGCCGCGCGGTCCAGCACCTCGCGGCTGGTGTCGACCGCTGTCACCCGGCCGGGCGCCACCAGCGCGGCAAGGTCCGCCGTGATGGTGCCCGGTCCGCAACCCACGTCCAGGACCGCCTGCCCCGGGCGGAGTTCACCGATCAGGTAGGCCGCCGAGTTGGCGGCGGTGCGCCAGCGGTGCGAGCGCAGTACCGACTCGTGGTGGCCGTGGGTGTAGACCGCTGTCTCTTTCGGCATGGCCGTACGTCCTCTCTCGGACCTCAGTCGCAGGCGATGAGGCCGACAGTACGCCGCCATGTCGAATATTGAGATTTCTGTCTCGTCATGTGGTCAACCGTGGGGATCTACAGGGGCATCGGGCAGTACACCGTCAATGCCTCGGGAAGCTTGTCGATCAGCAGGTCGGTTCCGGAATGCGCTACTTCGCCGTCGTACGCATAGGGAGTCCCCGGCGCGAGCCCTGCGAGCCGCACCTTGCGCCGCCGTACGGCCGCGTGGACGGGTGAGCGGGAGAGCGGTCCGGCGATCGCTGCGGCGAGCAGCCGGAGCCCAGGGGTGCGTCCGCCGTGCACCACGCGCACGTCCAGCAGGCCGTCCGCCAGGTTGTGGCGGCGGCCCGGCGCGGGCCCGACCCGCCGGAACAACCCGTTGCCCACGAACAGCAGCCACAAAGGCCGTCGGCTCCCCTGGAGTTCGGCGGTCAGGGGGCGTGAGCCGCGCAGCGCCTCGAAGGCCGCGAGCACCCCGGCGGGCCAGCCGCCGATCCTCGGCGCCCAGTGCTCCCGGGTCCGTACGAGCTCCGGGTACACGCCCAGACTGAAGGCGTTGAGGAAGTAGCCGTCCGCCCCGCCGGGCCCCTGCGGACCCGGACGGAAGCGGCCGAGGTCGACCCGGACGGCGTCGCCCGAGGTGAGCGCGGTGACCGTGTCGTGCACGGTCTCGATCCCGAGGTCGTACGCGAAGTGGTTGAGGGTCCCGCCGGGGAAGACGGCGAGCGGCAGGCCGTGGGTCGCCGCGACGGCCGCCGCCATGTTGACCGTCCCGTCGCCCCCGCAGACGCCCAGGGCCTTGCCCTGCCGCGCCGCGTGCTCCAGGCACCCCGGCAGATCGGGGGGTGCGCACTCCACCGTCTCCGCGAGCGGCAGCGCATCGCGGATCAGGGCCGCCGCGTTGGTCGCGGAACCGGACTCACGGTTGACGACCACCACCAGGTCCTGCCCGGCGGGCAGTGCCGGGGCCTCGGCCGGCGGCCGGCCGGGGGCGGGCAGCTGTCCACGGGTCGGCACGACGCCCCGCAGCGCGAACGCGGCCCCCACGCCGAGCGCCGCACCGGCCAGCACATCACTCGGATAGTGGACACCGGTGTAGACGCGGGACGCGGCCACGGCGGCGGCGACCGGCGCGACGGCCGCGCCCCAGCCCTTGGACTCCAGGGCGACACCCGTCGCGAAGGCCGCCGCGGACGCCGCGTGCCCCGAGGGGAAGGACGTGGTGAAGGGCTGGCGCTTCAGCTGTCTCACGACCGGGACCTTGTCCAGTAGCGGGCGCTCCCTGCGCACCGCCTGCTTGGCGACCGTGTTGATCGCGGCGGAGGCGACGGCCAGCGAGGCGACACCGCGCAGCGCGGCCCGGCGCGACCGCGCGCTGGAGCCCAGCACCGCCATGCCCGCGGCCGCCCCGACCCACAGCAGCCCGTGGTTGGCGCTGCGGCTCAGCCGGGGCAGGACGGCATCGGCGCCGGGCCAGTGTCTCTCGGCCACGCGCTGGAACACGACGAGATCCCGCTGGTGGAACCGGGCCCGGAGACGGCCGGGGGAGGAGGAACCGCTCGTTGTCGACATGGGACAGCGAATACCCTGCGACCGGGCGGTGAACCAGGAGGCGCGCACGACGGACTCCGCGGAATCCCGACCGGAACATGCGGAATGCGCGGAAGTGTCCCCGATCGGCCCGCCCCGCCGGGCCCGGGACGTTGCCCGGAGAAGTTTCCTGCGGCTAGCCTGCGTTCGTTATTCCGGTCATTGGCCGGAGTGCCGAACAGGATTGGCGGGCGATCATGGGGCGACTCGTCCCTGCGGTGACCAGGGCGCTGGATGTTCTCGAGCTCTTCCTCCAGGGAGAGGGAACGCTTTCCGCCCCCGAGGTCACGCGCAAGCTCCAACTGCCGCGGACCACCGTCCACGAACTGCTCACCACGCTCGCCGCGAGGTCCTACCTGGTCGCGGTCCCGGAACAGCCGGGCCGCTACCGGCTGGGGGTGCGCACCTACCAGCTCGGCAGCCGTTACGCCGAGCAGCTCGACCTCGCGGCCGAGGGCCAGCAGGTGGCCCGTGAGGTCGCCGAGACCTGCGGCGAGACGGTCCACGTCGCGATCCTCGAGGACACCGAGGTCATCTACATCGCCAAGGTGGACTCCACGCACGCCGTCCGGATGGTCTCCGCCGCCGGCCGCAAGCTGCCCGCCCACTGCACATCCGTCGGCAAGCTGCTGCTCGCCGCACTCCCGGAGGCGGAGCTCGACGCACGCCTCGACGGGCGCGAGCTCATCGCCATGACCGACAACAGCCTCACCGACGCGGCGGAGCTGCGGGACGCGCTCGCCGTCGTCCGCAAGCGGGGCATAGCGGTGGAGCACCGGGAGTCGAACCCGGACGTGAGCTGTGTGGCCGCGCCCGTGAGGGACCGGTCCGGACGGGTCGTCGCCGCGCTCTCCATCTCCGTGCCGATGATCCGCTGGAGTGAGGGGCGTGAGGCGGAACTGGCGCAGCTCGCGGCGAGCGGCGCCGAGGCGCTGTCCGGCAGGCTCGGACACCACCGGCCCCAGATATGAGGCCCGTCCTGGAGGTGGCCGTGCGGGAGCAGGCCGAGCTGGGGGAAGGCCCCACCTGGGACCCGGCCGCAGGGCGGCTGATCTGGGTCGACATACTCTCGTCCCGCGTCCACACCTACGACCCGTCGAACGGCCGTCGTACGGTCATGGCCACCGGCCAGCACGTCGGGGCGGCGAAGCCGCGGGCGGGCGGTGGCCTCGTCGTCGTCCTGCGGGACGGGACGGGACTGTACGACGCCGGCGGCGCCTTCTCCTGGCTGGTCCACGATCCCGTCCCCGGGCGGCGGGGCAACGACGCGGCCGTGGGTCCGGACGGCGCGCTCTGGGCGGGCACCATGCGCTACGACGAGGCGGAGGCGGGCGGCTCCCTCTCCCGGATCGCCCCGGACGGCACGGTGAGCCGCATCCTGGACACGGTGACGGTCAGCAACGGCACCGGATGGAGCCCGGACGGCCGGCTGATGTACTACACCGACACCCCCACACGGCGCATCGATGTCTTCGACGTGGACGGGGAACGCGTGCTGAACAGACGTCCCTTCGCCACCGTCGAGCAGGACTCCGGGTGGCCCGACGGGCTGACGGTGGACGCCGAGGGCTGTGTGTGGACCGCCCTGTGGGACGGCGCGGCGATCCGGCGCTACACCCCCGACGGCCGGCTGGACCGGGTCGTGGAGCTGCCGGTCCGGCGGCCCACGGCGTGCGCGTTCGGCGGGCCCGGTCTGCGCGACCTGTACGTGTCCACCGCCCGGACGGGTCTGGACGCCCCCCACCCGCTGTCGGGCTCCCTGCTCGTGCTGCCGGACGCGGGGCAGGGGCTGCCGGGGACGCCGTTCGCCGGGTGAGCGGACGGGGGCCGGACAGCGCCCCCACGCGGAGCCGGTGCGCGGGCGGACTCCGGAGAACCTCCGTATAAAGGGCCCTGAGGGTGACGCAGGCGGAGGGAGGCCCCGGGATGCACTGGAGTGAGCGGAAACCGCCCCGTCTCCTCAGGGAGGACCACGGCCCGGTCAGGTACGGGCCGCCCGCCCCCGACCCGGGCCTTCCGGTGCTCCCGGAACTCGCCGGCGTACTGGCGGCCTCGGCGGCACGGACCCGTCCCGAGCCACCCGGAGGCGGAGCGACCCTGCGGGAGGCGGCCCGTACCTACTGGGAGCGGCGGGGACTGCACGGCGGGCCCGAAGGCGTCGCTGCGGCCCCGGGGATCCAGCCGCTGCTGCTCGCGCTGATCGCCGCGTACGGCGGCGACGTGCTCATGCCCCGTCCCTGCCCCGCCACGTGGATGCCCCAGGCACGGCTGCTGGGCCGGCCCGCCTACCACGTGCCGACGCCCGCCGAGTGCGGCGGCATCCCCGACCCGTACGCACTGCTGGAGACCGTACGCAGGGTGCGCACCGAGGGCGGCAGGCCCCGGCTGCTCCTGATCTCCGTGGCCGACGACCCGACCGCGACCCTCGCCCCGCCGGAACTGGTCCGTGAGGTGTGCGAGGCCGCGGTCTCCGAGGGGCTGCACATCATCAGCGACGAGACCTGGCGCGACACCCTGCACCGGCCCCACGAAACCGTCCTGCTCAGCCCGGCCGAGATGTGTCCCGACGAGGTCACCGTCCTGTCCGACCTGGCCGGAGCCCTCACACCGTCCGCCTGGCCGGTCGCTGTGGCACGCTTCCCGGCCACCGCCCGCTCGGCCGCGCGCCGGGCCCGGGTCCTCGACGTCCTCACCGCGCTCGGTGCCCTCGTCGCCGAACCGGTCGCCAGGGCCGCCGCCCACGCGCTGGGCGAACCCGAGGCCGTCACGGCGAGGATCCGGCAGGCGGCGCGACTCCAGGCCCAGGTCGCCTCCGCGGCGCACCGCGCGGTCCTCACCTCCGGCGCCCTGGCCAGGCCGCCGCAGGCAGGGCGGCACCTCTACGCCGATCTCGGCCCCCTGCGCGCCCGGCTGGCCACCCGGGACGTCACCGACTCCATGGAGCTGGAGGACTACCTGACGAGACGTCTCGGCGCCCCCGCTCCCGGCGGACACCGCTTCGGTGACGAACTGGGAGCGCTGAGGGTGCGACTGAGCACCGGTCCGCTGCTCGGCTCGACCCCGGAGCAGCAGAGGGAGTCCCTCACTGCGGTGGAGCCCCTGGAATTGCCCCACGTCGCCGGAGCACTGAGCATTTTCGCAGCAGCCCTCGATGAACTCCGATGACAGGAGCCTCTCGATGACGGAACAGACCGAGCGTCCGCCCGCCGGGCCCGGCCGCGCGCCCACAGGCCGTCCCGTCACCGCTCCGCGCCGGCTCGGTGAGTTCCGGACCTGGCCCCACAGCTTCGCCGACCGGCTCACCGCTCCGCTCCCGGGTGTCAGGGGCATGACCCGCCTGGCCAGGGAGCGCGCCGTGCGGCCCGGCGCCGAGGGACTCCGCGGCATCCACCGGCTGCCCTACGCCCCCCGGCCGCTGCCCCCCGCCGGCCCGGACACGACGGCCGTCACCTGGGCCGGGCACGCCAGCTGGGTCATCCGCATCGGCGGGCTCACCGTCCTCACCGACCCGGTCTGGTCACGGCGCATCCTGGGAACCCCCGCCAGAATCACCCCGGTCGGCGTCCGCTGGGAGGAACTGCCACCCGTCGACGCGGTCCTGATCAGCCACAACCACTACGACCACCTCGACGCCCCCACGCTCCGCAGGCTCCCGAGGGGCACCCCGCTCCTCGTCCCCGCCGGCCTCGGCCGCTGGTGCCGGCGCCGCCGCTTCACCTGCGTCACCGAGCTCGACTGGTGGGAATCGGTGGAGCTGGGCGGTGTCCGGTTCGACTTCGTGCCCTCCCACCACTGGTCCAAGCGCACCCTCCTGGACACCTGCCGGTCCCTGTGGGGCGGCTGGGTGATCGGCGACGCGGAAGGACGGCGGATCTACTTCGCGGGGGACACCGGTTACGGCCACTGGTTCAAGGAGATCGGCCGCCGCTATCCCGGCCTCGACCTGGCCATGCTGCCGATCGGGGCGTACGAACCGCGATGGTGGCTCTCGGACGTGCACACCGACCCCGAAGAGGCCGTACAGGCGTACGGGGAACTCGGGGCCCGCGCGATGGCCCCGATGCACTGGGCGACGTTCCTGCTCTCCGCCGAACCGGTGCTCGAACCACTGACCCGGCTCCGTACGGCATGGCGGCGGGCGGGTCTCCCGCGGGCCGACCTCTGGGACCTGCCGGTCGGCGGCTCGCGGGTCCTGGAGGCCTGACCGTGTCCGGCCGGAGCGCCGCCTCCTCAGCCGGCCAGCCGGGCCCGCAGCCGGCGCCAGAGCGCCGGCGCCCCGCTGACGAGAAGTGTGAGCAGGACCGCCGCGAGCAGACCCTCCCACGGCTCGTGGAACAGCGAACCGCCCAGGACCCCGATCATCTGGTACGTCGCCGCCCAGGCAAGACAGGCGGGCACGTCACCCCGGGCGAACTGCCGCAGGGACATCCCGCCGAGCAGACAGGCCAGCATCACCGGAATCCGCCCGGCCGGTATCAGCCGGGACAGCACCAGCACCACCGTGCCGTGCTCGTCCAGCTTCTGCTGCGCCTGCTCGAGCCGTTCCGGAGCGGCCCGGCCGGTGATCGCCTCCAGCCACTTCGAACCGTTCTTGGAGTGCACCCCGCGCTTTCCCAGCCAGTACAGGCATATGTCCCCGAGGAACGCCGCCCCCGACGCCACGGCGAACACTATGAGCAGGGCGAACGGTGACGTCTGGTGGAACGTCACCACGGCCACCGAACTCACCAGCACCCCCGTCGGCACCACCGGCACCAGCGCCCCCAGCGCCACCAGCAGGAACAACGACGGGTAGGCAACGGCCTGCTGCGTCGACTCCGTCGGCAGCTGCCGCAGCACTTCTTCCATCACCTACGGGCCTCCGGCCTCACATGCTCGCCGTGCCCCAGCCGGTGCACCGCCACTTCCGGCGCCACCCGCGCCGCCTGCCGCACGAATTCGTCCCCCGGCGCATGGAACTCGTGCGGCCGGACACCGTCCATCCCGATCGGCCAGTACGTGCCGTAGTGCACCGGCACCGCGGACTGCGGCCTCAGCATGGTCAGCACCTGCGCGGCGCGTGCCGCGTCCAGGTGATGGTGGCCCAGATTGGGCCCCCAGCCGCCGACCGGCAGCAGCGCCACCTCCACCGGCCCCACCGCATCGGCCATGTCGTCGAACAGTCCGGTGTCACCGGCGAAATAGGTGCGGGCCTCGCCCTCGACGACGTACCCGAGAGCAGGCACCCGCTGTGGCCCGACCGGCAGTCGGCGGCCGTCGTGGAGGGCCGGGACCGCGCGGACCAGGACCTCTTCGACCCGCACCACGTCCCCGGGGACGACCTCGGCGATCCGCAGCCCGCGCGCCCGGCGCAGCAGCCGGAGCCCCGGAACGGCCCCGACGGCGCCCCGGGGAACGATCAGCAGGCTGCCGGGGGCGAGGCGGGCCAGGGAGGGGAGATGCAGATGGTCGGAGTGCAGGTGGGAGATCAGGACCGCGTCGGCGACCGCGGCCTCGGGCGGCGGGACGTCACCCCGGCGCCGGCGCAGATGCGCGAAGCGCCGTACGAACAGCGGGTCGGTCAGCACCCGGACCCCGGTGTCCTCGATCGTGCAGGTGGCATGACCCCACCAAGTGACCTCCACCGCCCCGCCTCCTCGCCCTCGCCCAAGCCGTCGTCGTACGCGTACGAGGGTAGGCGCTCCACCGCGGACCCCACGCCGTTGTGCTCCCGTACGCCGGTTCCGGCACGGCTGCGGACGGATACGGCAGAGGTAGGGTGATGGCCGGCATCCGAGTGCGGGGGGATCCGTTCATGGACGACGTCCGCACAGACCGTACGGGTGGCGGCCGTCGCCGGCCCCGCACCGCTGGAAGAACTCCACGGCGGCCCCTTCCCCCTCGGCACACGCAGCCGGCACGCCGCGTGCGCACGCCGGGCGGCCGGTCAGGGGCACGTCGTCACCCGCCGGCTCCGCGTCCACGGGCCGCGCCCCGGCCACCACGCCCTGAGGGCGGGCGCCGATCGCGGGCGGCTCCAGCTGTCCGTGGCACCTGGCGCACGGGTGCTGGCCCGGGCGGCCGCCTCGGTGCCGGACTTCGCGGCGGAGCGCGAGCGCCGTGGAGCACGGCTGGAATTCACCGGCCCGGAAGGGCTCGTCCGCACCGAGGCCGGCGTCCGCCGCAGGCCCTCCGTGCCGACCGCAGGATACGACGGCTGATTCCCGGAGAGGGCCCGGGGCCCCGAAAGGTCCCAGGAGCGCTGTGACAGGCTTGATCCGGGCCCAAGACGGACACCGGGCCCGGACGTGAGGTGGAACGGCGTGAGTGACGGGCGATGGCGTACGGCGGGGGGGACCCTCATACGCGTGATCTCGGTGTGGGCCGTCTCCACCCTCACCCTGCTGGCACTGGCCGGAATCCTGCCCGACTTCCAGCTCCAGGCCGACGACGGCGACACCGTCACGAGGACGGCCTTCACCGCGGCCTGGGGCGCGGGGGCATTCGGTCTGCTCTCCGCCCTGGTGTGGCCCGCGCTCGTCAGAGCGCTGCTCGTCGTGCCCGCACTGGTGCTGGGCGCCCTCGTCTTCTTCCTCAACGGCTCGTTGCTGCTGATCGCCCTGCGTCTCATCCCGGACGGGCGCGGCGACGCCGACCCGGAGACCGCCGTCGTCGTGGCGGCGGTCATGTCCGCCGTCGCCTCCGCGACCTCCACCGCCCTCGCGGTCCGTGACGACGACGCCTACCGGCGCAGACTCTCCCGCCTCGCCGACCGGCGCCGCAGACGCAGCGGTGCGCCGCGGAGCGCGGACGGTGAGCGCGGCGGCCCGCCCGGGATCGTGTTCGTCCAGCTCGACGGTGTGGGTCACGACGTGCTCGAACAGGCTGCCGCCGACGGCCTCATGCCGACCGTGGCCGGTCTGCTCGCCGACGAGGCGGGTCACCGGCTCACCCCGTGGACCACCGACTGGTCGAGCCAGACCGGCGCCAGCCAGCTCGCCATCCTGCACGGCAGCAACTTCGACGTCCCGGCCTTCCGCTGGTTCGAGAAGGAGACCGGCACCGTCATGGTCTCCAGCAGACCGGCGAGCGCCCTCGAAATGCAGCGCAGAGCCATCGCCCGTACCCATGACGGCGGCCTGCTCACCGTCGACGGTGCCAGCCGGGGCAATCTCTTCAGCGGCGGCGCGGACCAGCTCGCCCTGGTCCTGTCGATGGCCGCCAGGCTCGGCAAGGGGAGCCGCTCGCGCGCCGGTTACTTCGCCTACTTCTCCGACCCGGCCAACGCCGTCCGCACAGCCCTGTCCTTCGTCGCGGAGGTGGGACGGGAGATCGGCCAGTCCGTCCGGGCACGGATACGGAAGGAGTCACCCCGGGTCAAACGCGGCGGGCTGTACCCCTTCATCCGGGCGTTCGCGACCGTCGTCGAACGCGATGTGGTGGTCGCCGCGGTGATAGGCGACATGTTCGCGGGCCGTACCGCGGTCTACGCCGACCTGGTCGCCTACGACGAGGTCGCCCACCACTCCGGGCCGCACAGCAGGGACGCGGAGAAGGTCCTGACACGGCTCGACCGCTCGCTGGGCCTCATCATGAAGATCGCGGACCACACCCCGCGCGGCTACCGGGTCGTCCTGCTCTCCGACCACGGCCAGAGCCCGGGGGAGACCTTCGCGAGCCGGTACGGCCTCACACTCAAGGACCTCGTGCGAGCCGGCTGCGGGCTGCCCGTGCCCCGCCGGGCGGAGCGCACCCGCAGCGCCTCGGAGGCCCGTGACGCGGTGCGCATCGCCCTGCACAGGCCCGTCGTGGGGGTGCAGGAGGCGGAAAACCCGGCCAAGCCCTCCGAGCCGGTCGTGCTGGCCTCCGGAAACCTCGGGCTGCTGTCGTTCCCGGACATCGAGGGGCGGGCCTCGCGCGAGCAGCTCGACCGCCGCTACCCCGCGCTGCTCGACACGCTCGCCGACCACCCGGGGATCGGCTTCCTGCTCGTACGGAGCCAGAAGCACGGATCGGTGGTGCTCGGCCGGGGCGGGGCGGAGGTCCCGGTGGCGGAGCTGACGGACGGGGAAGGGCCGATCGCCGTCTTCGGACCAGGCGCGGCGGACGCGGTGCGGCGGACCGACGGCTTCCCGCACGTCGCGGACGTCATGGTCAATTCGATGTACGACCCCGAGACCGGCCGGGTCCACGCCTTCGAGGAGCAGATCGGCTCGCACGGCGGGCTCGGCGGCGAGCAGTCGCGGCCGTTCCTGCTGTGGCCGCGGACGCTGACGGACCCGCTCGACGCCATGGCGGCGGAAACCCCCCGGGGAGATTCCCCGGCCGTGCCGGCGGGGGTGCCCCGGGCGGGCCTCGTGGGGGCGGAAGCCGTGCACAGGGTGCTGGCCCGCTGGCTGAGGGAGCTCTCCGGGCCGCAGGTCCCCCTGCGCCAGGAGGGCTTCGCCGGGGCGGTGCGGGTGGACGAGCCGTTCCCGGACGGGCCGGCCGGTGCGGACGTCCCCGTCTCCGTCCGCGTCGGCGAAGATCCTCCCCCCTCCGTCCCCGCCGGCGAACCGGGCCGTGCCGCTGTTCCCGCTCGTGCCGATGAGCCGGTCCGTGCGGTCGCACCGTTCCCCGCGGCCCCGGGCCCTGACGGCCCCGTACCTGACACGCGCGGATGAGAGGCCCCGGGGGTCAGGCGGATTCGCGCCGCACCAGCGTCGGACGGAAGACCACGGACGGTGCGGGACCGTCACCCGGACTGCCGATCTGCTTCAGCAGGAGCCCGGCCATCTCGGCCGCCATCTCCTCCACCGGCTGACGCACGGTCGTCAGCGGCGGATCGCACGCCACCGCGGCGTTGCTGTCGTCGAACCCCACCACCGCGACATCCCCGGGCACCTCCCTGCCCGCCCGCAGGAGCACGGGCAGCGCACCCAGTGCCATCAGGTCCGAAGCGATGAACACCCCGTCCATATCAGGCCGTTCGCGCAGCAGTTCCCGCATGGCCGAAGCTCCGCCCGCGTGGGTGAAATCCCCCTCCGCGGTCACCACATCCCCGATTCCGTGCTGCTCCAAGGCGTCCAGGAAACCGGTCAGACGCACCTGCCCCGCAGGCATGTCCTGCGGTCCCGCGACCGTCGCGATGCGCCGTCGGCCCAGGGCCGCCAGATGATCGGCCGCCATCCGGGCCCCGGCCCGCTGGTCCGCCTCGACACAGGTGAGCGGCGAGGCGTCGCGGGGGCGGCCCGCCAGCACGGCGGGAAGCCGGGTGTCATGGAGCAGGCCCGGCAGCGGGTCGTCGGCGTGCGAGGAGATCAGCACCACCCCGTCGACGTGCCCCTGGCGCAGATACGACAACAGCTGGTTCCGCGAGGCCTCGTCGTCGGCCAGCATCAGCACCATCTGGATACCGGCGGGGCGCAGTACGTCCATCAGCCCGCCGACCACGCGCCCGAAGTGCGGGTCGGAGAACATCCGGCCGATGAACGGCTCGGAGACCGGACGCCGTTCACGCTCCGACACCACCAGGGCGATCGAGTCGGTCCTCCGGGTCACCAGCGAACGTGCCGCGCGATTGGGGACGTAACCCGTGGTGGCGACCGCCTCCTCCACGACCCGCCGCAGTGCCGGGTCCACCGTGGTCGCACCGTTGATCACACGGGACACGGTCGCCCGGGAGACGCCCGCCACCGCGGCCACGTCCTCCAGGGTGGCGGGGCGCACGGGCGGTGACGCGTCGGCAGTCATGGAGTCTTTATACCGGGTGGTCCGAGGGGCGGTCGAAGGGTTCCGGCACGTCAGCGGCCGTCCCCCGGGGCGTTGTCAGTGGTGGGCGGCAGGATGATGGCCATGACGACGAACTCAGCCGGCGTGCTCGCCGACACCGCCGCCTACACGGCCGCCGTGGAAGAGGCGAAGCGTGCCGCCGCCGCGTACTACACCGCAGGTGAGAGCCGCCTCGACGACGACGCGTACGACCGGCTCGTGCGTGGGATCGCGGTCTACGAGGAGGAGCACCCGCAGGAGGTGCTGGACGCCTCGCCGACCGGGAAGGTCGCGGGCGGGGCGGCGTCGGGGGACGTGCCGCACACCGTCCCGATGCTCTCGCTGGACAACGTGTTCTCCGCCGAGCAGTTCGTCACCTGGACGGCGTCCGTGGAGCGTCGGATAGGCCGGCCCGTCGCCGCCTGGAGCGTGGAGCCCAAGCTCGACGGTCTGGCCGTCGCGGTGCGCTACCGGCGGGGCCGCCTCGACCAGTTGATCACCCGGGGCGACGGGACGGCCGGCGAGGACGTCTCGCACGCGATCGGGACCGTGCTCGGCCTGCCCGAGCAGCTGGGAGCTCCCGTGACCCTCGAGGTGCGCGGCGAGATCCTCATGACCGACGAGCAGTTCGAACAGGCCAACACGGTGCGCACGGAGCACGGTGCCGCCCCCTTCGCCAATCCCCGGAACGGGGCGGCGGGCACCCTGCGGGCCAAGGACCGTCCGTACCGCGTGGAGATGACCTTCTTCGCGTACGGGGCGCTCGCGCTGCCCGATTCCGGTGAGCTGTCGGCCGCCCTGGCCGAACTCCCGCACGGCGAGGTCCTGGAGTACGTCGCCGGACTCGGTGTGCACACGGCGGCCGGCACCGCGGTCGCCCCGCGCACCGTCACCACGGTCGAGGAGGTGCAGACCCGGGTCGAGGGCATCGCCGCCCTGCGCGCCTCGTTGCCGTTCGGCATCGACGGCATCGTGATCAAGGCGGACCTGGCGGCCGACCAGCGCGACGCGGGCTCCGGTACGCGGGCACCGCGCTGGGCCATCGCCTACAAGCTCCCGGCCGTGGAGAAGGTCACCCGGCTGCTGGGCGTCGAATGGAACGTGGGCAGGACCGGCATCATCGCGCCGCGTGCCGTGCTGGAGCCCGTCGAGATAGACGGTTCCACGGTCAGCTACGCCACGCTGCACAACCCGGCCGACATCACCCGCCGCGATCTGCGCCTGGGCGACCACGTGATGGTCTACAAGGCGGGTGACATCATCCCCCGTATCGAGGCGCCCGTCGCGCACCTGCGGACGGGTGAGGAGCAGCCCGTCGCCTTCCCCGAGGTCTGTCCTCAGTGCGGCTCGGAGATCGACATGAGCGAGCAGCGCTGGCGTTGCACCCGGGGCCGCGACTGCCGCTCGGTCGCTTCCGTCTCCTACGCGGCCGGCCGTGACCAGCTCGACATCGAAGGGCTCGGGGCCACCCGGGTCGTCCAGCTCGTCGACGCCGGCCTCGTCCAGGACTTCGCCGATCTCTTCACGCTGGAGCGGGACCAGCTGCTCTCCCTGGAGCGGATGGGGGAGACCTCCACCGACAACCTGCTGGCGGCCGTCGAGACGGCCAGGACCCGCCCGTTGTCCCGCGTCTTCTGCGCCCTGGGCGTACGCGGCACGGGGCGTTCGATGTCCCGCCGGATCGCCCGCCACTTCGCCTCGATGGACCGGATCGTCGCCGCGGACGCGGAGGCGTTGCAGCAGGTGGAGGGCATCGGCAAGGAGAAGGCGGCAGCGGTCGTCACGGAGCTCGCGGAACTGGCACCGCTGATCGGCAAGTTGGTGGCCGCCGGGGTGAACATGACGGAGCCCGGTGCGACCCCGCCGCCGGAGCCCGGGAGCGGACCGGAGGAAGGCGCCGAGGGGCAGACAGCGGACGGTCCGCCCCTCGGCGGAATGACCGTCGTGGTCACCGGCGCCATGACCGGTGTCCTGGAGAAGCTGTCGCGCAACCAGATGAACGAGCTGATCGAGCGGGCCGGCGGAAAGTCCTCCTCCAGCGTCTCCAAGCGCACGAGTCTGCTCGTCGCGGGGGAGAAGGCCGGCTCCAAGCGCACCAAGGCGGAGGAGCTGGAGATCAGGATCGCCACGCCCGAGGAGTTCGCGGAGCTGGTCGAGCCCTATCTGGCCTTGGAGGGGTGAAAGGTATGAGCGCACTCATGCCTTGGGATTATCAAGGGAGTGGTCTTTCTGTGCCTTGTATTGCATAGTGAAGGATCAATCATTCCTGCGTATCGGCGGTTCGGCGTGAGCCGGCGGCTGTAGCGGCAAGACCTGAGGGTGAGGGCCGATGCGTGCTTCGCGTGACGGACGGCGGCGTGGCCGTCCGGTCCTCCGGCGGCGGGAGGCGCCTGCCGTGGCTGCGCACCGGCCCCGCCCTCTCAGGGGACTGGCCATCGATCTGGGCAGCTCCGGGGCCCGTGCCTGGGTCCCGGGGCAGGGGCTCGTCACCGGCGGACCGTCCGGCTGGGAGGACGGCGTCGGGCGGCCGGTCAGGCGGGGACGCATCGTCGACCCCGTGTCCTGCGCCGGGCTGCTGGGGCGCCTCGCCGACACCGCACTGGGCGCCCACCGGCAGGACAGCGTGATCGTGCTCAGTCATCCGGTTCTGGCCGGACACGAGCACCGCGTGCTGGCGAGGGAACTGCTCGCAGGTCTGGGTGCCTCCGGCGCCGTGGTCCTCAACAGCGCGGGAGCCGTGGCCGCGTGCGCGGGAGGACCGGACGGTGGCCCCCTGCTCGTCGTCGACCTGGGGGCCGAACTGACCGAAGTGGCCCTGCTCGTCGACGGGTCGGTCGTCGACGCCCGCCAGACCGAGACGGGACTCAGCGATCTCGAGCCGCTGTCACCACCCGCGGGGCTCGTCCGGAACGTCCTCGATATGATCACGTCCATGTGGCGTGAGGACCAGCACGGCGCGGTACGCGGAGCACTGCGCCGTGGCCCCGTGCTCACCGGCGGCGGAGCGCTCCGCCGCGATGTCACCGAAGGGATCGCGGGCTGCCTCGGAGGGCCGCTGCGCGTCGACCCCGATCCCTCGACCGCCGTCGTACGCGGCGCCGCGCTGATCCTCGGCACCGTCCTGGGCTCCGCCGACGCGGGCACGGCGGCCCTCCGCCCGGTCCGGCCGAGGTGAGCCCCCTCCCGGGGGCTCCCCGGGGGAACGCGCCCCCGAGGGGCCCGCACGGCACACCGCCGCACCAGGCGCGGCACCTCCTCGCCGCGCTGCTCCTCACCGTCCTGACTCTCCTCGGCGGCGCACCCGCGGCAGCCGGGACCGGGCTTCCCGGGTGGGATGCCGTCGCCACGCGCGGCGCCGTACCCGGTTCCACGGATCTCTCCGCGCGGGAGACCGTGGTGCGGGCCGTTCCCGCCTGGTGGACGGAGGCTCTCCCCGCACCGGCGCCGCGTGCGGGTGCCGACCGCCCGCACGCCCCGCCCCACGTCCCCCCGCCAGGCCACGGCGCCCTGCCGACGCGTACACAGAGCCTTCCCCTGCCCAGGGGCGTCGTCCCCGTGGCAGCGGGCCCCCCTTCCGCGGCCGTAAGGGCCCAGGCGGCGCTGCCCGGTGTGCGGGGCCCTCCGGGGGAGCCGGCCGGTCCGCCGGCCCCTCACCGGCCCTGTTCCACAGAGCTGTCGCTCCGCCCTCCTCGCTGAGTCCAGGGCGGACGACGCCCACTCAAGGGGATTCCCATGACTCGCGCCACCACGGTGCGAGCGGTTCTGGCTGCCGCCGTTCTGCTCGTCTCCGTGTTCATCACGCTGACCATGTCACCCAGACTCGGCCTCGACCTCCAGGGCGGCACCCGCATGGTGCTGCAGGCCAAGGACTCCGACACCGCGAAGGCGGACCGGGAGAGCACCGACCGCACCCTGGAGGTACTGCGGCAGCGCATCGACTCCCTCGGTGTCTCCGAACCGACCCTGACGCGCTCGGGCGAGGACCGGATCATCGTCGAACTGCCCGACGTACAGGACCCGCGCCAGGCTGCCGATGTCATCGGCAGGACCGCACAACTCGGCTTCCACGCGGTCCAGGAAGCCGGAGCAGGGCAGAAGGGCGAAGGGAAGACGCTGCCCGACGAACAGGGCACTCCCCTCGCACTCGGCCCGGAGAGGCTCTCCGGCGGCGGTGTCAAGGACGCCACCGCACAGTTCGACGCCCAGCAGGGCACGGGCTGGTCCGTCTCGCTCGACTTCCACAAGGACGCGGGCCAGGAATGGAAGCGGCTCACCGGGGACGCCGCCTGCCACCCGGCCGGGGACGAAAGACGCCGCGTCGCGATCGTCCTCGACGAGAAGGTCATCTCCTCACCCCAGGTGGATCCGTCGATCGGCTGCGAGGTCGGACTGCCCTCGGGCTCCACGCAGATCACCGGCTCCTTCAGCGCCGACGAAGCACGGGATCTCGCGCTGCTCATCAAGGGCGGCGCACTCCCCGTGCCCGTCGAGATCGTCGAACAGCGGACCGTCGGCCCGACGCTCGGCGCCGACGCCATCGACGCGAGCGCCCGGGCCGCGCTCATCGGAGCAGCCGCCACAGCCCTGTTCATCACCTTCGTGTACCGGCTCTTCGGCGCTCTCGCCGCGCTGGCCCTGGGCGCGTACTCCGTGATCTCCTACGCCGCCCTCGTCGTCCTCGGCGTGACGCTGACCCTGCCGGGACTCGCCGGATTCGTCCTCGCCATCGGCATGGCGGTCGATGCCAACGTCCTCGTCTTCGAACGGGCCCGCGAGGAGTACGCGGGCCGGAGGAGCCGCTCGCTGCGCTCCGCGCTGACGGCCGGGTTCCGTAACGCGTGGAGCGCGGTCGCCGACTCCAACGTCACCACCCTCATCGCGGCCGCCCTGCTCTTCTTCCTCGGCTCCGGGCCGGTGAAGGGATTCGGGGTCACGCTCGCCATCGGCGTCCTGGCCTCGATGTTCTCGGCGCTCGTCATCGCCCGCGCCCTCACCGGGATCGCGGCCGGCTCCCGGTTCGTCAACGACTACCGAGGCGTCAACGGCCTCGCACGGCCCGGCCGCGTCCGCACCTGGCTGAACACGCGCGACATCCAGCTGTTCCGGTCACCGCGCCGCTGGCTGATGATCTCCGCGGCGCTCGTCCTCGTCGCCGTGAGCGGCATCCTCGTGCGCGGCATCGACCTGGGCGTCGAGTTCACCGGCGGAAGGCTGGTGGAGTACTCCACCAGCCGCCCCGTCGACATCGGGACCGCCCGCGACACGGTCGCCGCCGCGGGCTTCGAGGACGCCGAGGTCACCACCGCGGGCGACCGGGACCTCTCCGTACGCACCGGGAAACTCGACAACGACGGGGAACACGCCCTGCGTGCCGCCCTGGCCGAAGAAGGCGGCGAGACCACCAAGGTGCGTGACGAGCTGATCGGGCCCAGCCTCGGTGACGAACTGCGGCGGAACGCGCTCATCGCACTGGGCGTCGCCGTGTTCGTGCAACTCGCCTACCTCGCGGCCAGGTTCCGGTGGACGTTCGCCGTCGCCTCGGTCGGAGCCCTGGTGCACGACGTCGTCATCCTGGTGGGCGCCTTCGCCTGGCTCGGACGCCCCGTCGACGGGATCTTCCTGGCCGCCCTGCTCACCGTGATCGGTTATTCCGTCAACGACTCCGTCGTGGTCTTCGACCGGGTGCGGGAGCTGTGGGCCGGAAGCCGTCGCACCCCGGTCGCCGACGTGGCCAACCGCGCGGTGCTGCAGACCGTGCCGCGCACCGTCAACACGGGGATGGGAGCCCTGTTCATCCTGGTCGCTCTCGCGGTCCTGGGCGGCGACTCGCTCGAGGACTTCGCCCTCGCCCTCCTCATCGGCGTCTGTGTCGGAACGTACTCCTCCGTGATGACCGCGGTACCGGGGGCGCTCCTGCTGGAGAGGACCGGAAAGGCCCCGCCGCCGGCCAGGAAGCGGGCACCGAAGCGCGGCAGGCCGGCCGGAGGGGCCCGCCGGGACCCCGCCGACAACGGGGCACGCGTGTAACGCGGACACACGACGTGACGGGCGGTCCGGACGCGCCCCGCCCGTCACGTACGGCCGGTCCGGCCGTACGTGATCCTCCTGGCTGCCACGAGCACGGCGACGGCCCTGCCGGCCCGGAACGGCGTCCCGCGGGCACGGCCACCCGGCGAGGGACGAGCCGGCCACGGTTGCCCGGCCCTGTCCCAGGCGCGACAGTGGAAGGACCCGGACCGTGACGTCACGGGCACCGTGGTCCGCAGCGATGTCCCAGGAGCCGCCGTATGCCCGCCGAACCGCTGTCCGTTCACGCCGTCGAGGCCGGGTTGCGCGAGTTGCCCGGCTGGCGGCTCGAGGGGGACCGGATCACCCGTACCTACCATCTGCCGTCCCACTTCGCCGCCGCCGGGCTGACCGTCCACGTCGCCCGGATCCAGGAGGAGCTCAACCACCACTCGGACCTGACGCTGGGTTACAGGACGGTGTCCATCGCCGTGCACACGCATGACGCGGGTGGCGCCGTCACGCGGAAGGACCTCATGCTGGCCGCGCGAGTCGAAGCGATCGCCGCCGGTCACGGGGCGAAGTAGCCGCGCGGCGGACCAGGGGCGCCGGACCGGGACGGGGTGTGCGGCCGGCCGGTGCGTGGCCGTCACCGCACCGCACCACCTCCGGGCGGGCCGTCCGGACGCGCCCGGACACCGCACCGGCCGTGGCGGGGGAGCGTGGGTGCCGGCCCCCGAGGAGCGCCGGCCCGGCGGTGGGCCGATGAGTGACCGGGGCACGGGGCCCGGAGCCGGCGGGGACGCGGCCTGCCGGCACCACCGGATCCCGCCGGGAGCCTCCGGCCCTTCCTATGCGCCTCGCCCGTCGCCTATGCGTCCTGCCTCCTGATGCATGGCACCACCGGGCCCGGGCCGGTTCAACTGAACCACGAGAATCCGGCACCGGTCGATTGAACATCACCCACACGGGAGGCGTCCGATGACAACACCTCTGGCCGACTACGCGCAGTTCGCCGGAAAGCGGATCGCGATCGTCGAGCACATGCAGAACCATCCCTTCGTCCTGGGTCTGAAGCAGGCTCAGGAACACGGCCTCGAAGTGTGGTTGCTGACGGGCGACCGGTCCTGGTACACCCATGGACACGACTGGGAGACCCACCCGCTGGCCATCGTCGACCGGGTGATCGACGTCGACACCACCGACCTCGACGCGGTGCTGGCCGTCGTCACCGGCGAGGACGGCGCCCCCCTGGTGGACGGCCTCACCTCGTTCTCCGACTACCACACCGAACTGGCCGCGCACGCCGCTCGCCGTCTCGGCCTGCCCGGCCCGGACCCGGCCGCCGTCCGCACCGCGAACATCAAGGACCAGCTGCGGATCGCGCTCGGCGACCAGCCGTTCAACATTCCCCACGTACTGGTGAGCCACCGGGGACAGCTCGACGAGGCGGCCCGCCGGCTCGGCTTCCCGATGATCGCCAAGCCTCCGGCCGAGGCGATCAGTTACGGGGTGCGCAGGGTCGACGACATGGCCGGGCTCGTCGAGGCGTGGGAGGAGCTCTCCACCGTCCGGCACAGCCTCCGCGGCCAGCCCCGCACCGGCGACGTCCTGCTGGAGCAGTACGTCGAGGGTGAGGAGGTCAGCGTCGAGACGATGACCGTGGACGGGTACACCCACGTCTTCGGCGTCACCTCCAAGGACCTCTTCGGCGACCCCGCCTACATCGAGTGCGGGCACACCTTCCCCGTACCGCTCCCCGACGACGAGCGTGACGAGCTGTACCACGTGGTCCGCACGACCCTGGAGATGATCGGGTACCGGCACGGTCCCTGTCACACCGAGGTCCGGCGCACCGAGTCCGGCTGGCGGATCATCGAGGCCAATCCCCGCACCCCGTCCAGCTGCATGACGATGCTGGTGACCGACGTCACCGGCCGCAGCCCGATCCTGGACGCCTGGCTGCTCACCATCGGCGTCACCCCGCCGATCGAGCCCGTCGTCCACCGCGGCGGCGCCGCCGTCCGCATGATCTACCCCACCCGGCGCGGGACCCTCGCGCGCATCGACGGGCTGGAGGCCGCGGCGGCCGTGGAGAACGTCCAGGTGCTGCTGCACGTCGAGAAGGGCGACCACCTGCTGCAGCGCATGGACAACTCCTCCTGCGTCGGCTTCACCTACTGCAACGGCCCCGACCGGGTCGCCGCCCAGGAACTCGCGGACAAGGCCGCCGCGCTGCTGGACTTCGTCGTCGAGGAAGAGCTTCGATGAGCCCGTACACGGCAGACCCGGACGGCGTACGGGCGGTCGCGAACGCGGCCGGCCTGGAGGCGGCGGGCTGGGACTCGCTGCTGGGGGCGGAGGACTTCTTCCAGACCCCCCGGTGGCTCACCGTGCAGGAGCACAACTCCGGTACGGCGATGGACTTCCTGGTACGCGAACGGGACGGCGCCCCGGTGGCCGGACTGGTGACCGCCTGGGCCGACACCTCCGTGGCCTGGCTGCTCGCCCGGCCGGACGCCATGCTCAAGCGCGCCCTGGAGCGGGAGGTCCCCGAAGCGGCCGGTGTGCTGCGCGATGTCGCCGGGGGCGACCCGGACAGCCTGCTGCCCTCCCTGGTCTGCGGAGGGCGGCACCTGGGCCGCACCCGGGCCCTCGCCTCCCCCGACGCCACCGAGGACGACCTTGCAGCCCTCCTGGAACGGGCCGAGGCGATGGCGGCGGACCGGGGGGCGGCCACCGTCTGCTTCCCGCACGTCGACGTACGCGACACCGCTCTGGTCGCCCTGCTGGAGCGCCGCGGCTACCACCACCACCCCTCCGACCACTACGCCTGGCTCGACATACCGCAGGGCGGATTCGACGAGTTCGTCGAGGAGATGAGCGCCCATCGCCGCCGCCGGGTGCGACTGGAACGCCGGGCGCTCGCCGAGGCCGGCGTCGAGGTGAACGTCGAGCCGCTCACCCAGGCGCTCGCTCCCCGCCTCGGGCAGCTCGACGCCAACCTCCTTCGCAAGTACGGCAATCCCGCCAGCGACGAGGGTTCCGCCCGCATGATCGGCAGGATCGCCGAGATCATGGGCGATGACGTCCTGGTGTCCGTGGCCCGGCAGCACGGCAGCATCATCGGCTTCGGCATGGTGCTGCGGTCCCGGGCCCGCGGCGAGGAACAGTGGTACGGCCACCGTGCCGGGTTCGACTACGAGGCCCAGGGCAAGCTGCCGCTCTACTACGACGTCCTGTACTACCGGGTGCTGGACGCCGCCGCCAAGGAGGGCGCCACCGTCCTGCACGCCGGGATCGGCAGCGTCGAGGCCAAGCTGGCCCGCGGCTGCCGGGCCAGCGAACAACGTTCCTACCTGCTGCCGCTGCCCCGCACCGAGGGCACCGCGGGTGGGCCCGCCGACGACCGGGAGACGACCACATGACGAGCTCCGCCACCGGCCTTCGGGAAGGCGGCGGCTGGAACGCCGCCGTCGGAACGAGCGTCAATCCCTCCGACCGGCGCGGGGGCACCCTGCGGCTGGTCTCCTCCGCCGACGTCGACTCCCTCGATCCGGCGCGGACCTACTACGTCTGGGTGTGGCTGCTGCAACGGCTGCTCAACCGCACCCTGATGGCCTACCCCACCGACCCGGGACCGGCGGGCCTGGTCCCCGTACCCGACCTCGCCGAGGCGCCGGGAGTGCCGAGCGACGGCAACCGGACCTGGACCTACCGGCTCCGCGAGGGTGTCCGCTTCGACGACGGCACCCCTGTGACCTCGGCCGACGTGCGGTACGCCGTGCAGCGGATCTTCGCCCAGGACGTGCTCCCCGGCGGTCCCACCTACCTGGTGCCGCTGCTCGACGATCCGGCCCGCCCGTACGCGGGGCCCTACCGGGACGGCGGCGGGGACGGCCTGCCCGCCGTGCTCACCCCCGACCCGCGCACGATCGTCTTCCGGCTGCGCACCCCGTTCTCCGACTTCGACCACCTCATGGCCCAGCCCTGCGTCGCCCCCGTGCCACGGCACGCCGACACCGGGGCCCGCTACGGCGAGGACCCGCGCTGCACCGGGCCCTACCGGGTGGCCGAGCACAGGCCGGGCAGCAGACTCCTGCTGGAGCGCAACCCCCACTGGGACCGGGCCACCGACCCCGTGCGGCCCGCGCTTCCGGACCGGGTGGACGTCACCATCGGCCTCGACCTGGACGAGATGGACGAGCGGCTGACCGCGGGGGAGTTCGACATCAACCTGGAGGGCCGCGGTCTCCAGCACGCCGCCCAGCACCGCCTGGCCGGTGACCCGGTGCTGCGCTCACGCACCGACAACCCGAAGACGAGCTTCCTGCACTTCGTCTCGCTCCAGCCGCACATCCCGCCCTTCGACAACGTGCACGTACGCCGGGCCGTGCACTACGCGGCCGACAAGATCCTGCTCCAGGAGGCCCGCGGCGGCCCGGTCACCGGAGGCGACCTGACCACCGCGCTCTTCCCGCCGGGGCTCCCCGCACACCAGCGGCTGGACCGCTACCCGACCGGTCCCGATCTGCGGGGTGACCTCGACGCCGCCCGAGCGGAACTCCGGGCCGCCGGTCTGCCCGACGGCTTCGACGCCGTCATCGGCACCCAGCGCGGCAAGTTCCGGCTGGTCGCCGACGCGGTGGTGGAGTCCGTCGCCCGGATCGGCATCAGGCTGACCGTCAAGGAACTCGACGTCGCCACCTACTTCAGTCAGGGCGCGGGTTCGCCCGAGACGATACGCAAGCACGGGCTCGGTCTGATCGTCACCGACTGGGGTGCCGACTTCCCCACCGAATACGGTTTCCTGGCGCCCCTGGTGGACGGCCGGCTGATCCGTCCCGGCGGTGGCAACTGGAACATCGCCGAACTCGACGACCCGAAGATCAACGAACTGATCGACACCGGGCTGCACACCGCCGACCCCGCCACCCGCACGGAACTGTGGCGCGAGGTGGAGCGCCGGGTCATGGACCACGCGGTCATCCTCCCGCTGGTCCACGACAAGACCCTGCACTACCGGGGCCCCCGGGCCACCAACGTCTACGTCCATCCAGCCTTCGGCCTGTACGACATCCAGGCCATGGGCGTCACCGACACCCGCGCCGACCGGGAGAACGACACCGTATGAACAACGCAGCAACGGATCTCCGTCTCGTCCCGCTGGACGCCGACGACCCCGCCACGCTCGACGCATGGCTCCGGCTGACCATGGACAGCGCCGAGGACGTCCCCCTGTCCGCCGCCCCGCCCTGCGCGGACGACCTGACCGGCTCGGTGCGTTTCGCACCGCCGGGCACCGCCCTGGCCGGGGAGGTCGCCTTCCTCGGCGGGCAGGCCGTCGGCGCACTGCGCCTCGTGCTTCCCGACGGGGCGCCGGTCGCCGTCGTCGACCAGCTTCTGACCGCACCGAAGGAGCGCCGCCAGGGGATCGGCACCGCTCTGTTCCGGCGGGCCCGAGGCATCGCCGAACAGCACGGCCGTTCCCTCCTGGTCGCCGATCTGGTCCAGGCCCTGCCCGACGGGCCTCCCCGGGACGAGAGCCCGGCCGCGTTCGCGGCGGCGATGGGGGCCACGCCCTCGGCCGGCCCGGAGGGTGTGCACCAGTGGCTCGACCTGGACCGGCACGACCCGCTGGCCGGTGGCCTCCCCGGGACCCCGGCCGGTTACCGGCTCGAGCGGTGGGGGACCATCACCCCCGACGCGTTCGCGATCGCCGTCTCCGAACTCGGTCAGTCGCTCGGCGAGAGCCTGCCGGAGACCTGGGACCAGGGGCCCGAGGCGATACGCGCCAGCCATGTGCGGCGCTTCGAGCGGATGCGGGTGGGCCGCGGACGGCGCGCCTACCACGTGGGCGCCGTCCACGAGGAGACCGGCGAACTGGCCGGCTTCACCAGCGTCTCCAAGACGACCGGCAACCCGCAGCACGCACTCCAGGGCATGACGGTGGTGGCCCCGGCTCACCGGGGCCACGGCCTGGGGCTCCTGCTCAAGCTCGCCAACCTCGCCCATGTGCGGGAGTACGAGCCCCGGGTACGGCTGATCGAGACGGCCAACGCCGACGACAACCACCCGATGATCGCCCTCAACGAGGCGATGGGCTTCTCCCCTCAGGAGCGCTGGGTCTCCTGGGAGGCGCCCGTGGCGTCGGCCGGCTGACCGTCCGGCGGCCGCCCCCCGTCCCCCTCGGGGGCGGGGGGAACGGCCGCCGCACTCGTACGTCCGCGCAGGAAGCGCGGCAGCCAGCCCGTGCCGAGCAGTACGCCGGAGACCACGGCGGCCCCGCCGGCCACCGCCCATCCGGTGGGCTGCTCGTCCAGCGCCAGCCAGGCACTCGCCATGCCCACCACCGGCACCAGCATCGAGAACGGCGCCACCACGCCGGCCGGGTAGCGCTTGAGCAGCGCCGTCCATATCCCGGAACCCACGACGCTGCCCAGTACCGCGATGTAGACCAGTGCGACGAGACCCGGCCACCCCTCGGGGCCGAACGACGACCCCAGTGCCCGCCACCCCGTGGCCGGCCCCTCCATCACCGCCGACAGGGCCAGCAGCGGCAGGGGCGGGACCACCGCCATCCACAGCGCGAAGCGCAAGGGGTACTGCGGCTTGGCCTGCCGGCTCGACAGGTTGCCGACCGCCCAGCCGAGCGCCGCCAGCACGGTCAGCACCAACGGCAGCAACGGCGCCGTCCGCGCCCGGTCCACCGCGATCACGGCCATCCCCAGCACCGCCAGCCCGATGCCGGCGAACTGCCGCCCGGTGACCCGCTCCCGCAGCAGCAGCGCCCCCAGCAGCACGGTGAACGGCGCCGAGGCCTGCACCACCACCGACGCCAGACCCGACGGCATGCCCTGCTCGATGGCGAGGAACAGCAGTCCGAACTGGGCGACGCCGAAACCCAGCCCGTACCCCAGCAGCCACCGCAGAGGCACACCCGGGCGAGGCACGAACAGCACCACCGGCACGGCCAGCACCAGATAACGCAGCGCCGCCAGGAAGAAGGGCGGGAAGTGGTCGAGACCGACCCGTACCGCGAGGAAGTTCAGCCCCCACAGCACCGCCACCAGCACGGCCAGGGACCGGTCCCGGGCGGTCACCGGGAGGTACCGGAGAGCAGACCTGACTCGATGACCCGGCCGCCCATACCACGCAGGAACTGCCCGTCGCCGATGAGCTTCTGATCGTCGGCGCGCTGCTGGAGCACCAGCGTGTACCGGACGCCGTCAGGGTCCTCCAGCAACCAGCAGAACATCATCACTCCAGGGCACGAGCCCCCCTTGAACACGGCGCGGGGCCAGCGGGCCGAGTCGATCGGCACACCCGGGTAAGCCGTCAGCACGGCGTCCACGACCCCGCTCGTGTCCCGTACCCCGTCCTCGACCAGTGCGCCCAGAACGCGTGCCACGTCCCAGGCACTCATGTGCCAGTCCAGACCCAACTGGTGGACGGTCGGGCCGAGATCGGATCCGCGCACGGTCATCGGGCCGGCGATCCGCTCCAGCAGACGCCTGCGGCCCGCCTCGTCGGAGGCGACCCACTCGTCCCGCAGCTCCGGGGCACCCCAGCCGATCTCGAACACCTCATGGCTCGTCAGGAAGGGGCGCAGCAAGGACGGATCACTGTGACCGCCGTCCACCACGGCCCGTTCCACCGTGTCCCGGCCCAGCAGGTCCTGGATCAGGTCGGCGGCGGTGTTGTCGCTCATCGCGATCATCTTGTACGCCGTCTCGCGCACCGATACCCGGGCACCGTCCGGCAGTTCCTGCATGTCACCGGTGGGCAGGCTGCGCAGGGCCGGGGTGATCGTCACCTCGTCGTCCCACCGCACGGTGCCGGCTGCCACCGCCTCGGCCAGCGCCCGCATCAGATACAGCTTGTAGGAGGAGCCGTTGGGCATCGGCCGGTCGGCGTCCTTGGCGTACAGCGTCTCGGTCACTCCGCCGTCCACCCGGGTCGCCAGCGCCGACCAGGTCACCCCCGGCTGCTCCAGCGCCCGCACCAAGTCGTCCCACGCGCGCACCGGCGGCGTCACCACCTCCGCGCCCAGGTGGAGCACCCGGATCAGCCCGGTGGAGTCGAGCGTCAGCGACAGCGTGGAGCGGACCCCCGCCGGGCCTTCCAGGGTCACCCACGACTTGTGGGCCACCGGCTGGTAGTCGACGACGGTGAACGGTCCCAGGCCGCGCCACTGTTCGAGCGTGGCCGCGAAACCCTGCGGGTGCCGGGCGAGGAAGACGGGGACGAAGCTCCCGGACAAGTCCTCGTCCCGAGGGGCTTCCTGGGAGGTGAGCAGCTCCACCGCCCAGCGGGTGTGCTGCCCGAGAGGACTGCCGTCCCCGTCGAGCGCGGCCTGCGCGTCCGGGCGGACGGAGGTGTCGGAACCGGGCAGATCGTTCATCATCGCTCCTCGACGGCCGTTGCCGACCGGTGGTGTCAGTCCTCGGTGACGGAGATGGCCGCGCACGGGCAGAGTTCGGCGCACAGCCGTACCGTCTCGTGCAGTTCGGGTGGTGGCTCGGGCAGGAGGAGGACGACGGTGCCGGTGTCCGGATCCTGGTCGAAAACCCGCGGCTCCGTCGCCGCGCACCGCCCCATCGCACAGCAGGCGTCCGTGTCCACGGCCACGGTCAGCCGGCCGGAGCTCACCAGGTCACCGGCAGGGCGCCGAGCCCGTAGCTGGACACCTCGTGCCGGAAGTCCAGTTCCGCGAAGGGGACGGCGAGCCGTGCGCCCGGCATCCACCGCAGCACGGCGGCCAGCATCTCCTCCAGCTCCACCTTGGCCAGCCACTGGCCCAGGCACTGGTGGATGCCGTGACCGAACGCCAGATGACGCCGGGCGTCCCGGTGCGGGTCCAGCGTGTCCGGGGAAGGGAAGACCGTCTCGTCGCGGTTGCCCGCCGACAGCGACACGACCACGCCCTCGCCGGCCCGGATCGTCACGTCCCCCAGTTCCACGTCCTCCAGCGCGGCACGGGCCAGCCCGTTCTGCACGATGGAGTGGTAGCGCAGCAACTCCTCGACCGCCTTGGGCAGCAGCTCCGGGTCCTTGGCCAGCGTGTCGGCCAGACCCTGGTCGGTGACCAGGCTCAGCAGGCTGAGACTGGCCTGACTGGTCGTCGTACCGTGCCCGGCGACCAGCAGCAGCCGGCACATCGGGACCATCTCCTCGACCGTCAGAGTGCCCTTGCGCACCTGGTCGACGACCAGCCGGCTGAGCAGGTCGTCACCCGGCTCGGGCATCCGCATGCGCTCCTCGACCACGTCGCGCAGCAGGCCGTCCAGCTCGTCGCGGGCCGCGGCGACCTGCTCCGGGCGGTAGCCGCGGTCGATGAGGATCCCCGCCCGGTTCTCGATCAGCTCGCGCTGCTCGTCGGAGACACCGAAGAGCAGGGCGATCACCCGGGACGGGACCGGGATCGTCAGCCCGCGTACGAGGTCCACCGGGCGCTCGCCCTTGACCAGTTCGCCCAGCATCTCGTCCAGGTGCCCGCGCAGCACCGGGCGCATCGCCTCGGCCCTGCCGTGCAGGAAGTCGCGGGTGAGCATGGACCGCAGCCGCGAGTGGTCCGGGTCGTCCATGCGGATGAAGGAAGCGGTGTGGGGCTTGTCCCGCACCAGGACGGACGTGGTCGTCATCATCGGGAAGCCGGGGGCGCTGGTCACCGCGGTGAACCTGCGGTCCGCGAGCACCGCACGCACGTGCGGATGTGCTGTCACCAGCCACACCTGGCTTCCGTCCCACATCGTGATCCGGCTCGCGGCGGGGCCGGACCTCAAAAGAGCCAGCGGCGGCGGCGGATCGATCGGGGAGACGCGCTCCATCGGGTAGGACGGCGCGGCCGTCGCCTTCGGGGGTGCTGCGTCCTGCGTCATGGGGTCCCACCTATCGCTGCACGGGCATGCCGACGTGAAGTAGCGGCCCCATCCTCACCGTCCGGCCCGCGACCTCCCCTACGGGGCGGGCCGACCCGCATAACCAGCCACGAACGCACATAACAGGGGCCGCCGAAGGCCGTTCACCGGGCTTCCACCCGGCTGGTACGGTCGGCGCGCCGTACTGTCATACGCTTTCCGGCCGGATCTCTCTCCGGCCCACCGTCCGGTTCACCACCCCGAGAACGAGGACCTCATGAGTTCATCGCTGCAGGGCAAAGTCGCACTCGTCACCGGAGCCAGCTCAGGAATCGGCCAGGCCACCGCACGCGCCCTCGCCGCGGCCGGAGCTTCGGTCGCCCTCGCCGCACGGCGCGTAGACCGTCTCGAAGCACTGCGCGGCGAACTGGAGACGAAGGGCGCCACGGTCCAGGTGCTCGACCTGGACGTCACCGACGAGCAGGCCGTGGCCGCCGCCGTACGCTCCACCGTCGACACGCTCGGCCGGCTCGACATCCTGGTGAACAACGCTGGGCTGATGCTGCTGGGGCCGGTGGAGAACGCCGACACCACCGACTGGACCCGGATGATGGACACCAACGTCATGGGTCTGATGTACATGACCCACGCTGCCCTCCCGGAGCTGATCAGGAACCAGGGCACCGTCGTCCAGATCTCTTCCATCGCCGCCCGCGTGGTCGGACGCGGCAGCGCCGTCTACAACGCCAGCAAGTTCGCGGTCAACGGCTTCAGCGAGGGGCTGCGCCAGGAGGTCACCGAGCGCGGGGTGCGCGTGGTGGTCATCGAGCCGGGCACCGTGGAGACCGAGTTGCGCGACCACATCACCCACGCCCCCTCCAAGGCGGCGATCACGGAACGGGTCGCGAAAATACGTCAGTTGCAGAGCGAGGACATCGCCGACGCCGTCCTGTACGCCGTCACCGCCCCCCCGCACGCCACGGTCAACGAGATCTTCATCCGTCCCACCGACCAGGCCTGAGGAGACACGTCCGCACGACGGCGGGTACCGCACCGCGCGGTACCCGCCGTCGTGCTGTCCCGGCGCTTTCGGCGAGAGGAGCGAGAGAAGAGAACGCCTGCCTAACGTGAGCCGCAACAGGCCGTCACAGGTGAAGAAGAGGCGTCATCCATAACCGTAAGGAAGCCGTCCGTGCCTTCTGCGATACACGTGCCCTCCGTTTCCGACCGGCTGACGAGGTTGCCCTTCTCGCGTCCGGATCTGCGGCTGCTGGACGCGATCGGACAGTGCGGCGACCTCGCCGAAGCCGCCCGCAGGGCGGGACTGAGAACGGCAGCCGCCCAGCGCAGGCTCGACCGGCTGGACCAGGCCACCGGGCTGCGCCTGACGCTGCGCTGTGCCCGTACCGCCCGGCTGAGCCCGGACGGTGCCCAGGTGCTGAACGCCGGGCGGAGGTTCTTCCGCCAGGTCGACCAGGCCGTGCAGACGGAGATCTACGGGCGTGGCACCGAGGCACTGAACGCACCTCGCATCCTGGAGATCGCCACCGCCGAACCGCTGATGGAGGACCTGGTCGAGGACGCGGCAGACACGCTGGGCATCCTCCTCTCGGTCAGCCATGACACACCCCGGCAGGTGCTCCGGCAGCTCGCCGGGTACCGGGTGGACGCCGCGCACACCTGGGGCCTGGACAACCTCTCGCACGCGGTGGACCGCACCGTGCGCACGTACGACGTCCTGGACGACCCGCTCTGGGTGACGCTGCCCCTCGGACACCCGCTCGCAGGCCGCGACACGGTCTCCCTCGCCGATCTGCGTGAGGAGAACTGGGTCTCGGAGGCCGGCCCCCAGGCGGAGGTCCTGGTGAGCCGCGTCTACCGGACGGCGGGGATCACCCCGCCCGAGCGCATCCAGGTGACGGGGGCGTCGGTGGCCCGGGGGATGCTCCGGCGCGGTGACGCCATCGGTCTGGGCTCCCCGGCCTGTCCGGCCGTGTTCGCACCCTCGCTGGTACGCCGCTCGCTGGTGGAGCGGCCCCGGCGGACCGCCAGACTTCTCGTCGACCCCGCAGTCGTCCCCGGCGCCCTGTCCCAGCAGCTGGCCGCGCTGCTCACGGCCCGCTGCCTCAGCAGGTTCACCGAGCACCACGGGGACATGCTGCGTGATCCGTGGTGGGCCGACTGGCTGCGCGGACAGCGCGTCGCGCTGGAACGCCGCACCGACGCCGCCGCACGCAGCGCCCCGGCCACACCGGCACTGCCCGACGAGTCGGTCCAGATCGACGTGGAGGACCTCCATCTGCTGCACGCGGTGGCCGACCACGGCAGCATCAACCGCGCCGCCGCCGTCCTCTCCATCAGTCAGTCGGCTCTCACCCGGCGCATCCACCGACTCGAACTCCGGCTCGGAGCAAGGCTGTTGTTGCGAAGTTCACGCGGTACCGACCTGACGGCGCCGACCCGGCAGTTCCTGGCACGGCTGGCCGTGTTCGAGGCCGAACTCGACATGACCGGCCTCGCGGGGGCGAAGGGCGCCCCGGCGCCGGAGCCGGGCGGCAACACGCCGCGCCGCGCGCACCGGGTTCTCCGGGGCGGCACGGTGCGCCCCGGACGGACAGCGCCCGAACGCACCGCGGCGCGGGCCGCCGTCGCCGGGCGGAGCTGACAGCGGGGGTGGCCGGCGGCCGAGGGCCGCCGGCCACCCCCGGGCGTGTGTCAGCGGGCACCCAGCGCCACGTAGTCGTACATCCCGAAGGACCCCGTGACGAACACGTTGCGGGCGTCCGGGTGGCGGTAGAGCAGCGAGCGCGGGTAGAGGTAGGGCACGATCACGGCGTGGTCCATGGTCAGCCGGTCGATACGGTGCCAGATTGCCGCGCGTTCCGCCGGGTCGCCGCTGACGGCTCCCTGGTCGAGCAGGGAGTTGATTTCCGGGTCGTCCAGCTCACCCATGTTCTGGTTGCCGCGTTCCTTGATCGCGCGACCGTCGACGATCTGCTGGAAGAAGCCGTACCCGTCGGGGAAGTCCGCCCCCCAGCCGAACATGATGATCCCGATGCCGTGCTCGCGCAGGTACTCGGGACTGCCGCCGTAGCGGTCGAAGTAGTCACCGGACGGGAAGTCCAGCACCTCGGCCTCGATGCCGACGCGGGCCAGCCCGGCCGAGAGCGCCTCGGCGGCCCGGTACTCCTTCAGGCGGTCCTTGCGGGCCGCGATCTTCGTGCGGAACCCGTTCGGCATGCCGGCCAGGGCCAGTTCGGCGCGGGCCGCCTCCAGGTCTCCGGTGCCGTCCTCGCCGACCGGGTAGCGGTCGAAGGGCTGGTAGCCGTCGATGGTGGGCGGAAGGATCGTGGTGGCGATGTCACCACCGACAGGGCCTCCGTACGCCGCCTGCATGGCTGCCTTGTCCGTGGCGAACTGCACCGCACGCCGGCAGTGCACGTTGTCGAACGGGGTGATCCGGCTGGACAGGCAGTAGATCCAGGTGAAGCCGGTCAGGGGGTTGTCGGCGTTGGCCCGCAGCGCGGGGTCGGCCAGGATGCGTTCCTGGGCCGCGGGCTGCACTCCGAAGCCCGCGAGGTCGATGTGCGCCTCGCCGGAGAGCAGCATCTCGTCCACCTCGTGCGGATCCTTGCCCAGGTGCACCTCGATGCGCTCGGCCCGCTGCCGGCGTACGGGGTCGGTCGCCGGGTCCCAGTGGGGGTTGCGCTCCAGGACCACGAGTTCGCCCCGCTCGTAGGAAGCGACGCGGTAGGGGCCGGTCGCCACGGGGCCGAGCCGGTAGCCGATGCCGGTGTCACGGGCCCGGGGGACCGGGGTGGTGCTCGGCATGGTGGCCAGCAGGTCCATGCCGGCGAAGGGCTCGGTCAGCCTCAGGACCAGGGTGCGGTCGTCGGGGGTCTCCACGGTGAGCGGGCCGTCCACCTCGGGCTCGCGCCAGGGGCCGCCGTAGTCGGTGCCCAGCAGGTGGCGGAAGTAGGTGGGGCCGACGCCCAGCACGTCCGTACCGTAGTTGCTCCTGGCGATCGCGTACTTGACGTCCGCCGAGATCACGGGGGTGCCGTCCTCGTAGCGCAGGCCCGGGCGCAGCCGGTACGTCCACGTCCGCCCGCCGTCCGAGGCCTCACCGAGCGACTCGGCCAGGTCGGGGACCAGCCGCTGGCCGGCCTTGCCGGGCGCGGTGTCGAAGGTGACCAGGGTCCGGCCGACCAGGCGCAAGAAGTTCCAGGTGTAGGCGTAGTACGTGTTGCCCGGGTCGAGCGAGTCGAAGTCGTCGGTGCGCACCAGGCGGAGGGTCCCGCCCAGGGTGTCGGTGGGGGCGGCCACGCCGTCGACGGCGGCGTCGAAGCCGGCGGTGTCCGGCTGTTCGGTCTCCATGTCCCAGCCCTTCTCACGGTGATTTCCGGCGCCATTCTGCGGGGGCGCACGGCTGCGGAGCGGGACATGACGGCACGGGCGCATAGCCGACGGCGGGTCGGTATAGCGGGAGAGCTGGGTGAGAGGGGGACAAGAGCCCCGGCTGATTGGCTCGCGTCCCCCCACGCGTGAAGCGGAATCCCGCTTCCCCCCATGCGCGACGCGGGTGTCCGGAGAAGAGGCGAACAGAACGTGTCCCGAAGAAAAAGATGGCATATACCTGTCATAACGGTCGCGGCGGCGGCATTGCTGGCGGGCTATCCGTCGGTGTCGGCCGCCACGGCCCCCACCCCTCCCGAAGGAGCCGCCCAGGGGTGGTCCCAGAAGGACGAGGCGGACGCCGCGGAGCCCGGCCCCGCCGAGCTCCCCGAGGCCGTACCCGCCGACGACCGGGCAGCCCTGCTCGGCTCCGGCTACCGCACTTCCGACGACCTGGCCTGGACCACCTCGGGTGACGCCACCGGTTTCCACGTCATGGTCGCCGCCGCCGAGGACGGTTACCGCTGGCGCACCGCGGCGACCCTGTCGGAGCCCGGCTTCGACACCGACACCTGGATCGGCAACGCCTGCGTCACCGCGTCCGGCGAGCGCGCAGCCGTCACCTACGCACCCCGCACCTTCACCAACAAGCCCGCGCTGATGACCCGCGGTGCCTTCACCGCCGTCGTCGACCTCAGGACCGGCGCGGTCACCAAGCTTCCCGTCCAGTCCAGCCTCAGCTACTTCTCACCCGGCTGCGGCACCACGGAGAAGGCGGTCTTCTCACAGTTCTCCGACGACGAGTCGGAGCGCAACGAGACCCGCCTCATCGGCGTGGACACCGCGAGCGGCAAGGCGGCGAAGCCGCTGAAACTGCCCGGCCAGGTCACCTCCGCCGTTCCCCTGGCCGACGGTTACGCCGCCGCCCAGGGGGCCCGTCTGGTCCGGGTCGCCTCCTCCGGCGACGTGCGCGTCGCCGCCCGCACCTCGGCCGTCCCGTTCCAGCTGACGGCCGCGGCGGACGGCTCGGTCGTCTACATCGACCGGCCCGGCACCACCGCCAAGGACGCGAAGACGAAGGCCGCCACCGAGCAGGCCGAGGTGCGGCGCGCCCCCGCGGCGCTCTTCGGGGCGACCGCCAGGGCCGCCGGAACCACCCAGCGACTGGCGACCGGTGCGCTCACCGGCTTCGACCTCTCCCGCTCCGCCCGCACCGGCACGGTGTACGTCACCGGCAAGGCCAAGGCCGCCGGCTCCCTGCCCGCGTCCGTGCGCATGCCCGCGGGAGTGGCCAAGGACGCGGTCCTCTCCACCCGGGGCGAGGCCGCCGTCACCACGGCGTGGGCCGACGGCAAGGACTCCAGGATCTCCCCGCAGGAAGCCGCTTCGGCGCGGACCGCCCGGACCGGGATGAAGTTCCTGGGCACCGGGCGCACCGTCACCCTGGACGCCCACCCCGGCACGGCGGTCGGCTCGACCGCGAAGACCGCGGCCGGCCTCGCCACCTCCCCGGCACTGACCCGCGGCACCGCTGCGGCCACCCCGAAGCTCGCCGCCGCCTCGCCGACCAACCCCGTCGAGGACGAACGCTACTGCTCGGTGCCGCGCGGGGACGTCCGCAAGCAGGCGTTCCAGCCCACCCCGCGTCAGGTGGAGTGGGCGGTCGACCAGGCCGTGGTCGGCAAGCTCAACCAGCATGTCTCCCGCGCCGCCAACTGGAAGAACACCGGGATGTCGGCCTACCAGCCGCAGTCCCTCTTCCCTCTCAAGACCATGGCGGGCGACCCCAACGGCACACCTGACGCGGCCGACGGCTACCACATCCCCGCGCAGGTGATGCTGGGCATCACCGCGCAGGAATCCAACATGTGGCAGGCCACGCGCTTCGCCGTGCCGGGCGTCACCGCGAACAGCCTGATCGGCAACTACTACGGCATCAGCCACGGTTCCGACGGTGAGGCTCCGGACCCGTGGGCCATCGACTGGGCCGACTCCGACTGCGGTTACGGGATCGTCCAGGTGACCGACGGCATGCGCAAGGCCGGGCGCGAGAAGCCCGGTGAGACCGCGCTCTCCGTGCAGAAGCAGGAGGCCGTCGCCCTCGACTACACCGCGAACATCGCCGCGGGCGTCAACATCCTCGTGGACAAGTGGAACCAGACCTACAGCGCCGGGATGACCGTCAACGACGGCGGCCCGAAGTACATCGAGAACTGGTTCTTCGCGCTCTGGGCCTACAACTCCGGCTTCTACCCGAAGTCGAGCGCCGGATCGCACGGCGGCCACTGGGGCGTCGGCTACACCAACAACCCGGCCAACGCCCTGTGGAAGGCCAACCGCACCCCCTTCCTCGAGAGCGCGGGCGGCGCGGACGACTACTCCCACGCCGCCCACCCGCAGGACTGGCCCTACCAGGAGAAGGTGATCGGCTGGGCCGCCCGTCCGATCTCCGCGATGTTCGCCCCGGGGGACTTCCAGCCCGGTTACCGGGCCGCCTGGTGGACGAACACGGCCTACCGCACCTCGGCCAAGCCGCCGGTCGGGACGTTCTGCGACACCTCCAACAACTGCGACCCCAGCAAGATCAGGGAGAACGACACCAACGAGAACGGAGCGTGCCAGCTCGACAACCCGGCGGACGAGTTCTTCCTGCACTGCTGGTGGAACAAGAAGGCGACCTGGAAGAACTGTGAGTCCGTGGCGGCCTGCGGGTTCGCCCTGCACCGCTTCGACGGCACCTATCCCGAACAGGCCGACGGCAACGCCTACCCGCCCCGGTGCGCGAGCGGACTGCCCTCCGGTACGCACGTGATCGACGACGTGGCCTCGGGCGTCACGCCGGCCGGTTCGGCCGGGCGCAGCTGCGGGGCGAAGACCTCGCCCGGTACCTTCGGCTTCACCTTCGCGGCCGACGGCGCCAACTACCCGGGCAAGATCGACACCCATCAGATCGGGGCCGGCTACGGCAACCACTTCTGGTTCGGGCACACCAGGAACCAGGCGACCTCCGAGGGCGCCCGGATGCGCACGACCGGCACCTGGACCCTGACCAACGGCATGACCGGCTGGGCCCGGGTCTGGGTGCACCTCCCCGACCACGGAGCCCACACCCGGCAGGCCTCGTACACGATCTCCGGCACCAACAGCACCAGCCCGGTGCGGGTGCACCCGCAGCGCGTCGGATCGAACAAGTGGGTCTCCCTCGGGGTGTTCCAGTTCACCTCCACCCCGAAGGTCGCGCTCTCCACGCACGCGGCGGACGGAAAGGGGTCCGAGGACGTCGCATGGGACGCCGTCGGCTTCCAGCCCTTGCCGGGCAAGCCCAAGGACATGGTCGTCGCGATGGGCGACTCCTACTCCTCGGGTGAGGGCGCCTCGGCCGCAGGGGGTGTCGACTACTACAAGGAGACCAACTACCGCGACACCAGCAACCCCTCGACCCGCAACGCCTGCCACCGTTCGACCAAGACGTGGTCACGGCAGGCCACGATCCCGGGCCGTTCGGCGTCCGTGGGCTCCATGGACGACAGCAGGTCCGCGGCCATGGACTACCACCTGATCGCCTGCTCCGGTGCCCGCACCTACAACATCGCGAGCGTCGGTGAGAACGGCGAACTGCCCCAGCTGTCCAAGGGCTACCTCGACCAGAACACCACGCTGGTGACCATCTCCATCGGCGGTAACGACGCCCGGTTCGCCTACATCATCCAGAAGTGCATCTTCGGCGGCATCGGCTGGCCGACGCTGTGCCAGAACCAGAAGTTCGAGGACGACGACTCCCATGTGGACGACGCGGCCTACCAGGGGCTGGACGTCGGCGTGGCGGCCGAGCGTCTCGCCAAGGAGCGGGTGCGGCCGGCCATCACCGACGCCCTGAAGAAGATCCAGGCGAAGGCGCCCAACGCCAAGATCGTCCTGATGGGGTACCCGCCGCTGCTCGAGCGGTCGGGCCAGTGCATCCCCGGCATAGGCACAGGGGAGGCCCCCTGGCTGAACAGCATGGCCGGCACCCTCGCCACCGAGATGCAAGGAGCCGTGAACGACGCCAAGGCCGCCGGCGCCAAGGCCTGGTTCTCCAACCCCGCCCAGAACTTCGCGGGCAAGGCCGTCTGCGGTGATCCCGAGCAGGTCCACGGCATCGTGCTGGACCTGGTGGAGAGCGACGAACCGCAGATCGACTGGCCGATCCTGGAACTCGGCGCCTCCGCCCAGTCCTTCCACCCGAAGGTCGGAGGAGCCCGGCTGTACGCGGACTCCCTGGAGCGGACGATGCAGGGCATGGGTCTCTGATCCACGGCATCCGACGGGCCCTCCCCACCCAGGGGAGGGCCCTGGACCGGAGGCGGGTGAGGGGACGGGTCTCCGAAGGGGTGACAGCAGGGCGGCCCTGCCCCTTCTGCTGGGCGTGGTCATGCTCCTCGGGGCGCTGGCCTCCGGGGTCTGACAGACAGTCCGGACGGGATCGCAACCGTCCGCGAGGCGTCCCGGCCGCGCTGGTCCGCCTTTGAGCGTGCTGGTTTCCGTCGGCATCGCGACGGCCGTGCGGGCCCGGGCCACGGCGGTGGCACAGGCGGTCGCGCCGGGAGGCGCCGCGGCCTCCGCGCGGAAGGCATCCGCCCCGTGACACACCGCCGCGCTCCCCGGTGCAGCTACGGGGAGCGCGGCGGTGGGTGCCGGGGCGGTCAGTACCGGGCCATGCCCGGGACCACCGAGAGCATGTCGGCGTCCTGACGGAGGATCGCCCTCTCCAGCGTGGTCAGCCTGGGGCCGGGGTCGATTCCCAGTTCGTCGGTCAGCGTGTTGCGGGCTCTTCGGAACACGGCGAGCGCGTCTGCCTGCCGGCCGCAGAGGTACAGTGCCTGCATCAATTGCGCGTACGGCTCTTCCCGGAGGGGATGAAGGGCTATGAGGTCGGTGAGTTCACCGATGGCCTCCTCGTACTGGCCCAGGTTTATCTCCAGAGAGATACGCTGTTGCAGTGCGGCGACGCGTTCTTCCTCCAAGCGGGCCGCACGGGTTTGCAGCACACTTCCCGAGATCGTGGCCAGGGCCGGGCCCCGCCAGAGGGCAAGCGCGTCCTTGAGGAGTTCCAGCGCCTCCTCCTTGAGGTCGGCGCGCACCAGCTTCTTCGCCGTCGCGACGTTCCGCCGGAAGACGTCGCTGTCCACCTCGCAGTGGGCGGAGTCCAGTTGGTAACCGGAAGCCGTCGACAGGATGGTTTCCTGCGGCGCGCCGACCGTGGCCAGTGAGCGGCGGATCATCCACACACTGGTCTGCAGTTGGCCGGGGGCGGTCCGGGGCGGCCGTTCGCCCCAGAGATGGGTGATGAGTTCGGGCGTGCTGACGGCTCTGCCCGACACAAGTGCGAGGGCGGTGATAACCCGCAACTGCCGTTGTCCGGCGAGGGGGACCGGTGTGTTCCGGGAGAGCATGGCAATCGGACCCAATATGCGAATCTGCACGCCAGTCATAGGGGTTCTCCCGTTTCTGCCTGTCCATGGCTGAATTTCTCTGCCATGGACTGCTGGATTATCGCATGCAATGTCATGGGATGCGCTGATCGACGAAGGAATTCAGTTGTCCCGCTTCAGCCACTACGCGCGTAGCGGGTTCTGCCCCTGCCCTGCCGAGTCGGGACAGTAATCAGCCAACCTTGCTGCGTCAACGAGCCGTGGCGGGTGCGGCTGAAAACCGCCGTGTCGAGGAGAGCGGAAAGTGGACATGGGGAAACCCCTGGACGGTGGGTATGTGCGCGGGGCGGCGGGGCGGGCGCCGGCGCGCACTGCGTGGAGTAGTCAAGGGGGCATATGCCGTTCGGCTCGCACGGCGCGTCGGGGCCCCTGGAATCTCGCCCCCTGACAGAGGGTGCGCTTCCGTCGTGGAGGAGGTGGGGGGATGTGTGCAGAGAGTGTGGTCACTCAGCGCACTTATCGGGCCTTCGAAGGTATCCGCTCACCGGTCTAGTCCAGTGATGGCGGAAATCGTACGCCCAGGTGACCGGGCGGCGAGGTCGAAGAGTGCCCGATACGGGCATCCCCGAGGTCCGGAGCTGGAGGGCTTCGGGCACTTTGAAGGATGTGGACCCCGGAATTCGGCTGTCCCGAAGGCTTCGGGCTCCGGTGATCCCCACCCGCCGGGGGCGGATTCGGGTCACCGGGATCCCGTGATGTCGAGCAGCTCCAGGTGCCGGGGCGTCAGTACGCGCGTGCCGCCGTCCGGCGCGCGGCGCTCGGCAGCCTGCGCCAGTGCCGTCACCGCGTCCGGGGACGCGGTGCGGAAGATCCCGGAGTCACCCAGTGGGGTCACCATGTCGTCGTGGTGGCAGGGCAGGAGTACCGGCGGCGACCCGAGCGCGGCCAGCAGCCGGTCCGGATAGCCGTGGACAGCGCTGTGATCGCTCATCCCGATCACCGCCACATCGGGCCGCGCGCCGGCCAGTTCCCGCTCCGCGACGTTACTGGTGCCGGTCAGCAGTACGGACGGTCCCCCCTCCACGGATACCTGGAAGGCCAGCGTCTGCCCTTCGACCAGATCACCCAGGGTCCGGGGCCGCGCGGGGACGGCGTCCCGCGTCCCGGGGGCGAAGGACGTGTAGTCCTGCTGCCTGCTGTGCAGACTGCGGAACACCTCCACGCTGTAGCCGTCGAACTGGAGATGGTCGCCCCCGTGCACCGCCGCCACGTCCGCCATGCGGTCCGCAGGGGTGCCCATCGCGGCCAGCAGGTGACGTGAGGTGGTGTCGCAGAGCGTCCGGACGCGCCGGCCGGCCCAGCCCGGCCGGGACAGCAGGTGCGGCACATCCGCGAGGTGGTCGAAGTGCCCGTGGCTGATCAGGATCAGCTCGGGCACCCCGGTCAGTCCCTTTTCCGCCACGTGCTCCACCGCTTCCGGGTCCAGGCGCAGCGGCAGCGCCGGGTCGAGGGCGCCCTTCTCGTCGGCGTACGGCATCCGGCTCAGATACGGGTCGAAGAGCACGCTGCGGCCCGCGAAGGACAGCTCCCAGCCGGCCACGCCCAGCCAGCGCAGGCCGAGCGCGGTGCCCTTCGGCATCCGGCGTGGGCGTGCGGCCGGCGCCGGGGCGGCGCAGCCGGTCAGCAACCCCGCCGCTCCGGCACCCAGCGCGCCCTGGAGGACCGACCTTCGCGACTGACCCATGTGCCACCTCGTTCACTTTGTGCTGATCACACGTCACCCTACGGAGAGGGGGCGGTGAGGCGGCACATTTGAGTCAACGGTGGGGCCGGGCGTGGCGGATCAGGTGGTGTACTCGGAGTTCAGCCGGACGTACCCCTCCGTCAGGTCGCAGCCGTAGACGGTGAACTCGCCGTCCCCGATGCCCAGACCGATGCCGATCAGGACCTCGCTGCCGCGCATGTGTTCGGCGACCTCCATGCGGAGCTCGGCGTCACCGGGGCCGTCGGCGTGCCGGGGGTAGACCTGGGTCCCGCCGAAGCGGACGGTGACGTTCTCCTGCAGGATGTCGGTGTCGTCGGTGCACTTGCCGATCGCCATCGTCACCCGGCCCCAGTTGGGGTCGCTGCCGTGCACGGCGGTCTTGACCAACGGCGAGTTGACCACCGTCTTGCCGACGCGCTTGGCCTGTGCGGTGTCCCGGGCTCCGGTGACCCGTACCTCGATGAGCTTGCTCGCCCCCTCGCCGTCGGAGGCGATGTTCTTCACCAGGGCGAGTGCCACCTCGTGCAGTGCCTCCTCGAACTCCGCGAGGTCCACGTCACCGGCCAGCCCGTTGGCGAAAAGCACCGCCGTGTCGCTGGTCGAGGTGTCGGTGTCGATGGACACGGCGTTGAAGGTCCGGTCCATGACGCTCCGGAAGATCCGGTCCTGCGCGTCCTGCGGCAGCCGGGCGTCGGTGGCGAAGAAGGTCAGCAGGGTCGCCATGTCGGGCTCCAGCATCCCCACCCCCTTGGCGATGCCGACCAGGGTCGCCTCGCCGCACCGCACCCTGACCTCCTTGGGCCGGGTGTCGGTCGTCATGATGGCCCGGGCCGCCCGGTCGAAGCCGCCCTCGGGGAAGGGCCAGGAGAGCGTCTTGATGTGGGCTCGGATCTGCTCCATGGGGTACTGGAGTCCGATCACCCCGGTGGAGGCGATCAGCAGTTCGTCCTCGGGGAGCCCGGTGGCGGCGGCTACCGAGTCCCGCACCTCACGGGCGTTGCTCTCCCCCTCCGGGCCGGTGGCGACATTGGCGTTCCGGGCGAGGACGACCACTCCGCGCGCCTGCCCGCCGGCCGCCGCGGCCCGGCTGAGCACCACGCTCGGGCCGGAGAAGCGGGACTTGGTGAACACCGCGCTGACCTGCGTGGGCACGGTCGAGGCCAGCACGGTGAAGTCGTCCCGCCCGTCGTCGGAAAGTCCCACCGGGGCGGTGTGCACCACGAATCCGGCAGGGTCCCGGGTAGTCGTACCGGTCATGATCGCCTTCTTCCTCGCTCGATAGATTTATGCATTTGATCGTATGCCTATTCACTCATCACGATCGGCCCGTGTGCAAGCCCAGAACCGGACCGGGGCGCCTCGAAGTGCACTACAGCGCGGTCGGATAGGCGCTGGAGAGGCGCTGGAGAGAGCCCACCGGCACGGTGACGGCAATCCGCTTCCCGTCGACATCCTGGAGACGACGCCGTATGTCCCGTGTTTCGACCAAGCCCAGTGGCAACCCGACGGCCGCCCACGCACTGCTCAAGCGCCTTCACGAGCACGGTGTGGAGACGGTGTTCGGTGTCGTAGGCCGCGAAGCCGCCTCCATTCTCTTCGACGAGGCGCCGGGAATCGACTTCGTCCTCACCCGGCACGAGTTCACCGCCGGCGTGGCCGCCGACGTCCTGGCCCGCATCACCGGCCGGCCGCAGGCCTGCTGGGCCACGCTCGGCCCCGGCATGACGAACCTCGCCACCGGTGTGGCGACCTCGATCCTGGACCGCTCGCCCGTCATCGCACTGGCCGCCCAGTCCGAGTCGCACGACATCTTCCCCAACGACACCCACCAGTGCCTGGACTCCGTCTCCGTCATGCGCCCCATGACGAAGTACGCCGTCGAGCTCCAGCGCCCGGACGAGATCACCGACCTGGTGGACTCCGCCGTCGCCGCAGCGATGACCGAGCCCGTCGGTCCCAGCTTCATCTCCCTCCCCGTCGACCTGCTCGGCACCGACGTGGACGCCACGGTCACCCACCCCGCCGCGCACACCCCCGCCAAGCCGGTCGGCGCCGTCCAGGCGGGCTGGGAGGCCACCGCCGACGAGGCCGCCGCCCTGGTCGCCGGTGCGGAGCACCCGGTGTTCGTGGTCGGCGCAGCGGCCATCCGTTCCGGCGCGGTCCCCGCGATCCGCGCCCTGGCCGAGCGCCTGGACGTCCCCGTCATCACCACGTACATCGCCAAGGGCGTCCTGCCGCACGGCCACCACCTCAACTACGGTGCCGTCACCGGATACATGGACGGCATCCTCTCCTTCCCCGCCCTGGAGACCCTCTTCGGCCCGGCCGACGTCATCGTCACCCTCGGCTACGACTACGCCGAGGACCTGCGCCCCTCGATGTGGACCCGCGGCGGCGAGAAGAAGACCGTCCGCGTCTCCCCGACCGTCAACCCGATCCCCCGGGTCTACCGCCCGGACGTCGACGTCGTCACCGACGTGCTGGCCTTCGTCGAGCACCTGGACAACGCCACCGCGGACCTCGCCAAGAAGACCCCGCACGACATCGCCCCGCTGCGCGAGCGTGTCGCCGAGTTCCTGGCCGACCCCACCGAGTACGAGGACGGCATGCGGGTCCACCAGGTGATGGACTCCATGAACACGGTGATGGAGGAGACCGCTGCCGCCGGAGAGGGCACGATCGTCTCCGACATCGGCTTCTTCCGGCACTACGGGGTCCTCTTCGCCCGCGCCGACCAGCCCTTCGGCTTCCTCACCTCGGCCGGCTGCTCCAGCTTCGGCTACGGCATCCCCGCGGCGATCGGCGCCCAGATGGCCCGGCCCGGCCAGCCCACCTTCCTCATCGCGGGTGACGGCGGCTTCCACTCCAACAGCGCCGACCTGGAGACCATCGCCCGGCTCAACCTGCCCATCGTGACGGTCGTCGTCAACAACGACACCAACGGGCTGATCGAGCTCTACCAGAACCTCGGCCACCAGCGTTCCCACGACCCGGCCGTCAAGTTCACCGGGGTCGACTTCACCGAGCTCGCCCGGGCCAACGGCGTCGAGGCCGTCAAGGCCACCTCCCGCGAGGACCTGCTCGCCGCCCTGCGCAAGGGAGCCGGTCTCGGCCGTCCGTTCCTGATCGAGGTCCCGGTGAACTACGACTTCACCTCCGGCGGCTTCGGTGCCCTGAGCATCTGATCATGGCGCACACATTCCCCGCCGCCACGGGGTTCCTGGTCTCCGCCCAGCAGGGCGGGGACCAGGTCCCCGGGCCGGTCTTCGCCACCCGGGGCGCCCACGAAACCGTGGCCGAAGCCCTCCGCACCCAGACCCTGAACGCCGTACTCGTGCACTCGGGTTCGGCCGGGGACGCCATGGCCCGCTCCGGGGACACGGCGCTCGTCCTGGCCGGCGAGCTCTACAACCGGGAGGAACTGCTCACCCTCCTCCCGGCGGGCACCGGTGTCCGCACGGACGCGCAACTGCTGCTCGCCCTGCTGGGCGTCTACGACCTGCACGCCTTCCGGTTGCTCAACGGCCGGTTCGCGGCGGCCGCGGCCCTCGGCGACCGGGTTCTCCTGGCCACCGACCACGCGGGTTCCGTCCCCCTCTACACCCTCACGGCACCCGGCCGTGTCCTCGCCGCCACCGAGATCAAGGCCCTCGTCCCGGCGACGGTGACGACCCCGCCCTCCGGGCGGCCCGTCACCGAGGCGCGCAGGGTCCGCCGGGTACCGGGCGTCCACCAGGTGCCCGCCGGCACGGTGCTGGACATCGACGTCCGTACCGGCACCGCCGTGCCCTCACGGACCTGGACCCCGCCGGTGTCCCGGCGGATCGTCCCCGAGGCCGAGGCGACCACCGCCGTACGCGAGGCACTGGAGCGAGCAGTCCGTGCCCGCACGGGCGGCACCACCCCGCTGGTGGTGCTCTCCGGAGGAATCGATTCTTCCGGGGTCGCCGCACTCGCCGCCGCGCACACCGACGGGCCCTTGGACACGCTGTCGATGGGCACCGACACCTCGGACGAGTTCGCCGAGGCACGTGTGGTCGCCACACACCTCGGCTCCGCCCACCGGGAGATCACCGTCCCCACGGCGGACCTGCTCGGGCAGCTCCCGTACGCGATCTGGGCGTCCGAGTCCGTCGACCCGGACATCATCGAGTACCTGCTGCCGCTCACCGCCCTGTACCGGGCGCTCGACGGTCCTCCCCGGCGCATCCTCACCGGCTACGGGGCCGACATCCCGCTCGCCGGCATGCACCGCGAGGACCGGCTGCCCCAGCTGGACACGGCCGTGGCGTTCGACATGGCCACCTTCGACGGGCTCAACGAGATGACCCCGGTGCTCTCCGGCATCCAGGGCCACTGGTCGACCCACCCGTACTGGGACCGCGAGGTACTGGACCTGCTGGTGTCGCTGGAGGCCGGGCTCAAACGCCGCTACGGCCGAGACAAATGGGTCCTGCGCGAGGCGATGAGCTCCCTGCTGCCGCAGGAGACGGTCACCCGGCCGAAGCTCGGTGTCCACGAGGGTTCGGGCACGACGTCGTCCTTCAGCCTCCTGCTGATGGACGCCGGGATACCGGACACCGACATCCACCGGGCCAAGTCCCTGGTGGTACGGGAGATCTTCGACCGGGTGGTCGTCGAGGGCCTGCCACCCGCCGAGGTGAGCACCGCCGACTCCGTGCACCAGGTGGCCGCACGGCTGAAGGAGACCGAGTGAACCGCCCCAGGCCCCGTACCGGCCGCCCGCAGCCCGTCCGACAGGAGGGATGACGCCGTGGAACGTGTCGACACCACGATCTCGCCCCGCTACGCGCAGATCCCGACCTTCATGCGCCTGCCGCACGACCCGCAGCCCACCGGCCGCGACGTCGTCGTCATCGGCGCCCCCTACGACGGGGGGACCAGCTACCGGCCGGGGGCCCGTTTCGGCCCACGCGCCATCCGTAACGAGTCCGGCCTGATCCACGGGGTCGGCATCGACCGGGGGCCCGGCACCTTCGAACTCATCGACTGCGTGGACGGCGGGGACATCGACCTCACCCCGTTCAACATGCACATCGCGATGGAGACGGCCCACCGCCATCTGCGCGGGCTCCTCCAGAACAACGCCGCCTTCCTGATGCTCGGCGGCGACCACTCCCTCACCCTGGCCGCCCTGCGTGCCGTGGCCGAACAGCACGGCCCCGTCGCCGTGGTCCACCTCGACGCGCACTCCGACACCAACCCCGCCTTCTACGGCGGCGAGTTCCACCACGGGACCCCCTTCCGCCACGGCATCGACGAGGGCCTCATCGACCCGCAGCGCACCGTGCAGATCGGCATCCGGGGCCACAACCCCCGACCGGACTCGCTGGACTACGCCCGCGGCAAGGGCGTGCGCATCGTCACCACGGACGAGTTCGTCGAGACCGGCGTCGCCGGGGTGCACGCCCTCGTCAAGGAACTGATCGGTGACCGCCCCGTCTACGTGTCGGTCGACGTCGACGTCGCCGACCCGGCCTTCGCTCCGGGGACGGGAACCCCCGCCCCCGGCGGACTGTCCTCCCGCGAGGTCCTGGCCCTGCTGCGCTGCGTGGGCGAGCTGAGGCCGGTCGGCTTCGACGTCATGGAGGTCTCGCCCCTCTACGACCACGCCGGGATCACCTCCGTCCTGGCGACAGAGATAGGCGCGGAACTGCTCTACCAGTACGCCCGTGCTCACATCAAAGGAAGGAACGACGCGTGACCGTCATCGACTGCTCCGAACTCCGCGACGAACTCCTGGAACTCGCCTCGCGCCTGCCGACGGTGCCACGGGCGGACCTCCCGGCCTTCCTGGAGGCCGCGAAGGAGGCGTCCGGCGACCTCCCGGCCCCGCTCGCCGAGGCGCTCGACACCTTCAACGCCTCCGGCAACGAGGACGGCTACCTCCTGCTGCGCGGTCTGCCGGTCGAACCGCAGGACCAGCTGCCGCGCACCCCCGAGTCCACCCCCGCGCCGGTGGACCGTCCGCTGCTCACCATGGAGGCGATGCTGGGCATCGTCGGGCGCCGGCTCGGCCTGCACACCGGGTACAAGGAGCTGCGTAGCGGCACCGTCTACCACGACGTGTACCCCTCGCCCGGCGCGCACCACCTTTCCTCGGAGACCTCCGAGACCCTGCTGGAATTCCACACGGAGATGGCGTACCACCAGCTCCAGCCCAACTACGTGATGCTCGCCTGCTCCCGTGCCGACCACGAACGCAAGGCCGCGACCCTGGTCGGCTCGGTCCGCAAGGCGCTGCCGCTGGTCCCGGAGAGCTTCCGCACCCGCCTCTTCGACCGCAAGATGCCCTGCTGCGTCGACGTCGCCTTCCGCGGCGGCGTCGAGGACCCGGGCGCGATCGCCCAGGTGAAGCCGCTCTACGGCGACCCGTCCGACCCGCTGCTCGGCTACGACCGGGAACTGCTGGCCCCCGAGGACCCCCGGGACGTCGAGGCCGTGGAAGCGCTGTCCAAGGCGCTGGACGAGATCACCGAGGCCGTGCACCTGATCCCCGGTGACGTCCTGATCGTCGACAACTTCCGTACGACGCACGCCCGTACGCCGTTCACGCCGCGCTGGGACGGGGCGGACCGGTGGCTGCACCGCGTCTACATCCGCACCGACCGCTTCGGACAGCTCTCCGGTGGTGAGCGCGCGGGCGACGTGGTCGCCTTCACCCCGCGCGACTGACCCTGCCCCTTCCGCGGGCGAACGGGCCGGTGGCGCTCCCCGACGAGGTGGAGCGCCACCGGCCCGGCTGTCGTGCCGCCGCTCTCGGTTCACTCTCGATACGCTCTCCGTGGTGGCCCGGCGCCGGGGGACAGCGGTTAGCGTGTCGGACAGGTGATCGGAGGCAGTCCGGTCGCGGAAGAGGCACCCGCAGCAGACGAGGAGACAACGCCAAGTGTCGGACCCCACGTTGCAGCAGATGGCACGTCATGACCGCGCAGGGCGTCGCGGACCGCGCAGAGGACCGGTGCTGGGCGTGGCGGTGGCCGTCGTCCTGGCGGCGGGCGCGGGTTGGTGGGGGTACCGGGCGTGGTCCGGGGACGGGCCGGAGCGGGACCCGGAGGTGGCCGCGGCCACCGAGCGGCTCCAGTCGTTCCTCGACGCGTGGGCGGCGGGGGAGTCGCAGAAGGCGGCGGCGCTGTCCGACTCCCCGGAGAACGCGGAGTCCCTGCTGACGTCGGTGATGACCAACCTCAAGCCGGCCAAGTCGGAGCTGTCGGCGGGGGAGGGCGCGAAGAACGACAAGGGCGAGGTGACCGTCCCGTACACCGCGAAGTTCACCATCCCCGCCGTCGGCCTTTTCACCTACGACTCCGAGGCGACCCTGGTCAAGAAGGCGGAACAGTGGACCGTGGAGTTCGGCTCCCCGATGGTCCACCCCGAGCTGAAGCCCGGACAGACGCTCGCACTGAAGACGGTGGCTGAGCGTGCCGCCGTGCTCGACGCCAACGGCGACGACCTGCAGGCCGCTTCGCTGCGCGGTTCGGTGGACGAACAGGGCAAGGGAACCTTCGGCCTGGAGGCGCGCTACGACAAGCAGTTACGTGGCGGCGGAGGCGCGGCCACCAGTGAGGTGGTGATCGCCGACCGGCAGTCCGGCCAGGCCGAGGCATCCCTCACCAAGAGCTCCGCGAAGCCCGGCACCCCCGTGAAGACCACCATCGACCCGAAGGTGCAGAGCGCCGCGGCCAAGGCGATGGAGGGGCTGAAGGTGAACGCGGCGCTGGTGGCCGTGGCGCCTTCGACCGGGAACATCCTGGCCGTCTCCAACCGTCCGGCCGGCGGTCTGAACCGGGCGCTGGCCGGGCAGTACCCGCCCGGGTCGACGTTCAAGGTGGTGACGGCGGCGGCGATGCTGAAGGCGGGGACGAAACCCTCGGACGTGGTGGAGTGCCCCAAGTTCGCGCATGTCGACGGGCAGCGGTTCGAGAACCAGGACCAGTTCACGCTGCCGGCCGGCTCGACCTTCAAGGACTCCTTCGCCAAGTCCTGCAACACCATGTTCGTGGAGCACCGCGCCAAGGTGGCCGGCTCCGCCCTGCACGACGCGGCACAGGCGTTCGGGATCGGTGGTGTGTGGGACGTCGGAGACACGACGTACGACGGATCGGTCCCGGTGAGCACGTCGGCCAACGACCTCGCGGCGTCCACCATCGGCCAGGCCCGGGTGCAGGCCTCGCCCCTGGTGATGGCGTCGATCGCTGCGACGGTGAAGGAAGGCACCTTCAAGCAGCCGGTGCTGGTGCCCGACGCCGTCAAGAAGAAGTACGAGGCGACGGCGCAGCTCGACCCGTCGGTGACCGGCGCCCTGCGCGACATGATGCGGGCGACGGTGACGTACGGAGCGGGCAGCGCCCTGAAGGGCATCCCCGGGCAGCCGCACGCCAAGACCGGGACGGCGGAGTTCGGCGACGAGAAGCCTCCGCGTACCCACGCCTGGATGATCGGCTATCAGGGTGACAGCGACCTGGCGTGGTGCGTGATGCTGGAGGACGGTGGTTCGGGCGGCGCCGACGCGGGGCCGGTGGCGGCCAGGTTCCTGCAGAGTCTGACGGATGCGGGCTGAGCACAGGACCCGGCGCACTTCGCCGGTGCGATGACTTCCGGGAAGCGGAAGTCTCGACCCGGGCCGCCGTTACCGCGCCTGACGGGTACGGCGGCCCCGGCGCCCGCCCGGTGCTCGCGGCCGGGACGGACAGCGGCGCCCCCACCGCGCGTACAGCGGTGGGGGCGCCGTCCGGGGCGTGACGGGGTCAGGCGCCGAGGTTGAATTCGGCCGGGTCGGCGCCGAGGCGCTTGCCCTCGTCGAGCGCGGCGAAGGCGGCCAGGTCGTCGGCGTCCAACTCGAAGTCGAAGACGTCGATGTTCTCCGCGATCCGTGCCGGGGTCACGGACTTGGGGATCACCACGTGGCCGGTCTGGAGGTGCCAGCGGAGCACCGCCTGGGCCGGCGTCCGGCCGTGCTTGTGCGCGACGGCGGCGACCGTCGGGACCTCCAGGAGGCCCTTGCCCGAGCCCAGCGGTGACCAGGCCTCGGTGACGATGCCGTGCTCGGCGTGGAAGGCGCGGGACTTCGCCTGCTGGAGCTGCGGGTGCAGCTCGATCTGGTTGACCGCGGGGACGACGGAGGTCTCGCCCAGCAGGCGCTCCAGGTGCTCCGGGTGGAAGTTCGACACGCCGATGGCCTTCGCGCGGCCGTCGGCGAGGATCCGCTCGAAGGCCTTGTACGTGTCGACGTAGGCGTCCTTGGCCGGCACCGGCCAGTGGATCAGATACAGGTCGACGTAGTCCATGCCCAGCTTGTCCAGCGACGCGTCGAAGGCGCGGAGCGTGGAGTCGTATCCCTGCTCGGAGTTCCACAGCTTGGTGGTGACGAACAGTTCCTCACGGGCCACACCGGAGGCGGCGACGGCCTTTCCCGTGCCCGCCTCGTTGCCGTAGATCGCGGCGGTGTCGATGCTCCGGTACCCGGCCTCCAGAGCCGTGGCCACGGCTGTGGTGGCCTCGTCGTCCGGCACCTGCCAGACACCGAAGCCGAGCTGCGGCATCTCGAGGCCGTTGTTGAGGGTGATGGTGGGGACCTGGCTCACGAGCAGTCGATCCTTACGTTGTCGGTTGGTACTACTCCCCAGAGGAACGAACGGGAAAGCCCAACCATTCCCACCTGCCAGGATCCGGAGGACCGGAAGAATGTTCGCCTCGCGCGCCGTCGTGGAGGGCCGGAGGCTCAGCGGTACAGGGCGTCGACCTCGGCCGCGTACGCCGTCTCTATCGCCTTCCGCTTCAACTTGAGGGAAGGGGTCAGCAGCCCCTGCTCCTCGGTGAACTGGTGCGCCAGGATGCGGAAGGTGCGGATGGACTCCGCCTGGGACACCGCCGTGTTCGCGGCCACCACCGCGCGGCGCACCTCCATCTCCAGGTCGGGGTCGCGCACCAGGTCCGCGGCGCGCATCGGCGTGCGGCCCTGCACGGCGAGCCAGTGCTCCACCGCCTCGTGGTCGACGGTGACCAGTGCCGCGATGTAGGGCCGGTCGTTGCCGACGACGAGGCACTGTGCGACCAGCGGGTGCGCGCGCACCCGTTCCTCCAGCCCGGTGGGGGCCACGCTCTTGCCCCCGGAGGTCACCAGGATCTCCTTCTTGCGTCCGGTGATGGTCAGATAACCGTCCTCGTCGAGCGCGCCGAGGTCGCCGGTGGCCAGCCAGCCGTCGTGCAGGACGGAGTCCGTCGCCTTCGGCCGGCCCAGGTATCCGGAGAACACATGGGCGCCGCGGACCCAGATCTCGCCGTCCCGGGCGATGTGGACCGAGGTTCCGGGGATCGGCTGACCGACGGTGCCGTAACGAGTGCGCTCGGGCGGGTTGGCCGTGGCGGCGGCGGTCGTCTCGGTGAGCCCGTAGCCCTCGTAGACCGTGACACCCGCCCCCGCGAAGAACAGCCCGAGCTGCCGGTTCATGCCGGAGCCGCCCGTCATGGCGTGCCGCACCCGGCCGCCCATCGCGTCCCGGAGCTTGCGGTAGACGACCTTGTCGAAGAACTGGTGCTGCATCCGCAGCCCGGCGGACGGCCCGGGGCCGGCCCCGAAGGCCCGCTCCTCCATCGCCTCCGCGTACTTCACCGCTATCCCGACGGCCTTGTCGAAGGCCCCGCCCCGTCCCTCCGCCTCCGCCTTGCGCCGCGCGCCGTTGAAGACCTTCTCGAAGATGTACGGCACCGCCAGGATGAAGGTGGGGCGGAAGGACACCAGGTCCGGCATCAGCGCCTTCGCGGACAGCTCCGGCTGGTGCCCCAGCTTGACCCGGCCGCGCAGCGCCGCGACCTCCACCATGCGGCCGAAGACATGGGCGAGCGGCAGGAAGAGCAGCGTCGCCGTCTCCTCGCCGGGCTCGGAGAGGAACACCGGATGCCAGCGGCCCACCATCGTGTCGGCCTCGAACATGAAGTGGCCGTGGGTGATCACACAGCCCTTGGGGCGGCCCGTCGTGCCGGAGGTGTAGATCACGGTCGCCACGGAGTCGGGCGTCACCGCGCGTCGGTGCCGGTGCACGACCTCGTCGTCGATCGGCGTCCCGGCGTCGACGAGCTCGGTCACCGCGTCGGCGTCCAGCTGCCAGAGCCGGTGCAGATTCGGCAGCCGGTCGATCACCGAGCCGATCGTCATCGCGTGGTCCTCGTGCTCGACCATGACGGCCGCGACCTCGGCGTCGTGCAGCATCCACAGGACCTGCTCGGCCGACGAGGTCGGATAGACCGGCACGGACTGGGCGCCCACCGCCCAGAGAGCGAAGTCGAAGAGGGTCCACTCGTAGCGTGTGCGGGACATCAGGGCGACCCGGTCGCCGAACCTGATGCCGTGTGCGATCAACCCCTTGGCGAGAGCGAGTACCTCGTCACGGAAGGAGGCGGCCGACACGTCGTGCCACCGCCCCTGCGCGTCCTTGCGGCAGAGGGCCGTCCGACGGGGATCTTCCTCGGCGAAGTCGAAGACGGTGTCGGCAAGACCACCGACTCGAGGGGCTGCGGCCAGGGGTGGGACAGTGAATTCGCGCAATGACCTGCTCCTTCTGGCGCTCCGCACGGCGCCGCGACGCTACCTCACCGTACGAGACCGTGGGAGGGTCCGAAGTCTCCGGAAAACATGACATCTGGTCAGGACCACCGTAGAAAACGGGCCAGATGGGCAAGGCTCGGACAGACTTCTGACCGCGGAGTAAGTGGCTGGGGCGGGAATCTCCACCGAATCTGTACGCGGCACTTACGGCGACCCGGTGTGCGGCGGCACGGCCGGACCCCGGTGCAGGCGGTCCCCACCCGCCAGGATCGCCGCCGCGAGGGCGTCCGCCGCCTCCTGGGCGGTGTCCCGGTGGTGCCCGCGCAGCAGCACGAAATCCACATCTCCGAGCTCCGGCAGACCTGCTCGTGACGGCACCGGCACGAGTCCCGGCGGGATGAGCCCACGAGTGTGCGCCATCACCCCCAGGCCCGCACGGGCCGCCGCGACGAGCGCGCTCAGGCTCGCGCTCGTACACGCGAAGCGCCAGGACCTGCCGTGTTCCTCCAACACCTCCAGGGCACGCGCCCTGGTGATGCCGGGGGGCGGGAAGGCGATCAGCGGAAGCGGGCGCTCCGGGTCGATCCGCAGCTGAGGGGCGCCGATCCAGGTCAGGGTGTCCCGCCGTACCAGTTCGCCGTGGGTGTCCCCGGCGCGGCGCTTGGCCAGCACCAGGTCGAGCCGGCCCGCCGCGAGCTGCCGGTGCAGAGTGCCGGACAGCTCCACCGTGAGCTCCAGCTCCACCTCGGGGTGCTCCCGCCGGAAGGACTCCAGGATCTCCGGCAGCCGGGTCAGGACGAAGTCCTCGGACGCCCCGAAGCGCAGCCGTCCGCGCAGCCGCGTGCCCGCGAAGAACGCCGCCGCCCGCTCGTTGGCCTGCAGGATCGTCCGGGCGAAGCCCAGCATGGCCTCGCCGTCCTCGGTGAGACCGACCCGGTGGGTGTCCCGGCGGAACAGCTGCCGGCCGGCCTCGGACTCCAGCCGCCGGACGTGCTGGCTGACCGTGGACTGCCGGACGCCGAGCCGGTGCGCCGCCTGGGTGAAGCTCAGGGTCTGGGCGACGGCCAGGAAGGTGCGGAGCTGGACGGGGTCGTACACGGGCCGAGGTTATCGCGAAACGTGATGACAGTCAGTGCGGCGTACGGGATTCCCGATCGCGGTGTTCAGGAGCACGATGGGGAGGGCACGATTCCACCCGGAGAGCACGGAGCACATGAGCCGCCGCACCAGCCGCTGTATCCCCGCGCTGCCGTCATGGCTGCCGGTCGACCCCTACATCCTGGCGCTGATCGGCACGGTGGTGCTCGCAGCGCTGCTGCCCGTGTCCGGGACCGGTGCCGAGGTGGCGGGCGGTGCCTCGACCGGAGCGGTGGCCCTGCTCTTCTTCCTCTACGGGGCGCGGCTCTCGACCGCCGAGGCGCTCGGCGGCCTGAAGCACTGGCGCCTCCACCTCACCGTGCTGGCCTGCACCTTCCTGGTGTTCCCGCTGTTCGGGCTCGCCAGCCACGGGCTGGTGCCCTCTGTGCTGACCCCGCAGCTCCAGGAGGGCTTCCTCTTCCTGTGCCTGGTGCCCTCGACCATCCAGTCGTCGATCGCCTTCACCTCGATGGCTCGCGGCAACGTGCCGGCGGCCATCTGCGCGGGCTCCTTCTCCAGCATCGCCGGGATCCTGCTGACACCGCTGCTGGCGGCGGGGCTGCTCGGCGGCACCGGGGGAGGGGTCTCCGCCGGCTCACTCATGAAGATCGTCCTGCAGCTGCTGGTGCCCTTCCTCGCCGGACAGCTGCTGCGCCGCTGGATCGCAGGCTTCATCGGCCGCCACCGCGAGGTGCTGGGCCACGTCGACCGCGGCTCGATCCTGCTCGTCGTCTACACGGCCTTCAGTGAGGGCATGGTGGCCGGGATCTGGCACCAGGTCACCCCGCTCCGGCTCGGCGCGCTGCTCGGCGCCGAGGCCGTGCTGCTGGCGCTCATGCTCACGGTGAGCTGGTACGGGGCGAAGCGGCTGGGCTTCGGCCGGGAGGACCGGATCGCCATCCAGTTCGCCGGATCGAAGAAGAGCCTGGCGGCCGGGCTCCCGATGGCCAGCGTCCTGTTCGGCGCGCACGCGAGCCTTGCGGTGCTGCCCCTGATGCTCTTCCACCAGATGCAGCTGATGGTCTGCGCGGTGATCGCCAAGCGCCGCTCCCGTGACCCGCTACCGGGGAAGGCCTCCGCCGGGCCTGCTCCGGCGGAGGCGCTGAACTGACCCGGAGGGGGTCTTCCGCTCTTTCTCCTGACGGGTGGCTGGCCAGGCTGCCGGGACTCCGAACGTGCGGCACCCCGTGGATCCCCCTGAGGCCCGCCGAGCCCTCTGCTCCCGTGGTCAACGTGTTCGGCCCTCCTCACGGGTGCGTCGAGCCGATGACGTGGTTTCAGGGGCGCGAAGCCTTCTCACGTCGTCCGATCGGTCCTCGGCACGCCCTGGAGACCCGGGTGGCTTCAGCGGCCTTCCTCCGGCGGGCGGGCCGTGCTGCCGGCTGGAGCAAGGCAGCGGCGCACCAGTGCGAGAGTGCGCTTCGTGACCGTATCGAGCGGGACACCGCGGTCGACGGCGGCGAGGGCCGTGTGCAGCATCCCGGCGATCAGGTCCGCCGTGAGGGCGGGGTCGGGGGCACCGATCTGCCGGACAGCTGCGCGGAACGGTTCGACCTGTTCCAGATGGAGTTCCATCAGCCGTTGTTGGCAGGCGGGGTGGAGACCGGCGTTCATGAGGGCGGCGGCGGGCCGGTGCGCACCCTCCGCGCCGAGGCGGAGACTTTCCCTGAAGAACGCCTCGACGCGTTCCACCGGGCCGTTCGCGGCGGCCATGGCGTTGGTGAGTGCCTGGTTGGAGCGCCGGAAGGCTTCCTCGGTGATGGTGGCAAGCAGGGCTGCCGACGAGTCGAAGTACTGGTACACGCTGGAGCGGGCCAGGCCCGCGCGGGCGCCGACCGCCGCGGGTGTGACGGCGGCGGCGCCCTCGTTGACCAGGATGTCGATCGCTGCCCCGATCAGCGCCTCGCGCTGCTGGGCGCGGTGTTCGGCGACGGTGGAGGCGTTGATCTTCGGCATGCGGGGAGAGCTCCTGGGTGGCGGACGGGGCCGGGAGCGAGGTGCCGGCCTGCTGCCCGGGTCAGGACAGGCGGCCGTCGACCATTTCGTGCACCCGGTCGGCAACGTCCATTATCGCCGTGTCGTGAGTGACCATGACCGTGGCCGTTCCGCGTTCATGGGTCTGCTCGGCGATCAGCCGCACCGCCTCGGCCGAACGCACCCGGTCCAGCGCCGAGGTGGGTTCGTCCACCAGCAGGACGGCGGGGGAGGCCATCAGGGCGCGGGCCAGGCCTGCGCGCTGGCGTTCGCCTCCGGAGAGCTGGTGCGGGCGGGATCCGGCGCGGTGCGAGAGCGCGACCGCGTCGATGAGCTCGTCGGCCCGGGCCCGCGCTGCGGCGTCGAGGCGGTTGTCGATGTGCAGGGGCAGCAGGAGCTGTTCCCTGACGGTCAGGGAGGCCAGCAGGTTCGACTGCTGGAAGACGAAGCCGATGTGGCGACGGCGGGCCGCGGTGCGTTCCTTGTCCGACAGCGCGGTCAGCTCGGTGCCGGCGATGTGCACGGTGCCCGAGGTGGGCTGCTGAAGGCCGCCGGCGACGGCGAGGAGGCTGGACTTGCCGGATCCGGAGGGGCCGACGATGGCGACGAACTCGCCGGGGGCGACACTCAGGCCGACGTGGTCGAGGGCGGTGACGGCGGCGTCGCCGTCCCCGAGGGTGAGGGTGACATCGTCCAGTCGCAGTCCATCGGAGCCTGCGGCGTCCGGGGCGGTCCGGTGGTCGGTGGCGGGCGTGGTCATCGGGTGGCTCCCAAAGCGGTCAGGGGGTCGACGGCGGTGATGCGGCGGACGGCAACGAGGGCGCCCACGGTTCCGAGCCCGACGAGGAGGCCGGAGGAGGTGGCGACGGCCGGGGCGGAGAGGGAGAACGGAGCCTTGCCGATCATCGCGCTCCCCAGGACCAGGCCGACGGCGGTACCGACGGCCGTCGCGCCGGCGAGCACGGCGACGACCTGGGCCAGTGCGTCGCGCAGGATGTATCCGGTGGAGGCGCCGAGCGCCTTCAGCAAGGCGATCTCGGCCTTGCGCTGCACGGTCCAGACAGTGAAGAAGGCACCGACAACCAGGGCGGAGATGGCGTACAGGAAACCCTTGATCAGGGCCATGGTGCTCGACTCGGCCGTGTAGCCGGGGGACGCGCCGAAGGTGGTCTCCTTGGTGTCGGCGCGGGTGGCGGTCGTCTTCTCCACGGCGGCGATGTCGGCACCCGGCTCCAGTGTCAGGGCGACGGCCGTGGCCTGCCGGCCCGCGGCCTCGGGCAGGTCCCCCGGCAGGCCGTAGTGCAAGTGGCGCCAGGTGTCGAGGTCGGCGTAGGCGACGCCGATGTGTCCGTAGGAGACGGGCTCGTCGACCAGGCCCACGACCTTCAGCCGCACTTCGCTCTTGTCCGCGGTCAGGACGTCTCCGACCTCCACGCCCAAGCCGGCGATCTCCCGGGTGATGACGATCCCCGAGTCACCCTCCTGCAGGCTCTCCCCCCTGGCGGGACGGGGGGCCAGAGGGGAATCCGCCGCCATGCCGAAGACCGCGAGGTTGACCTGCGCGCCCTTCTCGGCGCCCTGGGTCACCTGAGCGGTGGCCAGGGTGTTCCCGAGCGGCTCCGCCCGCACCACCCCCGGGGCCCCGGACCACGCCTGCCAGTCCTCCTCCTCCACGGTCGAACGGGAGAACTGCTCGCTGGTCGCCTTCTCGTCGAAGGCCACATGGGTCACGGGCAGCGCGCGCAGACCGGATATACCGGCATCCGCCAGACCGGAAGCGAGTCCGGACAGGAGAACGCCGAGCACGGCGATGAGTGCGACGACCGCGCCCATCAGGGCGAAGCGACCGCGGGCGAAACGCAGATCGCGTAGGGCAAGGAACACGGCATCTCCGAGCAATGAGGGTTGTAGGGATGAGACGGCTGGACGCGTCCCGTCTTTGCCTGAACTTGACGACGTCCGTGTCGGTATCTTATCGGATGTTGCCGACACGGCTGTCGGCACGTTGTGTGGGTCGTTCGCCTCGGCCGTGAAGGACGATGTGCTGAGTACCTGAGGTGCCGGGCGCATGAAGCGGCCCCGTTGATCAGCGACCGGTCAACGGGGCCGTCGGCGTCTTGCCGCGCGGACACATGCGCGCACGAGAGGGCCCGGCCGGCAGGGACGCTCCCTGCCGGCCGGGCCCCTGCCCCTGCAGCGGGCGGACCGCTTCAGCCCTGGCCGCCCACCGTCGCGTCGAGGGCGATGCGGTGGTCACCCGTGTACACGTTCATGGACTGCCCCCGCAGGAAGCCGACGAGGGTCAGTCCGCTCTCGGCCGCGAGATCCACGGCCAGCGACGACGGCGCCGATACCGCAGCCAGCACGGGGATCCCCGCCATCACCGCCTTCTGCGCCAGTTCGAAGGAGGCCCGCCCCGATACCAGCAGGATCGCCTGCGAGAGCGGCAGCCGGTCGTCCGTGAGGGCGCGCCCCACGAGCTTGTCGACCGCGTTGTGGCGGCCGACGTCCTCCCGGATGTCGAGCAGCTCGCCCTCGGGCGAGAACAGGGCCGCGGCGTGCAGACCCCCGGTCCGGTCGAACACCCGCTGCGCCTCGCGCAACCGGTCGGGGAGGGCGGAGAGCAGTGCGGGCGTCACCCGGACCGGGGGAGTGTCGGCGACGGGGTGGCGGGTGGTGGTGCGGACCGCGTCGAGGCTCGCCTTGCCGCACAGCCCGCAGGACGAGGTGGTGTAGACGTTGCGTTCCAGCGTGATGTCGGGGACCACGACGCCGGGCGCGAGCTTCACGTCCACCACGTTGTACGTGTTCACCCCGTCGGCCGTCGCCCCGGCGCAGTACACGATCGACTGCACCTCCGAGCCCTCGCCGATCACGCCCTCGCTCACCAGGAAGCCCGCCGCGAGCGCGAAGTCGTCGCCCGGGGTGCGCATCGTGATGGCGAGCGGTCTGCCGTTCAGCCGGATCTCCAGGGGCTCCTCGGCGACGAGGGTGTCGGGGCGGATCGTGACCGCCCCGTCCCGGATGCGGATGGTGCGGCGACGTTCGGTGACCCGTCCCATGACCGTCAATCCCGATTCTGTACGTGTTGGCAGCCGAAACGGCCCTTGTCACAGAGGTTGCCATGGGGGACCGGGTCGTCGTGCGGCGAGGTGACCCCGACGATCTCGTCGTCCTGCGCGTGCGGGGTCACGTTGCAGCCCGCTCCGCAGCAGGCGCAGACGGTCCTGGTCCGCGTCTGCGCGGTATCCGGCTCGCTGGGGACACGGGCGTCCAGACCGCGCCCTGCGACGGCGACGGCGAACGCGTTCCGCCCCCGCTCGCCGCAGGCGTCGACGCACTTGCAGCAGAGGATGCTCCTGTCGTGGTCGCGGACGTACAGGGCGTTGTCGGTCCTCGGCTGTTCGTTCACGCGGGCGGCGTCCGCGCCGAAGTGTCCGGGCTCCGTCTCGTACTCCTTGATCCACTCGGCCGCCCTCGGCCTCGCCGGCAGGCCCGTCGGCGAGGCCGGCGGCTCCAGGGCCACCTCCGGCTGCGCCGGGCCCGTTCGGTGCCGGTGCGGGCCGTCATGCCCGCCTCGGCGCGCCGGGGGCAGGCCGGGGCGAGTGGGCGGGAGCCCTCGGCCTCCGACCACGCGCCCCGGGGCGCGTTCGGGCGGCAGGGTGGCGCTCACGGAGCCCGCCGGGTCGGCGCTGCCGAGCCTGCGGCCGGTGTACGGTCCGGCCGGGCCGTGGAAGCACCACCCAGGGGAGGCCGGTCCGGACGGCTGTCACCGCGGTGTCCGCGTGCGCGAGCGGATGGGACAGCGGCCCGGACGCGGCGTACGAGGTGGCCTTGAGGCCGAGGAACACGTAGTCGACGGTCCGACGTCCGACAGGCCGTCGGTGGCTGCGGGCCGTGCGGTGAGGCCACCGCACGGGCTGAGCACGTGCACACCGTCACGGCGCATGGCCGTCGGATGTGGGCCCCGGGCGATGAGGTGGACCTCGGTGCCTGCGCGGTGGAGGGCGGCCCCGGCGCAGCCGCCGATGACTCCGGCGCCGGCACCTGCGCCTTTCACGGGGCTCTCCGTGCGGTGAGAGGACCGGGTGAGTGCCAGGTCGACAGAATATTGTCTGCGGTGTTCCCCCGGAAGGGGCCAATGCTCGTGACGGCGGGTGCCTCGCCCGTCGCCGATCCGGTACGGCCTTCGGGTCGGCCGCGAGAGTTCCCGGAGAACTGTTCGAGACGCTCCAAGTCCGGGCCGGTATTCCTGTCGGGTCCCGTGCCCTCGTACCGGTCGGTAGCAACCAAGACTGGACAGTTCCTGCCAGACGTAGCGAGGGGAACCCGTACATGACCGGCTCACGTGTCGTGGCGCTCGGCCACTATCAGCCCGCCCAGGTCCTCACCAACGACGACCTGGCGGCCATGGTCGACACCAGCGACGAGTGGATCACCAGTCGGGTCGGCATCAGGACCCGGCACGTGGGCGGCCCCGGCGAACCCGTGGACGAGATGGCCGCGCACGCCGCGGCCAAGGCGCTCGCCTCGGCCGGACTGCAGCCCGCGGACATCGACATGGTTCTCGTCGCCACCTCCACGGCCGTCGACCGCTCGCCGAGCATGTCCGCCCGGGTCGCCGCGCGCCTGGGCATGGGCTCGCCGGCCGTGATGGACATCAACGTGGTCTGCTCGGGGTTCACCCACGCGCTGGCCACCGCCGACCACGCCCTCCGGGCGGGGGCCGCCACCCGGGTACTCGTCATCGGTGCCGACAAGATGGGTGACATCGTCGACTGGACGGACCGCTCCACCTGCGTGCTGATGGGCGACGGGGCGGGGGCCGCCGTCGTCACCGCCGATCCCGACGGGGGTGACAGGCCCGGGATCGGCCCCGTCCTGTGGGGCTCGGTGCCGGAGATGGGCAACGCCGTACGCATCGAGGGCACACCCCCGCGGTTCGCGCAGGAGGGGCAGTCCGTCTACCGCTGGGCCACCACGAAGCTGCCGCCGATCGCCCGCAAGGTCTGCGAACGGGCCGGTGTCACCCCTGAGGACCTCGCCGCGGTGGTGCTGCATCAGGCCAATCTGAGGATCATCGAACCAGTCGCCCGGAAGATCGGCGCGGTCAACGCGGTCATCGCCCGGGACGTGGTGGACTCCGGCAACACCTCGGCCGCGTCGATCCCGATGGCCCTGTCCAAACTGCTGGAGCGGGGCGAGGTCGAGAGCGGTGCGCCGGCCCTGCTCTTCGGCTTCGGCGGGAATCTTTCGTATGCGGGTCAGGTGATCCGCTGCCCCTGAAGCCCCCGGCGTGCCCTCGCGCTCGCAGACTGCAGACGACGAGCAATCGCCCGGCGCCCGGAGGGGGCCGCGATGTCGTCCGCAGGACTGCCGCAGGGAACGGCGCCGAAGCCGGAGCGGCCCGGGCCGTTGCGCGAGCGCGTCTACGAGGCGCTCCTGGAGCTGATCACCACGCGCCCTCGGTCCCGGCCGGCACCTGGTCGAAAGTGAACCGGCCGGGCACCCGGGAGTCTCGCGGCAGCCGGTGCGCGAAAAGCTCCAGCGGCTGAACACCGAGGGCTGGGCCGACCTGCGCCCCCCACAGGGCGCGTTCGTCCATGAGCCCACCGGGGAGGAGGCGGGCCAGCTGCTCTCGCTCCGCACCCTGCTGGCAGCCGAGGCCGCCCGGCTGGCCGCCGCCGACGCCGGGCAGCCGGGCGTCGAGGTGCTGGAGGAGTCGTGCTCCAAGGGGGAGCGGGCGGTCGCCGCCGACGACGTGGACCTCGCCGTCGCCGCCGACGCCGAGTTCCGCGCCAAGGTCATGGAGCCGGCCGGAAACGTCGTGCTGTCCGAGCTCGCCGCCCAGGTGGACCGCCGGGTCCGCCGGTACTGCACGCCGGCGGCCCGCCGGCGCGGCACCCAGTCCTGGATCGAGCACCGGGGGCTGGTCGAGGCGACCGCCTCCGGGGACGAGCAGCGGGCCGCCGAGGTCATGCGGACGCACACCGAGCACACCCGCCGGACGTACCACGGGCGGGCGCGGGCCTGACGGCCGTCGGGGCGGAAAGCCCCGGCCTTTTCCGTGCGCCGCCCGGCCACCGGGCCGGGCGTGCCTTCCGCGACCCCCACCTTTGTCCTGAGTGTGGAGAAAGTTGGAGCGGATTCATGCGCAACTTCTTCCCACTCCGGTAAACCGCTGCTACGTTCCCCTCGAAAGCCCGACGGACTGGCCGATGTGGCGGGGAGGGACGCGTGAGACGTATGACGGCACGACCCGCGAACACGCACCAGGCGCGACTGCTCCGGCTGCTGCGTGACGGAGGCCCCAACTCCCGCGCGCAGCTGGGCGACCAGGTCGACCTCTCGCGTTCCAAGCTCGCCGTCGAGGTGGACCGGCTCCTGGAGACCGGACTCGTCGTGGCCGACGGACTCGCCGCGTCCCGCGGCGGCCGCCGCTCACACAACATCCGGCTCGCCCCCGGACTGCGCTTCCTCGGCGTCGACATCGGCGCCACGTCCGTCGATGTGGCCGTGACCAACGCCGAGTTGGAGGTCCTCGGTCACCTCAACCATCCGATGGACGTACGGGAAGGGCCCGTCGCGGTCTTCGAGCAGGTGCTGTCGATGGCGGCCAAGCTCCGGGCCTCCGGGCTCGCCGAAGGATTCGACGGCGCCGGCATCGGCGTACCGGGGCCGGTCCGCTTCCCCGAAGGCATACCGGTCGCGCCGCCGATCATGCCGGGCTGGGACGGCTTCCCGGTCCGTGAGGCGCTCAGCCAGGAACTGGGCTGCCCCGTCATGGTCGACAACGATGTGAACCTGATGGCGCTGGGGGAGCAGCACGCGGGGGTCGCCCGTTCCGTGGGCGACTTCCTCTGCGTCAAGATCGGTACGGGTATCGGCTGCGGCATCGTGGTGGGCGGCGAGGTCTACCGCGGCACGACGGGCAGTGCCGGAGACATCGGCCACATCCAGGTGGAACCGGACGGCCGCGCCTGCGCCTGCGGCAACCGGGGCTGCCTCGAAGCACACTTCAGCGGCGCGGCCCTCGCCCGCGACGCCGAGGACGCCGCCCGCACCGGCCGGTCCGCGGAGCTCGCGGACCGGCTGGACGCGGCCGGGAAGCTCTCGGCCGTCGATGTGGCGGCCGCCGCGGCGGCCGGTGACCCCACGGCACTGGACCTGATCCGTGAGGGCGGTAACCGGGTCGGCCAGGTCATCGCCGGACTCGTCAGCTTCTTCAATCCGGGCCTCGTCGTGATCGGCGGCGGGGTGACAGGGCTCGGCCACAACCTGCTGGCCAGCGTCCGCACCCAGGTCTACCGGCAGTCCCTGCCGCTGGCCACGGGAAACCTCCCCATCGTCCTCGGTGAACTGGGACCCGTCGCCGGGGTCACCGGCGCGGCCAGGCTCATCAGCGACCACCTGTTCTCGCCGGCCTGATGCCCGGGCCGGCGCGCCGTTCGGCACGTGTTCCGCAGCTCCATCCGTAAGCAGCCTGTTCCGAGCTCCGTCCGCAGGACCGCACAGCACGAGCACAGCACCACCACCCAGCAGTTCCGTCAGCAGTACGGCACCGCCGGCACTGCGCCCTGCCCGCTCACCGGCCTTCCCCGGCTCTCGGCCCGCCCGAGCAGGGGAGACCCCGTTCGCCGAGGGGATTCGTCATGGCACCAGAACCACCCCTGCTCACGATGTCCGGCATCACCAAATCGTTCCCCGGTGTGCGCGCCCTCGACGGCGTGGACCTGGAGGTGCTGGCCGGTGAAGTCCACTGCCTCCTCGGCCAGAACGGCGCCGGCAAGTCCACTCTCATCAAGGTGCTGGCCGGGGCCCACCAGCCCGACGACGGCGCCATCACCTGGCGCGGTGAGCCCGTCCGGCTCTCCTCGCCGATCACCGCGATGCGCCTGGGGATCGCCACCATCTACCAGGAACTCGACCTGGTGGAGGGCCTGTCGGTCGCGGAGAACGTCTTCCTCGGACACGAACCGACCAGCGCGGGCTTCGTGGTCCGGACCCGGGAGGCCCGCACCGGGGCCGCCGCGCTGCTGAAGCGCCTCGGACACCCCGAGATCGACCCGGCGCGCCCGGTCGGCGACCTCTCCGCCGCACACCAGCAAATCGTCTCCATGGCGCGGGCGCTCTCCCACGACGTACGGCTCATCGTGATGGACGAGCCGTCCGCGGCGCTGGACCCCGACGAGGTCGACAACCTCTTCCGCATCGTCGACGGGCTCACCGCCGACGGGGTGGCCGTCGTCTACATCTCGCACCGGCTGGAGGAGATCCGCCGCATCGGCGACCGGGTGACCGTGCTCAAGGACGGCAGGGCCGTCGCCGTCGGGCTCCCCGCCAAGTCCACCCCCACCCGCGACATCGTTGCCATGATGACCGGCCGCAACGTCGAGTACGTCTTCCCCGAACGGCCCGCCCCCGGCGGCCGGGCCACGGCCGACCCGGTCCTGAGGATCGAAGGGCTCAGCCGCAGGGGCGAGTTCGAGCCCGTCGACCTGGAGCTGAGGCCCGGCGAGATCGTCGGGCTGGCCGGCCTCGTCGGCTCCGGCCGCTCCGAGATCCTGGAGACGGTCTACGGCGCCCGCAAACCGAGCACGGGCCGCGTCGTCGTCGACGGCACACCGCTGCGTCCCGGCAGCGTCCGCGCCGCCGTGGCCGCCGGAATCGGCCTGGCTCCCGAGGAGCGCAAGGCGCAGGCACTGCTGCTGACGGAATCCGTCACCCGTAACGTCTCGGTCTCCTCCCTGTCCCGCTTCGCCCGCGCCGGCTGGCTCGACCGGGGTGCCGAGCGCGAGGCCGCCAGAACCGCGACCCGCGAACTCTCCCTGCGGCCCGACAACCCCGACGCCGTCGTCCGCACCCTCTCCGGCGGCAACCAGCAGAAGGCGGTCCTGGCCCGCTGGCTGCTGCGGGGATGCCGGGTCCTGCTGCTCGACGAACCCACCCGCGGTGTGGACGTCGGCGCCCGCGCCGAGCTCTACGCCGTGATCCGCCGGCTGGCCGACGAAGGCCTCGCCGTTCTGCTCGTCTCCAGCGAAGTGCCCGAAGTGCTGGGCCTCGCCGACCGGGTGCTGGTGCTCCGGGAAGGCCGTGTCGTGCACACGGCCGACGCCAGGGAGCTCGACGAGCACCGTGTCCTCGACCTCGTCATGGAAGGGAGCCCGACGTCATGACACAGCCCGCACCGTCGGCGCAGCACCACGGGCCGGAGAAGGGGACCCTGACAGGTCCCGCCGCCGCGCCGCCTCCGGAGAAGGGCGGTGGTCCGCGCGCCCTCGGCCTGCGGGCCGATGTCCGCAACCTGTCACTGCTCGGCGTCCTCGCCGTGCTGGTGGCCGTCGGCGGCCTCACCGAACCGGACGCGTTCCTGGACACCGGGAACCTGCAACTGATCCTGACGCAGTCCTCCGTCATCGGGGTCGTCACCGTCGGCATGACCCTGGTCATCATCGGCGGCGGCATCGACCTGTCGGTCGGAGCGATGGTCGCCCTCGCGTCCGTCTGGGCGACGACGCTCGCCACCCAGGACTTCGGTTTCGCGGGCATCCTCTTCACCGCCGTGATCGTCGGCCTCGCCGCCGGGCTCGTCAACGGGGTCCTGATCGCCTACGGGCGCATGGTCCCCTTCATCGCGACGCTCGCCATGCTCGCCTCGGCCCGCGGGCTCGCCCTGCAGATCACCGACGGCAAGACACAGATCGTCACCGTCCAGTCGGTCCTGGACCTCGGACTGCCCGACAGCTACGTCCTGGGCATCCCGCCGCTGGTCCTGGTCTTCGCCGCGGTCACCCTCGCCGGCTGGCTGATCCTGAACCGGACCACGTTCGGCCGCCGTACGGTCGCCATCGGCGGCAACGCGGAGGCGGCCAGGCTCGCCGGCATCGACGTACGGCGCCAGCGGCTGTACCTCTACCTGCTCTCCGGCCTGTGCTGCGGCATCGCCGCCTTCATGCTGATCATCCTGTCCGGCTCCGGGCAGAACACCAACGGCAACCTGTACGAACTCGACGCCATCGCCGCGGCGATCATCGGAGGCACACTCCTCAGCGGAGGCCGGGGCACCATCGTCGGTTCCGTGCTCGGGGTCCTGGTCTTCACCACGATCACCAACATCTTCGCACTGAACAACCTGCAGAGCGACGTCCAGCAGATCGCCAAGGGCGCCATCATCGTCGCCGCCGTCCTCGTCCAGCGCCGCACCCTGCGCGGCGGCGAGACCTGAGCCCCTCCCTCGTGACAGAGCACCGACCACCCACCCGCTGTTCCGTACGCACGACACCGGATGAAGGGTTTGACAGCCATGCCAGAAACCAGCCGCAGAGGACTGCTCTTCGGCACCGCGGCCGTCTCCGCGGGAGCCTTCCTCACCGCTTGCACCAGTAACGAACCCAAGGAGGCGGCAGCCGCGCAGAGCGACCAGCCCGCCGCCGACGACAAGCCCGGAAAGCCCGTCACCATCGGCTTCGCCGGTCCCCAGGCCGACCACGGATGGCTCAACGCCATCAACGTCCAGGCCAAGGGGCGGGCGGAGAAGTACTCCGAGGTGACTCTGGAGACCACCGAGGGCTCCAACGACACCGCCGCCCAGATCGGTCAGGTCAAGACCCTGATCAACAAGAAGGTCGACGTCCTCGTCGTCCTCCCCGCCGACGGCAAGGCGCTCACCCAGGTCGGCCTGGAAGCCATGAAGGCCGGCATCCCGGTCGTCAACCTGGACCGCGTCTTCGCCTCACCGCAGGCCTACCGCTGCTGGGTGGGCGGCGACAACTACGGCATGGGCCTCAACGCCGGGCACTACATCGGCGAACAGCTCAAGGGCAAGGCGAGCGCCAAGGTCGTCGAGCTCGCCGGCATCGACAACCTGGAACTCACCAAGCAGCGCAGCCAGGGCTTCGCCGACGCCTTGAAGAACTACTCCAACATCGAGCTGGTGGCCCGTCAGGCCGCCGACTTCACCGTGGAGTCGGGCCAGGCCAAGATGGCGCAGCTCCTCCAGGCACAGAAGCAGTTCGACGCCCTGTGGAACCACGACGACGACCAGGGCGTGGGCGCGCTGCGGGCCATCCAGCAGGCCGGCCGTGACGAGTTCCTCATGGTCGGCGGGGCGGGCGCGAAGTCCGCGATGGACGCCATCAAGGCCGACAACAGCGTCCTGAAGGCCACCGTGCTCTACCCGCCCACGATGGCCGCCTCCGCGATCGACCTGGCGCGCGCCCTCGGCCAGGGCAAGGGCGTCTCCGGCCTGGCGGAGATGGAGATCCCGACCTCGCTGACCCTGTACTCGGCCGTGGTCACCAAGGAGAACATCGACCAGTACCTGCCGACGGGCTTCAGCTGATCCAGCACCACCGCCGCCACCGAACCACCGACGAGGAGGAAGCCCGCATGGCCGGTAGGGAAGAAACGGAGCAGGGGACCGAGGCACCGCCGCCGACGGCGACGCTCGGCATCGGCATGGTCGGATACGCGTTCATGGGTGCCGCCCACTCCCAGGGGTGGCGTACCGCGGGACATGTCTTCGACCTGCCGGTGAGACCCGCTCTCGCCGCGATCTGCGGACGCGACCGCAAGGCCGTCGAGTCCGCTGCCGCCCGGCACGGCTGGGCCGCCGCGGAGACCGACTGGCGCGCCCTGATCGCCCGGGACGACGTGCAGCTGGTCGACATCTGCACTCCCGGCGACAGCCACGCGGAGATCGCCGTCGCCGCACTCGAGGCGGGCAAACACGTGCTGTGCGAGAAACCGCTCGCCAACACGGTCGCCGAGGCGGAAGCCATGGCGGAAGCCGCCGGACGGGCGGCGGCCCGTGGCCAGGTGGCGATCGTGGGCTTCAACTACCGCAAGGTGCCCGCCCTCACCTACGCCCGCACGATGATCGAGGAGGGGAGGCTGGGAGCCCTGCGGCACGTACGGGCCACCTACCTCCAGGACTGGCTCGTCGACCCCGAATCGCCCCTCACCTGGCGGCTGGAGCGCGAACGCGCCGGATCCGGTGCGCTGGGGGACCTCGGGGCGCACATCGTCGACCTGGCCCAGTACCTGGCCGGGGAGCACCTGGTGGGGGTGTCGGCGGTGAGCGAGACCTTCGTACGCGAGAGGCCCGTACTCGCCGGGGCCGCCGCCGGGCTCTCGGGGGCCGCGGACGGTACCGCGCGGGGAGTGGTCACCGTCGACGACGCGACCCTGTTCACCGGACGGCTGGCGTCCGGAGCCCTCGCGTCCTTCGAGGCGACCAGGATGGCGGCGGGCCGTAAGAACGCCTTGCGTCTGGAGATCAACGGAGAGCTGGGATCGATCGCCTTCGACCTGGAACGGCTCAACGAACTCTCCTTCCACGACCACACCGAACCCGCCCCCAGCGCCGGCTTCCGCCGGATCCTCGTCACCGAACCCCAGCACCCCTATCTGGAGGCGTGGTGGCCGCCGGGCCACGGCCTGGGCTACGAGCACACCTTCGTCCACCAGGCCCGTGACGTGGTGCGCACGATCGTCGAAGGCCGCGCCCCCGTACCGTCGTTCGCCGACGGGCTCCAGGTGCAGCGGGTTCTCGCCGCCGTCGAGGAGAGCGCCGCCAAGAACTCCGTGCACACCCCGGTCCCCTTCTAGGAGGTTTCGCGCATGCCCCGTCCCTTCACTCTCTTCACCGGCCAGTGGGCAGACCTTCCACTGGAGGAGGTCTGCCGGCTCGCCCGGGACTTCGGTTACGACGGTCTCGAACTCGCCTGCTGGGGCGATCACTTCGAAGTGGACAAAGCTCTCGCGGATCCCGGTTACCTCGACGGGCGGCGGCAGCTGCTCGACAAGTACGGGCTGAAGTGCTGGGCGGTCTCCAACCACCTCGTCGGCCAGGCCGTCTGCGACAGCCCGATCGACGAGCGTCACCAGGGCATCGTGCCCGCCCGCGTCTGGGGGGACGGGGAGCCCGAAGGCGTGCGCCGACGGGCGGCCGAAGAGATCAAGAACACCGCCCGCGCGGCGGCCGCCTTCGGCGTCGACACGGTCATCGGCTTCACCGGTTCCTCGATCTGGCACCTGGTGGCCATGTTCCCCCCGGTCCCGCCGCACATGATCGAACGCGGTTACGAGGACTTCGCCGAGCGGTGGAACCCGGTCCTGGACGTCTTCGACGCCGAGGGCGTGCGCTTCGCCCACGAGGTGCACCCCAGCGAGATCGCGTACGACTACTGGACGACGAAACGGGCCCTGGAGGCCGTGGACCACCGGCCCGCGTTCGGGCTGAACTTCGACCCGAGCCACTTCGTGTGGCAGGACCTCGACCCGGTCGGCTTCCTGTACGACTTCCGGGACCGGATCTACCACGTGGACTGCAAGGAGGCCCGTAAGCGTCTCGACGGACGCAACGGGCGCCTCGGCTCGCACCTGCCGTGGGGTGATCCGCGACGCGGCTGGGACTTCGTCTCGGCCGGGCACGGCGACGTGCCCTGGGAGGACGTCTTCCGGATGCTGCGGTCCATCGGATACGAAGGGCCGGTCTCCGTGGAGTGGGAGGACGCGGGCATGGACCGGCTGACGGGGGCGCCGGAGGCGCTGGCCTCGCTGAAGCGGTTCGACTTCGACCCGCCGAGCGCCTCGTTCGACGCGGCGTTCGGGGGCGGCGAATAGCCCCCGGCCCCCGGCCCTCGGACACCGGGCAGGCCTGATCACGCCGAGTCACCTCGGACCCACCGGGCCCCTCCGGACGAAGCCCGGGGAGACCGGGGCGCGGGTCCGGGGCGGAGCCCGCTCCGGGAAGGGGCGGGCAGGCGGAGCAGCCCCGTCGGCCATGCGCCGCGGGGCGGTCAGGCCTGCCCGGACGCCTCTTTGTCCAGCCATGGGCAAAAGTTCGATCCCACCCCTGCGCAAGGGCTTTCCGTACGGGACGAACACGGCTACGGTCCCCTACGTGTACACGACATGACCCACGTCCCCGGGGCCCCGTGAGGACCCCGGTGACGAGCGCGGCAGTCCCCGCGCGAACGGCAGAACGCACCGCCCGAACAACCGGCCCACTCCGGAGGACGCACGTGCACAGAAGCAGCAGACGGCTCCGAGCCCGAAAGACACTCGCCCTCTTCACCGGCGGACTGCTCGCCGCCGCAACCCTCACCCTGGGATCCTCGCCCGTCGCCACCGCCGACGCCCGGGCAGCCTCGGCCGCACAGGACGCCGCCGAGGACTTCCAGCAGGTCACCCTCGCCAAGGGCGCCGCCGAGACCGGCGAACCCATCTCGCTGGCGGTGCTCCCCGACCGCAGCGTGCTGCACACCTCACGCAACGGCGAGCTGCGGATCACGGACAGTTCGGGCAACACCCGGGTCTCCGGCACCATCCCCGTCTACTCGCACGACGAGGAAGGGCTCCAGGGCATCGGGGTCGACCCGGACTTCGCGGAGAACCGGGCGGTCTACCTCTACTACGCGCCCCCGCTGGACACCCCCGCGGGCGACGCCCCGGAGAACGGCACCGCAGCCGACTTCGCGAAGTTCGACGGCGTGAACCGGCTCTCCCGCTTCGTGCTCAACGAGGACGGAACCCTCGACAACGCGAGCGAGAAGAAGGTCCTCGACATCCCCGCCACGCGCGGCATGTGCTGCCACGTGGGCGGCGACATCGACTTCGACGCACAGGGCAACCTCTACCTCTCGACGGGTGACGACTCCAACCCGTTCGCCTCCGACGGTTTCTCGCCGCTCGACGACCGCCCCGACCGCAACCCGGCGTTCGATGCCCGCCGCACCTCGGGCAACACCAACGACCTGCGCGGCAAGATCCTCCGCATCAAGGTGGCCGACGACGGCTCGTACACCGTCCCCGAGGGGAACCTCTTCACCCCCGGTACGGACAAGACGCGGCCCGAGATCTACGCGATGGGCTTCCGCAACCCCTTCCGCTTCAGCGTGGACAAGGCCACCGGCATCCTCTACGTCGGCGACTACGGCCCCGACGCGGGAGCCGCCGACCCGAACCGCGGGCCGGCCGGACAGGTGGAGTTCGCCCGGGTGACGAAGCCCGGCAACTTCGGCTGGCCCTTCTGCACCGGTGACAACGACCCTTACAGGGACTACGACTTCGCGACGCAGACCTCCGGACCGGCCTTCGACTGCGCCGCCCCGAAGAACGAGTCGCGGTACAACACGGGCCTGGTCGACCTGCCGCCCGCGCAGGCTGCCTGGATCCCGTACGACGGCGCGTCCGTGCCCGAATTCGGCACCGGCTCCGAGTCCCCGATGGGCGGACCCGTCTACCACTACGACGCGGACCTCGACTCACCGGTGAAGTTCCCCGAGGAGTACGACGGGGACTTCTTCGCCGGAGAGTTCGGCCGGCAGTGGATCAAGCGCATCGAACAGGACGCCGACGGCGCCGTCCAGTCCGTCAACGACATCCCGTGGACCGGGACACAGGTGATGGACATGGCGTTCGGACCCGACGGCGCCCTGTACGTCCTGGACTACGGCCTCTCCTGGTTCGGCGGCGACGAACACTCGGCGCTGTACCGCATCGAGAACGCCACCGGTGGCCGCTCACCCATCGCCGAGGCCTCCTCGAACAAGACCTCCGGAGTCGCACCCCTCAGGGTGAAGTTCTCCTCGGCCGGCACCACCGACGGCGACGGTGACGCCCTGACCTACGCCTGGGACTTCGGCGACGGCGGCAGGTCCACGGCGGCCGACCCCGCGTACACGTACAAGAAGAACGGCACCTACACGGCGACGGTGACCGTCAAGGACCCGACGGGCCGCACCGGTTCGGCGAGCGTGCACGTCACCGTCGGCAACACCGCGCCCGTCGTCGACATGCAGTTCCCGTCCGACGGCCAGCTCTTCGAGTTCGGTGACGAGGTCCCCTTCAAGGTGACCGTCAAGGACCCGGAGGACGGCACCATCGACTGCACCGAGGTCGAGGTCAAGTTCACGCTGGGCCATGACAGCCACGGCCACGACATCACCACCGAACACGGCTGCGAGGGCACCATCAAGACCGCCATGGAAGGCGGCCACGACCCGAACGCCAACATCTACGGCGGCATCTCGGCGTCCTACACCGACGGCGGTGGCGGCGGCCAGGCCGCACTGACCGGCCGCGACCAGGCGATGCTCCAGCCGCGCCACCGCCAGGCCGAGCACTTCACCGACTCCTCCGGTATCACCACCCCGAGCAAGTCCAGCGCCCACGGCGGCCGGACCGTCGGAGACATCGACAACGACGACTGGATCTCCTTCACCCCGTACATCCTCGACGGCTCCACCAAGCTCACCGCCCGCATCTCCTCGGCCGGCGCGGGAGGCTTCCTCGAAGTGCGGGCCGGATCGCCCACCGGCAAGATCCTCGGCTCCGCACCCGTCCCGGTGACCGGCAGCTGGGACACGTTCCAGGACATCGACGTGCCGCTGCGCGGCGCACCGAAGAAGGCGACGGAACTCTTCCTGGTCTTCAAGGGCGGAGCCGGAGCCCTGTACGACGTGGACGACTTCGAACTCTCCGACAGCCCGGTCGACCGGACCGCCAAGCGCGTCCTCGTCTTCTCCAAGACGGGCGGCTTCCGGCACGACTCGATCCCCGCGGGCATCACGGCACTGAAGGAACTGGGCAAGGACACCAACATCACGGTCGACTCCACCGAGGAGGCCGGACAGTTCACCACCAGCAACCTGGCGCGCTACGACGCCGTCGTCTTCCTCTCGACGACCGGGGACGTCCTGAACGCCGAGCAGAAGAAGGCGTTCGAGAACTTCGTCTCCACCGGCGGCGGTTACATGGGCGTCCACGCCGCGGCCGACACCGAGTACGACTGGGAGTTCTACGGAGGACTCGTCGGGGCGTACTTCGACTCGCACCCGCAGATCCAGCCCGCGACCGTCCGTGTGGAGAACCACGACCACCCGGCGACCGCGCACCTGGACGAGGCCTGGGACCGCACCGACGAGTGGTACAACTACCGCACCAACCCCCGGGACAAGGCCCAGGTCCTCGCCACCCTGGACGAGACCACCTACACCGGCGGCAACATGAAGGGTGACCACCCGATCGCCTGGTGCCAGGCGTACCAGGGCGGACGCTCCTTCTACACCGGCCTCGGCCACACCAAGGAGTCCTACGCCGAACCCGCCTTCCGGCAGCACCTGCTGGGCGGGCTGCGCTATTCCTCCGGGCAGGTGAAGGCCAACTGCAAACCGGACACCGGCTACCGGACGATCTTCAACGGCAAGACGCTCGAAGGGTGGAAGCAGGCCGGCCCCGGCAAGTTCGCCGTCGCGGACGGCGAGCTGCGCTCCGAGGGCGGCATGGGCCTGCTGACCTACCAGGCCAAGGAGCTGGGCTCCTACTCGCTGAAACTCGACTGGAAGATGGCGGGCGACGACAACTCCGGTGTCTTCGTCGGCTTCCCCGAGTCGGACGACCCGTGGTCCGCGGTGAACAACGGCTACGAGGTCCAGATCGACGCCACGGACGCGCCGGACCGCACGACCGGCGCCGTCTACACCTTCAAGTCCGCCGACATCAAGGCGCGTGACCGGGTCCTGCGGCCACCCGGCCAGTGGAACAGCTACGAGATCAAGGTCCGGGGCGAGCGGCTCCAGGTCTTCCTCAACGGGGTGAAGATCAACGACTTCACCAACACCGACCCGGCCCGCAGCCTCAAGGACGGCTACATCGGCCTCCAGAACCACGGAGCCGATGACCAGGTGTCCTTCCGCAACATCCAGCTGAAGGAACTGCCCTCGACGTAGGGCGGCCACCTCCTGCACCGGCGGCGGGAGGGGAAGCGCGACTCCTCCCCGCCCGCCGCCCACCACCCCTCTACATCCCCCCAGGGAGGCAGCCCGTGACCGCACATGCCGTTCGTACCGGAGTCTGGTTCATCGGAGCACGCGGCTCCGTCGCCACCACCGCCACCGCCGGGTGCGCGGCCATCGCGGGCGGGCTCCACCCGCCGACCGGCATGGTCACCGAGACACCACCCTTCACCGGCAGCGGGCTGCCACCGCTGACCTCCCTCGTCTTCGGCGGGCACGACACCCTCGACTGCCCCCTGCCCAAGAGGGCCGAGGCCCTCGCGGCCGGAGGAGTGCTCCCCCACGGGCTTCCCGCGGCCGTCGAGGCCGAACTCACCGCCGCCGACGCGGAGATACGGCCCGGGGGACCGCTCCCGGGTGACACCCGCACCGACGAGGAGCTCGTCGCCGCCTTCGCCGCCGACATCGAGGCCTTCACCCACCGCCACGGGCTGGCCCGCACGGTCGTCGTCAACGTCGCCTCGACCGAACCCGCCCCCGGTGAGGGCGACTCCCGGCTGCCCGCCAGCTCGCTCTACGCGGCGGCCGCGCTCCGCGCCGGCTGCCCGTACGCCAACTTCACCCCCTCCACCGGGCTGCGCAGCCCGCACCTCCAGGACGCCGTCGACTCCTGCGGACTTCCCCACGCCGGACGTGACGGCAAGACAGGTCAGACGCTGCTCCGTTCCGTGCTCGCACCGATGTTCGTCCAACGTGCACTGCCGGTGCGGGCGTGGTCGGGCACGAACCTGCTGGGCGGCGGGGACGGGGCGGCGCTGGCCGACCCGGCTGCGGCGGCCGCCAAGAACGCGGGCAAGGAACGCGTCCTCGCCGACACGCTCGGGTCGGCCCCCGAGGGCGAGGTCCACATCGACGACGTACCGGCGATGGGGGACTGGAAGACGGCGTGGGACCACATCGCCTTCGACGGGTTCCTCGGCTCACGGATGATCCTCCAGACGATCTGGCAGGGATGTGACTCCGCCCTCGCCGCACCGCTGGTACTGGACCTGGTCCGGCTGCTGGCCCGCGCCCACGAGGCAGGCCTGACCGGGCCGCGGCCCGAGCTGGGCTTCTACTTCAAGGACCCGGACGGCGGTCCCGCCGCGCTGCCCGAGCAGTACGCGGAACTGCTGGCCTTCGCCGAACGCCTGCGGACCGCCCGGTGAGGCCGCTCCGGCTGCTCGCGGCGATGACCGGCTCCCCCCGGCTGCTCGCTGCCCCGCAGCGGACCCCGGCCGTCCCCGTGCGGACCTCCCAGGACAGCCTGTCCGGTGCGGGCGGGACTGCGCCCGCACCGGACAGGCCCCGTGCCCGCGCGCACCTGCGGGCCTGGACGGAGCTGCTGCGCGTGTCCGCGCTGTTCACCGTGCCGGGAGACGCGTTCGCCGGGGCGGCCGCCACCGGCCGGCGCCCCGGCCGGGGCACCGCACTCGCGGTCGGCGCGTCGCTGTGCCTGTACGAGGCGGGCATGGCCCTCAACGACTGGGCGGACCGGGAGGAGGACGCCGTCGACCGCCCGCACCGCCCGATCCCCTCGGGCCGCGTCGCACCGGGGGCGGCCCTGGCCGCAGCGGGCGCCCTCACGGCGGCGGGCCTGGCCCTGGCCGCTCGCGCGGGCCGCCCCGCCCTGGCCGTGGCCTCCGGCCTGGCGGCCACGGTCTGGGCCTACGACCTGCACCTCAAACACACGAAGCTGGGACCTGCCGCGATGGCCGCGGCCCGCACCCTGGACCTGCTGCTCGGCGCGACCGCCACGGCGGCAGCGAGGCCGACGGCGGCTGCCGGGGGGAGGGCGGCCGGGGGCGCCCGCACACCTTCCGCCGCGCTCCCCGCCGCCCTCGCGCTCGGCGCCCACACGTACGCCGTGACCGCCGTCTCCCGGCACGAGGCACAGGGCGGCTCGACCGCCGCGCCGCTGGCGGCGCTGGCCGGTGCGGCCGGAATCGGGGCAGCAGTGCTGCGCGGCAGGGCAATGCCGGGGGAGCCGCCCCGCACCACCGCCGGACGGCTGCTGATCCCCGCCTTCACCGGTGCCTACCTCCACACCTTCGTGACCCCGTCGTTCCACGCCGCCCTCAACCCCTCCCCGCCCCTCACCCGACGCGCCGTCGGAGGCGGTATCCGCGCCATGATCCCGCTGCAGGCCGCACTCGCCACCAGGGCCGGCGCACCCGTCACCGGGCTCGCGGTCATGGGACTCGTGCCCGTGGCCCGCACGCTCGCCCGGAAGGTGAGCCCGACATGAGCCTCCGCCTCGGCTACGGCACCAACGGGCTGACCGACCTCCGGCTCGACGACGCCCTCGGCCTCCTCGCCGACCTCGGCTACGACGGGGTCGGCCTCACCCTCGACCACATGCACCTCGACCCGCTCGCCCCCGACCTCGCGGCCCGCACCCGGCAGGTGGCCCGCAGGCTCACCGGACTGGGCCTCGGCGTCACCGTCGAGACCGGCGCGCGCTATGTCCTCGACCCCCGGCGCAAGCACGGGCCCTCCCTCCTCGACCCCGACCCGGAGGCCCGCGCGGCCCGCACCGCCCTCCTCGTCCGGGCCGTCGAGGTGGCCGCCGACCTCGGAGCCCACGCCGTGCACTGCTTCAGCGGCCTCACACCACCGGACACCACCACGGACACCGCGTGGCAACGGCTGGCCGACGCACTCGCCCCCGTCCTGGACGCCTCGGACCGTGCGGGCGTCCCCCTCGCCGTGGAGCCGGAACCCGGTCACCTCCTCGCCACGCTCGCCGACTTCCACCACCTGCGCACCCTCCTCGGCGACCCCGGTTCTCTCGGACTCACCCTGGACATAGGCCACTGCCAGTGCCTGGAGCCCGCCCCGCCCGTCGACTGTGTGAAGGAAGCCGCCCCCTGGCTCCGCCACGTACAGATCGAGGACATGCGACGCGGCGTACACGAACACCTGCCGTTCGGCGACGGCGAGATCGACTTCCCGCCGGTGCTCGAAGCACTCGCCTCCAGCGGATACGACGGCCTCACCGTCGTCGAGCTGCCCCGCCACTCCCACGCGGGCCCCGAGCTGGCCCGCAGCTCGATCGACTTCCTGCGCCGGGCCACCGGGCCGACGAACGGAGCCGCACCGTGCTGAACAGCCGCAAGGAACTCGACGGCCGGCTCCGGGGGGCGGCCAGGGCCTGGCTCGACGAAGCGCTCGCCGAAGCCGCGCACGCCGCGGCCCACCCCGGCGCGGACAGCGGCGACCCGCCCTGGGAACTGCGGTTCGCATCCGCGGGGAGACACTGCGGACCCGAGCACGCCGATTCCGCACGCGCGCTGCTGCTCGTCGAAGCCCGCGCGGGGCTGCCGGCGGTGACCAGGCTCTACGAGCGGGGCACCGCCGCCGAACGCCGCGCCGTCCTCCTCACCCTGCACCGGCTCGACCTCGGCGCCGGCGCACTGCCGCTCGTCGAGGACGCCCTGCGCACCAACGACACCCGGCTGGTCGCAGCGGCCGTCGGCCCGTACGGCGCGGCCCACCTCGACGCACACGGCTGGCGGCACGCCGTCCTCAAGTGCCTCTTCACCGAGGTCCCGGTCGAGGCCCTGGACCGGCTCGGCGAGCGGGCCCGCGGCGACACCGAACTCGCCCGAATGCTCCGTGACTTCGCCACCGAACGTACCGCGGCGGGACGCCCCGTCCCCGCCGGCCTGCGGACCGTACTCGACCTCACGGCCCCGGCCGTCCCCGCCCCCACGTCCACGGAGGAACCCCGATGAGGATCTTCGACCCCCACATCCACATGACCTCCCGCACCACGGACGACTACCGGGCGATGTACGACGCCGGGGTCCGCGCCCTCGTCGAACCCTCCTTCTGGCTCGGCCAGCCCCGCACCTCGCCCGCCAGCTTCTTCGACTACTTCGACGCCCTCCTCGGCTGGGAGCCCTTCCGCGCCTCCCAGTACGGCATCGCGCACCACTGCACACTCGCCCTCAACCCCAAGGAGGCGAACGACCCCCGCTGCACCCCCGTCCTGGACGCCCTGCCGCGCTACCTCGTCAAGGACTCCGTCGTCGCCGTCGGTGAGATCGGCTACGACTCGATGACCCCCGCCGAGGACACCGCTCTCGCCACCCAGCTGCAGCTCGCCGCCGACCACGGACTTCCCGCGCTCGTCCACACCCCGCACCGCGACAAGCTCGCCGGGCTGCACCGCACCATCGACGTCGTCCGCGAATCGGACCTCGCCCCGGAGCTGGTCCTGCTCGACCACCTCAACGAGACGACCGTGAAGGACGCCCTCGACAGCGGCTGCTGGGCCGGTTTCTCCATCTATCCGGACACCAAGATGGACGAGGACCGCATGATCACGGTCCTGCGGAACCACGGCACCGACAAGATCCTCGTCAACTCGGCCGCCGACTGGGGAAAGAGCGACCCGCTGAAGACCCGCAAGGTGGCCGACACCATGCTGAAGGCCGGATTCGACGAGGACGACGTCGACAAGGTCCTCTGGCGCAACCCCGTCGCCTTCTACGGGCAGAGCGGCCGGCTCCAGCTCGACACCGCGGCCCCCGGCCCGCTCCACGAGGGAAACTCCATCCTCCGAGGCGGGGAGTGAAGCATGCGCTTCCGCCACCCCGACGGCTCCGTCGTCCACCTCGCGTACTGCACGAACGTGCACCCCGCCGAGACCCTCGAAGGAGTCCGCGCACAACTGCGCGACCACTGTGAGCCCGTACGCCGACGGCTCGGCCGGGACCGCATCGGGATCGGCCTCTGGCTCGCCAAGGACGCCGCCCGCGTCCTGGTCAACGACCCCGCCGCCCTGCGCTCGCTACGCGGCGAGCTCGACCACCGCGGCCTGGAAGTGGTCACCCTCAACGGCTTCCCCTACGAGGGCTTCGGAGCCCAGGAGGTCAAGTACCGCGTCTACACACCGGACTGGACCGACCCCGAGCGGCTCGCCCACACCACCGACCTGGCCAGACTGCTCGCCGCCCTGCTCCCCGACGACGTCACCGACGGCAGCGTCTCCACCCTGCCGATCGCCTGGCGCACCCCGTTCGCCGACGACCCCACGGCAGCCGGTACGGCGCAGAAAGCACTCACCACGCTCGCGCAGCGGCTCGACGCCCTCGCCGAGCTGACCGGCAAAACCATCAGGATCGGCCTCGAACCCGAACCGGGCTGCACCGTGGAGACCACCGCCGACGCCATCGGCCCCCTCACCGCGGTGGGCCACGACCGCATCGGCATCTGCGTCGACACCTGTCACCTGGCCACCTCCTTCGAGGACCCGGACACCGCGCTGGACGCCCTGCACACGGCCGGGATCCCCGTCGTCAAGGCCCAGCTCTCCGCGGCACTGCACGCCGAACACCCGCACCTGCCCGAGGTGCGCGCCGCCCTGGGCGCGTTCGCCGAACCCCGCTTCCTGCACCAGACACGCACGCTCACCGCGTCGGGCCTGCGCGGGACCGACGACCTGGACGAGGCGGTGTCCGGCGGCGTCCTCCCCGACAGCACGCCCTGGCGCTCCCACTTCCACGTCCCCCTGCACGCACCGCCGGCGCCTCCGCTCACCTCCACACTCCCCGTCCTCCGGTCCGTGCTGAACCGGCTCGTCGGCGGGCCCGTGCCCCTCACCCGCCACCTCGAAGTCGAGACGTACACCTGGCAGGCGCTTCCCGCCGAGCTCCGGCCGCGCACCCGCACCCAGCTCGCCGACGGCATCACCGCCGAACTCACCCTCGCCCGCGACCTCCTCGTCGACCTCGGACTGAAGGAGCTCCCTTGACCGCCCCCGAAGCCGGTACGCGTCCCACCCCCCTCCTCGTCCTCGACGTCGTAGGCCTCACCCCCCAGCTCCTGGCACACATGCCGAACCTGAGAGCCATGGCCGGAACCGGCGCACAGGCACCCCTGACCACCGTCCTGCCCGCCGTCACCTGCGCCGCCCAGTCCACCTTCCTCACCGGCACCACCCCCGCCGAACACGGCATCGTCGCCAACGGCTGGTACTTCCGCGAGCTCGGCGACGTCCTCCTGTGGCGCCAGCACAACGGGCTCGTCGGGGGGGACAAGCTCTGGGACGCCGCCCGGCGCGCCCACCCCGGCTACACCGTCGCCAACATCTGCTGGTGGTACGCGATGGGCGCCGACACCGACTGGACCGTCACCCCGCGCCCCGTGTACTACGCGGACGGCCGCAAGGAACCCGACTGCTACACCAGGCCCCCGGCGCTGCACGACGAGCTCACGGAAGAGCTCGGCACCTTCCCCCTCTTCCACTTCTGGGGGCCCGGTGCCGACCTCGTCTCCTCGCAGTGGATCATCGACGCCACCCGGCACATCCTCACCACCCGCACCCCCGACCTGGCCCTCTGCTACCTCCCGCACCTCGACTACGACCTCCAGCGCTACGGCCCCGACGACCCCCGCTCCCACCGGGCCGCGGCCGACCTCGACCGTGCCGTGGGACCCCTGCTGGACGACGCCAGGGCCGAGGGCCGCACCGTCGTCGCCCTCTCCGAGTACGGCATCACACGCGTCGACCGGCCCGTGGACATCAACCGCGCGCTGCGCCGCGCCGGCCTGCTGGAGGTCCACACCCAGGACGGCATGGAGTACCTCGACCCGATGGCCTCGCGTGCCTTCGCCGTCGCCGACCACCAGCTCGCCCACATCTACGTACGCCGGCCCGAGGACCTCGAAGCGACCCGGGAAGCCCTCGCGGACCTGCCCGGAATCGAGCAACTCCTCGACGACGAAGGCAAGAAGGCCCACCACCTGGACCATCCCCGCTCCGGCGAGCTCGTCGCCGTCGCGGAGAAGGACGCCTGGTTCACGTACTACTACTGGCTCGACGACGACCGCGCACCCGACTTCGCGCAGCTCGTCGAGATCCACCGCAAACCGGGCTACGACCCCGTGGAACTCTTCATGGACCCCCAGGACCCCTACGTCCGGGTCAGGGCCGCCTCGGCAGTCGCCCGCAAGAAACTCGGGATGCGCTACCGCATGGCGGTCGTCCCTCTGGACCCCTCACCCGTCCGCGGCAGCCACGGCCGCCTTCCCACGAGCGACGACGAAGGCCCGCTCATCCTCTGCTCCACCCCCCACGCGTTCACCGGCCGAGTCCAGGCCACCGAAGTGAAGTCCCTGCTGCTCCAGCTTGCCGGACTGCACTGACAATCCGCCCCGCCCGTACGTTCACAGGGAGATTCGTGATCATGAGCCGCACCCCGAAGGACCCCGAGCTCGCGCGCAGACTCAGCCGCCGCAACGTCCTGGGCGTGGCCGCCGGAGCCACGGCCGCCACCCTCCTCAGCGGCGCCACCGCCCAGGCGGCGGGTCCGCACGGCGGCCACGGACACGAACACGGCCACGGGAACGGCCACGGCAAGGGCCGGGCCGTCCTGCCCCCCGGCCGCCTCGGCATCCAGCTCTACAGTCTCCGCGACAAGATCTCCACCCTCGGGTTCGCCCCGGTCTTCGCCGAGCTCGAGAAGTACGGCTACGACGAGATCGAGTTCGCCGGCTACACCCAGGGCTCGGCCGGTGCCCTCACACTCGCCCAGCTCAAGAGGCTGGCCGGGGACCACGGCCTCAACCCCATAGGCAGCCACGTCAACTACTACGACGACGACAACCCCGGTGCCTACTCCTTCGCGCAGAACCTCACCAAGGTCCTCGACGAGGCGGAGGCCCTCGGCCTCAAGCACATCGGCACCGCCTCCGGGCCCTTCCGCTACGGCTCCACGGTCGACGGCTGGAAGCGGGCCGCGGAGGACTTCAACACCTACGGCGCCGCCGCCCGCAAGCGCGGCATGAAGTTCTACCAGCACAACCACGCGGAGGAGTTCTCCTTCGCCACCGACAAGCCGAAGGTGCGCCTCTACGACGTCCTGCTCGCCGAGACCGACCCCGACCTGGTCTACCTCGAGATGGACATCTACTGGGCGTTCTGCGCCCAGTTCCGCTTCGGCAAGCGGGCGGACGGCACACCGGCCCCCTTCGACCCCATCGACTACGTACTCGAGCAGCCCCACCGCTACCCCCTCTTCCACGTCAAGGACGGCACGCGCGACGACTCCGTCCGTGACGGCTACGACATGACGGACGTCGGTGACGGGGACATCGACTACAAGAACTTCCTGAGCCGGGTCACCACCCGTACCCACCGTGGCCGTACCTACCACCACTGGCAGACCGAGCACGACAACCCGGTCGACTCCCTCGCCTTCGCCCGTAAGTCCAGCGCACACCTGCACTCGCTCCGCCAGAGGCGCTGCGGCGACTGACGGCACATACGTGTGGGGCCCGGTTCCAGGAACCGGGCCCCACACGTATGTGCCGTCAGCCGGTCTCCCTGGCCCTCGGGGCCGGAGCGGCCTTCACCAGCGGGCCGGCCTTCCGGCCGCGACCGGGTGTGGCGAGGAACCCCGCGAGGAACGAGAGGCAACCCGCCAGGATGAAGGCGCCGTCGAGCCCCCAGGCGGCGACGGCCATGAAACCCGTCCCCGCTCCGAGTCCGGAGACCGCGGATAACCGCAGGAACAGGGGCAGGCTCCTCATCCCGGCCGGCCCGATGATGCCGAACCGGGCGAGCCCGAGGACGACACGGACGTGGAGCAGCCACTTCTTACGGCCGCAGAGGCCGGAGAGCCAGCCGACGACGATCGCCTCGGGAGACGTGGCGGTGGCCATGATCCCGGCGGCGGAGCCCGCGTCCTGAGCCGAACCCCTCGCCGCCACGAACGCGTCGGACGGAGCGCCGGCCGCCACCCTCTCCGCCGGCGGTCCGGCGACGTGCGAGCGGCCGGTCCCGCAGATCCGCGCCTCTCAGGACCGGGCACGGCACCCCGGCCCCGGGGTCACCGCGAGGAGCTCCTCGGAGGGTTCGGCACTTCCTGACGTGGCGCGTTCGTGGGGGCGGACTCCCCGCCCGGGCCGTCACCTCATGCCGTAGCCGGTCTCCTCCTCGGCCTGCCGCGACCGGTGACCGGCTTCGTCACCGGTCGCGACGGCAGGGCCCCGGCGCCGCCGGGCACCGGGCCGGTCACCGGCGCCGGTTGAGGTGAGCGGTCAGAAGATGGGAGTCGAGCAGGGAGGTGTCCGCCGTCCGGTCGGCCCGCGCGTAGCCGGCCAGCATGCGCTTGGTCAGGACGAGGGCTTCGGGGGAGCGCCGGACGAGGGGCCTCGCCCAGGCGTCGACGACCTCGTCCAGCCGGTCGAGCGGAGCGGTCCGGTGGAGGAGACCGAGCCGGTGAGCGGTGTCGGCGTCGAACACGTCGCAGGTCAGCATGAGTTCGCGGATCCTGGCGGCGCCGCCCTCGGAGACGAGGCGGCCCATCGCCCCTCCCCAGGCAGGGGGGAGTCCGACTCCGACCTCCGGCATGCGGAACCGGCAGGTGTCCGCGCCCACGCGCAGGTCGCAGAACGAGGCGAGCGCGAGCCCGGCACCGATCACCCGGCCGTGAAGCCTGGCGATGGTGACGGCGTGGGTGCTCTCCAGGGCCTGGCACAGCCGCTGGGCCTTGTCCGCGATGCGCCGCAACGCGGAACCGGTGGGATCCGCGGTGAGTGCCGCCTGGTACTCGTTGCGGTCGGCTCCCAGGCAGAAGTCCGTGCCCATGGACGAGAGGATCAGAAGGCGGACGTCCGGGCGGTCGTGCAGGTCGTCGAGCAGGAGGAGGAGATCGTCGAGGACGGCGGTGCCCAGGGTGTCCTCCTGGTCCCAGGGGTTGAGCCGGACACGGAGTACGGGGCCGTCCTGGTCGGCGCGTATCGCTTTGCGGGAGGAGTGGGTGAGCGGACCGGCGGTTTCGTTCATGCGAGAGCGACATCCAGGTTCAGCGGGCGCCGGAACGCGACCCGGGGGGCCATCGTCGGGCGGCGTACGAGAGTGAGACGGGGCAGACGGCGGATGAGCTGACGGAGAAGGGTCTGGGCCTCCAGCCGGGCCAGCGGTGCGCCGAGGCAGTAGTGGATGCCGCCGCTGAAGGCGAGGTGGGCGGGCGGGCGCAAGGGGTCGAACCTGCCGGGCTCCCTGTGTTTCGCCGGGTCCCGATGGGCGGCCCCCACCATGAGGTGCACCATCTCGTCCTTGCGTATCTCCACTCCGCCCAGGACGCAGTCCGCGGCGGCGACCCTGCTGATGACATGGGTGGGCGGGTCGTAGCGCAGTGTCTCCTCCACGAAGGCGGGGACCAGGTCGGGGCGGTCCGCGACCAGGTCCCAGCGTGCCGGGTCCTCGACGAGCAGGAGCGTCATGGTCGTCAGGAGGGTCGCGGTGGTCTCCAGGGCGGCCAGGAGGACGAACAGAACCAGGAAGTAGACCGCTTCGTCGGCCTTGTCGCGGTCGGGTTCCAAGGCGTCCCAGGACGCTATCCAGCGGGACACGGGATCCTCACCGGGGCGGGCACGCCGGTTTTTCACGAGGTCGGTGAAGTAGGCGCGCAGTTCGGCCGTGGCCGTGTCCGACGCGGCCAGCTGGCTCGCCGACGGAAGCAGTTCCTGGGTGAAGACCTGGTCGTGCGTCAGTTCCCGCAGACGGGGCCAGTCGGCAGCGGGCAGTCCGAGCCACTCGCCGATGGTGGCGACCGGCAGCTCCTCGCCCACGAGTGCCGAGAAGTCCGCCTCCCCGTCCCGCAAGCGCTCCGCGAGGGTGCTCAGGAGCTGATCGGTCGTCCGGCTCACCGACCGGCCGATCCGCTCCACCGTGGCCCGGTCGAACGTACCGGCCGCCCGTCGGGCCCGTGTGTGGTCGGGAGGGTTGAGCGCGGCCAGCGTGCTGCTCATCTCCTGCGAGGACGAGGCGTTCCAGCGTGTCCCCGGTCCTTGCCGCTCCCGCCAGCGTTTGTCGGGTTCCAGCCAGTCGCGGCTGCGTAGTACCTCATCGCAGACGGCGAAGCCTGTGACGAGGGAGCCACCCCACGGAGCCGGGCTGACCTCGCCCCTCGACAGCAGCTCCTCGTATATCGGGAAGGGGTCGGCCTGTCCCCTCGCCGTCCGCAGACGCGAGAAGAGGGAGACGGACGCCCTGCGGTCGGACGACGGAGTCGTGGTGACGCTCATGATGACGGCTCCTTTCTAGAACCAGCCGCCATGCATACCCACAAGATCGTTGAAGCATCCAATAACACAGGGGCATCAGGGGGTAACAAAAATCACTCCCCTCTCGTCCATGCCAGGAAACGGCTGAAGAGACCGCCCTTGGGCTGCGGCGCAGCGGCGCTCTGCTGCTGGGATCCGGAGGGCTGCCCGGCGGATGCGCCCTGCTGGGACGAGGCGCCCGGCTGCGGCTGGCCGGGGCGGGTGGCGGCCGACGGCTGGGCCTGCGGGGTGAACCGGACGGGGAGGGTCACCAGCGAGCGGCTCCACGGACTCGGCACCCAGGCGAGGGTCTTGAACGGAACGCGCATCTCGATGTCCGGCAGCCGGTTGAGCAGGGTCTCGACCGCGGTGACCGCGATCATGAAAGCCGGATCCTTGGCGGGGCACGCGTGCGGGCCCGCACCGAAGGCGAGATGGGCCTTCGCGCTGAGCTGCCGGCGGTGCTCGGTCAGTTTGGGATCGGTGTTGGCCGCGGCGAAGGAGATCAGCACGGGGTCGTCGGCCCGCAGCGTCCTGCCGCCCAGCTCGACGTCATGGACCGGGTAGTGAGCCGCGTAGTTGGCGATCGGAGCGTAGTTCCACAGGCTCTGGGCGACCGCGTCCTCGACCGGCAGCCCGCTCTGCCACTCCTCGTCCAGGTACAGCGCGCTGCTGCTCCCGATCGTGGCGGACAGGGGAGCGGTGCCACCGGAGAGCAGGGTCACGAGCTGGTGCAGCACCTCCTCGTCGCTCAACCGGGCCGGGTGCTCCATCAGCCGCGTCGTCAGGTCGGCGGCCGGACGGCGCCGTTTGAGGGCGATCAGCTCGGTGAGTGCCCCGCCCAGTACTTCGTCGGCACCCGGGGCCCCCTCGAAGATGCCGCTGATCCCGGCGATCACCCGGTCACCGATCTCCGGGGGACAGCCGAACAGTTCGCTGAAGACGAGCAACGGCAGCGGCTGGGCGTACTCCGCCATCAGTTCCGCCTGGCCGCGGGGCTCGGCGCTGAAGCGGCTGATCAGGTAGTCGGCGGACTGCTGTGTCTGCCTCACGAGCTGGAGCTCGTTGACGGTGGCGAGGCTGTCGGTGACCGCCTGGCGCAGCCGGGCATGGGCCGCACCGTCGCTGAACAGCGCGTTGGGGCGGTAGCTCATCATCGGCAGGGCGGGGCTGTCGGCGGGGACGCGGCCTTCGTTCAGCGCGTTCCAACGGCGGGAGTCCCGGACGAAGGACGAGGGGTTCTGCAGGACGTAGAGGGCGGCGTCATAGCTGGTGACCAGCTCGACCTCCACGTCCGGGGCGATGTCGACGGGCGCGCTCATACCGAACGAGCGCAGATGCGCGTAGTGGCCGTCGGGGTCGGCTCCGAACGAGGGTCCGTACAGCTGGACGTTCTTGTGCGCGGGGCACCCGGGAGGTATCTCCTGCGGGTCAAGCGGCTGCTGCATGGTGCGGGGCTCCTAGCCGAGTTGGGTCATGAGGTGTTCGACGAGGGTGATGAGGGCCTGTGCCGAGGTTCTCTCGTCGCGGACGTCGCACCTGGCGACGGGCGTGTCGGCGGTCAGGTTCAACGCCTCGCGGACTTCGTCGAGCGGGTAGTCCGTGGTCCCCTCGAAGTGGTTGACGCCGATGGCGTACGTCAGGCCGAAACTCTCGACCAGGTCGAGGACGGGGAAGGACTCGTGCAGACGCTCGGGGTCCACGAGGACCAGTGCGCCCAGAGCGCCCCGCGACAACTCCTCCCACATCTCCTTGAAACGCTCCTGCCCGGGCGTTCCGAAGAGGTAGAGGACCAGCGAGTCGCTGAGGGTGAGGCGGCCGAAGTCCATGGCCACGGTGGTGGTCTTCTTGTGAGGTGTGCCCGACAGGTCGTCGAACCCCTCGCTGGCCTCGGTGATCTCCTCCTCGGTCCGCAGCGGCTCGATCTCGGAGAGACTTGCGATGCAGGTGGTCTTCCCGACCCCGAAGTGCCCGACCACGAGGATCTTCACCGCGTGGGAGACGTCTGGATCCAGGTACACGCGTTACGCTCCGAATCGATTCTTCAGGCCTTCGAGCACGGCGCTGACCAGTTCTCTGTCGACATGCTCGGCGCGGGGTATCGGCCTTCTCACGAGGATGAGGCCGTCCTCCTCCAACTGCGCCAGCAGGATGCGCACGATGCCCAGCGGCAGGTGCGTGTGGCCGGCCACCTCGGCGACGGACAGGAAGCCCTCGGTGATCAGGGCCATGACCTGGCCTGCTTCGGGAGAGAGCGTGAGCGTCGTGGCCGCCGCGTCCTGCGCCGCCATGACCAGCGTGGTGTGCTCGTACTCGTGTTCCGGAGGCAGGGCGCGTCCGTTGGTGATGACGAAGAGGGGGACTAACGGCGACGTCAGCTCCAGCTCCTGGTCGGGCTCGTCAGGCATGGGCCACCCCCCTTCCGCCCACTGCCGAGGGTGCCAGCTTGGGGATCACTTCGTGCAGGCGGGTGGTGAACTCCTCGATGTCGCAGTCGTGCTCGGCGGCGGCGGCCAGGAAAGCCCCGGTACCCGCCGATATCAGGAAGATCCAGCCGTGCTGGAACTCGATGACCGTCTGCCGCCACGCGGCGTCCTCCTGGACGCCCGCGAACTGCGAAGTGACCCTGCTGTAGGCGTGGATGCCCGTCATCGCCGCGGATATCGTGTCCGCCATGTCCCTGTTCAGCCCGCTGGTCGCCCCGCGGGGCAGCCCGTCGGAACCCAGCAGCACGGCGTGACGGGCGCCCTGCACATCGGTGATCACCCGGTCGAGGTCGGCGAGCACGAAACCCGAGTCGCCCGGGCCTCCGCGCCGGTCCGTCCGGCTGTTCCGCGTACCGGCGTCGTCCTCGCCATTCACCCTGGGGGGCGAGGTGAGGTTGTTTCCCAGCCTGGCGACAAGCCGGTGCATGCGGAAGGAGATCTGCTGCATGTCCACATCGGGTGCCGCGGCCGCGGCCAGGTAGGCACCCTGCCCGGCTCCGATCAGAAAGCTCCACCCGTGGGAGAACTCGATGATCGTCTGATTCCACTGCCGGTCCTTCTCGGGGCCGGCGAAGTGGGCCGTGGCACGGCTGAGCGACTGCATGCCGGCCATGGCGGCGGAGATGGTGCGCACCTCCTTCTCGGCCAGGCCCTCGGTGGACCCGCGGGGGAGGCCGTCCGCGGACAACAGGACGGCGTGCCGTGCGCGGGGCACGTTCTGCACGATGTCCTCGAGCATCCACGACAGGTCTGCGGTCATGCGTCTTCGGACCCTTCGGGCGACGTGGTATCGAGATTGCGGCCGGACAGAGTGCCGCGCTGGAAAGCCCCCAGGCTGCGTCCCGAGGAACGGCCGGTCCTCTCGGGCACCGGCGGCGCCGGCTGCGGGGCCACCGGGTCCGGCACGCTCGCGATGGGCGCCTGGCGCGCTCCGCGCTTCGGCAGGCCGTGAGTCGTGCGCGCGGCCCCGTTCTGCGGCCTGCCATCCGTACGCGGAATGCTGCTGACGGGCGCCTCGGGGGCGGACGGCGTCTCCTCCATGGTCCACAGCTCCTCGGGCAGCAGGACGACGGCCCGGACGCCGCCGTACCGGGAGACTCCGGTGACATCCACCTTGAAGCCGTACTGACGAGCGATCAGGCCGATCACGGGGAATCCGAACTTGGGCTGGTTCCCGAGCTGTGAAAGGCGGGGGACGACGTCGCCGGACAGCAGCTCGGTCGCCCGCTGGCGGTCCTCGTCACTCATGCCGACACCGGCGTCGTCGATGACGATGCACAGATTGCTCTGGACCCGCTGGAACGTCACCTCGATCGGTGCGTCGTGCTGGGAGAAGCTGGCAGCGTTGTCAAGGAGCTCGGCGACCGCGAGTGCCACCGGCGCCACCGCGGACGCCTTCAGCGCGAGGGCGGTCTGCTGCATGACGGAGACCCGGTGGAAGTTGCGGATCTGCCCCTGGGCGCTGCGCACCACGTCGTAGACGCTGGCGGGCCTGTTGCGGCGGCCGAGAGGCGCACCGCACATGACCGCGATGCCCTGTGCCTTACGGGCCATCTGCGCATTGGCGTGGTTCACCTCGAGCAGATCGCTGAGCACGGCGTGGCCCCCGTACTTGCGCTGGATGCTGTCCAGGAGAGTCGTCTGTTCCGCCGCGAGGCTCTGCAGGAAGCTGGCCGCGCCCTTGAGGACCGCCTTGGTGTTCTCCTCCGCCGCCTCCTTGGCCTCCCGGAGCGTTCCGTCCTGTTCGCTCCTGAAGCGCTGGAGTTCGGCGTGGGAGAGGTTGAGCTGACTGCCGGATATGTGCAGCTGGTGTCTCAGCTCCGCCTCGGACTGCTGCTTCTTCGCCCCTAGGGCTCTGTTGCGGGCGGTGAGTGCCACAACGGCGGCAACGGCTATCGCCGTCACCGCAACCATGCACCACACGAGTGCGTCTTGATTCATGGAAACCTTTCCCGGCGCAGGCGGACGGCGACGGACATGCCTCCCGAGGGCCCGCGACACAGCCACTCGGTGCTGCCAGGCCGCTGTTGCGTGGAGAGCAGGCCGCCGATCGCAAATCAGCATCTGAATCCAGTGGATCAAGATCACAGATGCCGGGATGCTATCACCGGGCCGGACCCTCACCGGAAGCGGGGAGTCCGGCCGTGCACACGGCAACACGGCCTCGGAAAAGCCGTGTTGAGAGGCGAGTTCGTCTCGCCACGGCCCGTTTCCCTCGTCTTCCGCTCCTGGACCTGAATCGTTCACGGGACATCACGTATGAGGAATGACCATCTGTCACATGTGGTGAGAGTATCGGCATCCGGAGGTCTGCCGTCCACTTCGGGGGCCGAGGTTCTGCCCGGAGCCCGGTCGGGCCGGGCCGGGTGCGCGGCACGGGCGGTCCGGTCCACCTGCCCTCGGCCGTGACGGACGCCGCGGCGGCACCGGTCACGCAGGCCGGCCTGAGCGGCGGTTCCCGCGGCTCCTCGCAGGCGGGCGGCGCGGGATCGCCGGGCCCCCGGCGGACTCGCGGCCGCGCGCCACCGGGCCTCCTCCGACGTGAGATCCACCAGGTCCGTCCACTCCGGCACTTTCCGGATGAGCCGCCCGTGCTGCCGCCGGTCCCGCCGGTCCCGGCGGTGCAGCGGGGCCGGCGGCAGCACGGGCGGCGACGGTGAGGAGCCGCACGAGCCGGTCCGGGCGCCGCACCGGGGCCGTGCGGAACAGGACCTCGTGCCCTGCCGCGTCCCGCGGCGCCACCGCCTGCTCCTGGTGCACGGTCCGCCACGGTCCGTGCACGCGACGGCTCAGGTGCTGCCGGCGGCGCCCGCACCGCACTGACCACCGGAAACGCAGGTGAAGGGCACCCCGAACCCCTGGTATTGTTTTCTTTGTCGCCACGGGGAACACCCCGGGACGACAGACACCTTGTCCGGGTGGCGGAATGGCAGACGCGCTAGCTTGAGGTGCTAGTGCCCTTTATCGGGCGTGGGGGTTCAAGTCCCCCCTCGGACACCAGACGGGAACCCCACTTCGGTGGGGTTCTTCTGCGTTGTGGGGTCAAGGGCGCGCAGGCCGACGGCGGGAGGCCCCGGCCACGAGCCCGGAAGCTCGTGGCCGGGGCCTCCACGGCTCAGCCGTGGGTGGCTTTCGCCATGACCGGTTCGGTCAGCTGCACGGGTTCCGTGCCGGGGGAACTGTGCCGTGCCGCCCAGTTCTCCAGCGCCGCACGGCAGGCGTGGTCCAAGTGGTGCAGGCCGGAGAGATCCAGCTCGACGGGCCGGTCCTGGGGGAGGCTCTCCAGGCTGTCGAGTATCTTCGGCAGTTTCAGGAAGGTGGCGTTACCCGAGAGGTGGGCCTGGAGGGGACCGGTTCCCTTGTCGATGATGTCCAGGCTGACGTGCGAGGCGTCCCAGGCCGTCTTGGCGACGGAGAGCGCCAGGCCGATCAGGACACCCTCGAACATGTTCACCGTGACGATGGACACGGCCGTCGCCACCAGGATGAGCGCCTCGCCCCGGTGACCGCGCCACAGCGTCGCGACGGTGCGCAGCGGGATCAGTTTCCAGCCCGCGTGGACGAGGATCCCGGCCAGGGCCGGCAGCGGTATGAGCGCGAGGGCCGACGGCAGCAGTGCCGCGAAGAGCAGCAGCCACACGCCGTGCAGGACCCGGGACGCCTTGGTCTTCGCGCCTGCCTGGACGTTGGCGGAACTGCGCACGATGACCGCGGTCATCGGCAGGGCGCCCAGGAGGCCGCACACGGTGTTCCCGGTCCCCTGAGCCATCAGCTCCCTGTCGTACTGCGTGCGCGGCCCGTCGTGGAGGCGGTCCACGGCGGCCGCGCTGAACAGGCTCTCCGCGGAGGCGATCAGGGTGAAGGCCAGCACCGTCCCGAGCACGCTCACGCTCGCCAGCTCACCGAACGCGTCCAGCCCGGGCGGCTGGACGGCGTCGAGCAGACCCCGCACCTCGACTTCGGCGACCGGCAGGCTGAACACGAGGGAGACGAGCGTGGCCAGTGCGACCGCGGCGAGAGCGCCCGGCACCGCCCTCACCCGCTCGGGCATGCGCTTCCACAGCACCATCACCACGATGGTCCCGGCGCCGACCGCGAGCGATGTGAGCGCCTCGGTGCTCATGGCGGCATCGGACAGGGCCCCGGGAAGCCCGATCAGCTTGTCCAGGCCGGACGCCGGGGCTTCCAGGCCGGCTGCCGCGTAGAGCTGGCCCGCGATGAGCACGAGCCCGATGCCGGCGAGCATGCCCTCGACTACCGAGAGCGAGATGGCCCGGAACCAGCGCCCCAGTTTCAGTGCGCCCATGGCCAGCTGAAGCAGCCCGGCGGCCAGCACGATCACTCCGAGCGCGGCGAGCCCGAAGGTCTGGACGGCTTCGAAGACCAGCACGGTCAGACCGGCGGCCGGCCCCGACACCTGGAGGCTGCTGCCACGCATGAAGCCCGTGACGATGCCGCCGACGATGCCGGTGACCAGTCCCAGCTCCGCCGGCACGCCGGAGGCCACGGCGACGCCCACGCACAGCGGCAGGGCGACGAGGAAGACGACGATCGAGGCAGTGAAGTCCTGCCGCAGATGGGGAAAAGACGTTCGGCGGTCCATACCGGCCCTCACAGCGTCTGGAAGGTGTCGGAGGTCGCGTCGTGCGCCAGCACGGCTCCCGTGTGAACCTCGTAGAACCAGCCGTGCAGCCTCAGTCGCCCCTCCGCCACACGCTGGTCGACGCAGGGGTAGGAACGCAGCCTCAGCAACTGGGTCAGCACATGGTTCTTCACGGCCTCGGCCACGGCCGGGTCGTCCACCACCCCTTCGGGGCGGGGGGCCGAGTGCGCGAGCCAGTCGCGCACGGCGGGCACCGCGGTCAGGTCGTCACCGCGGACCAGGGCGCCGACGGCACCGCAGTGGGAATGGCCGCAGACGACGATGTCCGTGACCCCGAGCACCTCCACCGCGTACTCCACCGTGGCCGCCTCGCTCGTGGGCTGCCCGGAGTCGTACGGGGGGACGATGTTGCCCGCGGTCCGCAGTTCGAAGAGTTCACCGGGGCGGGCACCGGTGATGAGGGAAGGGACGACCCGGGAGTCCGAGCAGGTGATGAACAGGACCTGCGGGGACTGGCCTCGGGCCAGCCGGGCGAACTCCTCGGGACGCTCCGTGCACTGCTCGCGGAAGGACCGGGCGTGGTCGATGAGGGGTTGCATAACGGTTGTTCCTCCTGGCGCGCGGCTGAGGGCGCGTCGGCGTACGTACGAGAACGGGAGCGCGATCGGGCAGGGCGACAGGGCCGCACGCCGCCGCTCCCGGCGGTGCGGAGCGTGCGGGCGAGGTCTGTGCGCGCCGCGGATCAGCTCAGCAGCGGAACACCTGGAGTACGGCAGGAGAATGTGAGGCGGAGGATCTCGGCGTGCGGTGCGAGCCGGCCGGGACGAGGAGGGGTGCGGTCCGGGTGCGGTTCGCCGTGTCACCCGCCACCAGGCAACGTGAGAGGGGCTCGGGAGTGGCCTGGGCCACGGTGCGGTGCCGGTCGCGAGTGCGCAGCAGACCGTTCGGGTCCTCTTCCTGGGCCGGGGGACCGCAGGGGACGTACTCCTGCCCGGTCTGTGTGCCGCTCCGGCCCTTGAGGCCGGCCGGATGTGCTTGCGGCGAGCCGGGGGAGGAGCTGTGGAACGCGGTGACGCCGTGGGCGGATGCGGAAGGCGCGGAGGGGGCCGGGAATTGCACGGCGAACAGGATTGCGGTCAGGACCGAGAGCACGATCCGGGCCGTCACATCTCGCACCTCACGCCTCCTTCCGCGCTTCACCCGTCTCCTTGCCGAAGACGCTAACAGGAGTAAATTCCCGTCAGGTTAACCGTATGTGAAGAGTGTGGAAGTCGAGCAGGGGAAAGGTGAAATCATCTGCGCCGAAAACCCGTTCTCCGGGAAAGCCGGCCATCGAATCACCTTCCTCGGCGTGGCGTCGGGCGGGCCTGGGCTCTTCCGGAACGAGGCCCGGAAGAGCAGGTCGCGACGGTCGTGGCCTGGCACTCCGGCCCGTTCCCGCTCGCGCGGCCGCGCCTGTCCGGATAGGTGTGGCCGAAATTCGCGTGCGTACGCGATTCGGTGAAGAGAAGGCGTTCCGCGGGCGAGTGCTCCGATTGTCGGGCGGAGGTTCGCGCGGTCGGCCGTCCGGCGCACCGAGAGCCGTCGGCCCTCGAATCCGAATAGGGGAACGACTATTTCCGGATAGCCGTAGGGCTATTTCCAGACACGCGTAAGCGCTACCGGGAGTGGCCTTTCCCGGTCGGCCGGGACGGGCCGGGAGCCCGGCCGGCCCTCCGCCGCTCCCGGTGCCGTGGGCGCGCCCCGCCTCCGGCGGGCCATGCGGGCGCCCGGGTCACGATCAGGTCTCGGACGCGGGGCGGGGGGTTGTTTTCAGCCGTGTAATCGATTCCAATCTCTCGTGTAATCGATTCCACGGCTTGTTCCGCTGGTTTCGAGGCTCACGGAAACCACAAGGAGGTGGCCCGGAAATGGCGAGCATCAAGGATGTCGCGGCCCAGGCAGGAGTGTCTGTCGCCACGGTCTCCCGCGTCCTCAACAGCCATCCCTCCGTCAGCCCGGACGCCCGCGGGCGCGTCCTCGCCGCCGTCGACGCCCTCGGCTACCGGCCCAACGCGGTGGCCCGCTCGCTGCGCACCGACCAGACGCGCACGCTCGGCCTCGTCATCAGTGACGTACTCAATCCGTACTTCACCGCGCTGGCCCGCTCCGTCGAGGAGGAGGCCCGCGCGCTCGGCTACAGCGTGATCATCGGCAACGCCGACGAGCGGCTCGACCAGCAGGACCACCATGTCCGTACGCTCCTGGACCGCAGGATCGACGGACTCCTGGTCTCGCCCGCCGACGGCGAGTCCCCGCTGCTGCTGGACGTCGCACGCGCCGGGACCCCGATGGTCTTCGTCGACCGCTGGATCCCCGGAGTGGACATCCCCGTCGTCCGCGCCGACGGCCACCGCGCCATCCAGGACCTGGTCGCCCATCTGCACGCGCTCGGCCACCGCAGGCTCGCCATCATCGCGGGCCCCGCGGCCACCACGACGGGCGACGAACGCGTCGAGGCCTTCAGGGAGGCGATGGCGGCCCACGGGCTCGCCCTGCCCGACGCATACATCGGGCAGGGCGACTTCCAGGCCGACAGCGGCCGGCGCGCCACCGAGCACTTCCTGTCACTCCCCGACCCGCCCGAGATCGTGTTCGCCGCCGACAACCTCATGGCGCTCGGCGCCCTGGACGCCATCCGCGCACGCGGCCTGCGTGTCCCCGAGGACATCGGCATCGCGGCCTTCGACGACATCCCGTGGTTCGTCCACACCGGCCCGCCGATCACCGCGATCGCCCAGCCGACGGGCGACCTCGGCCGTGCCGCCGTGCGCGCCCTGGTCGACATCGTCGAGGGCCGCCCCCCGCAGTCCGTCACCCTGCCCGCCCGGCTCGTCGTACGCAGCTCCTGCGGCGAGCGCACCTTCACCCCCGGGAGCAACGAGTGAGCGAATCAGTGGAGTTGCTGCGCATCGAAGGCGTGCGCAAGACCTTCCCCGGCGTCGTCGCCCTGGACCGTGTCGACTTCGACCTGCGCAGCGGTGAGGTGCACGTCCTGCTCGGTGAGAACGGCGCGGGCAAGTCCACCCTCATCAAGATGCTCTCCGGCGCCTACCGGCCGGACGACGGAAAGATCTTCGCCGGCGGCCGGGAGGTGCGCATCCACGGCGCGCAGGACGCCGAGAAGCTCAAGATCGCCACCATCTACCAGGAGTTCAACCTGGTACCCGATCTGACGGTCGCCGAGAACATCTTCCTCGGGCGCCAGCCGCGCCGCTTCGGCATGATCGACCGGCGGCGCATGGAGGCGGAAGCGGAGGTGCTGCTGCGCCGTGTCGGCCTGCACGTCTCACCCAGGGTCAGGGTTCGTGAACTGGGCATCGCCCGGCTGCAGATGGTCGAGATCGCGAAGGCGCTCAGCCTCGACGCACGCGTCCTGATCATGGACGAACCGACCGCCGTCCTCACGTCCGAGGAGGTCGACAAGCTGTTCGCCATCGTGCGGCAGCTGCGCGCCGACGGCGTCGGCGTCGTCTTCATCACCCACCACCTCGACGAGATCGCGGCCCTCGGCGACCGCGTCACCGTCCTGCGCGACGGCCGCAGCATCGGCCAGGTGCCCGCCTCGACACCCGAGGCGGAACTCGTCCAGCTCATGGTCGGGCGGAGCATCGACCAGCAGTACCCACGCGAACGCCCGGAAACGGGACAGCCGTTGCTCTCCGTCCGCGGGCTCACCCGCGACGGGGTGTTCCACGACATCAGCTTCGACGTGAGGGCCGGTGAGGTCGTCGGCCTCGCCGGACTCGTCGGAGCGGGCCGCACCGAGGTCGCCCGCGCCGTCTTCGGCGCCGACCCCTACGACACCGGCACCGTCGAGGTGTGCGGTGAGCGGCTGGGCAGGCACGACGTGACCGCCGCCATGGGCGCGGGCATCGGACTGGTGCCGGAGGACCGCAAGGGCCAGGGCCTCGTGCTCGACGCCTCCGTGCAGGAGAACCTCGGCCTGGTGACCCTGCGCTCGGCGACCCGCGCCGGACTCGTCGACGTCAAGGGACAGCGCACCGCCGCCGCCCGCATCGCCGAACAGCTCGGCGTACGGATGGCGGGCCTCGGCCAGCACGTCCGCACACTGTCCGGCGGCAATCAGCAGAAGGTCGTCATCGGGAAGTGGCTCCTGGCCGACACCCGGGTGCTGATCCTCGACGAGCCGACGCGCGGGATCGACGTCGGGGCCAAGGTCGAGATCTACCAGCTGATCAACGAACTGACGGCCTCCGGACACGCCGTCCTGATGATCTCCAGCGACCTGCCCGAGGTCCTCGGCATGAGCGACAGGGTCCTCGTCATGGCCCAGGGCCGCATCGCCGGAGAGATCCCCGCCCATGAGGCCACCCAGGACGCCGTGATGGCACTCGCCGTCAGCGCCACCCCCGTGACAGAGAACGCAGAGAACGCAGAGGAGAGCCCCCGTGGCCACTGACACGCATCCGAGCAAGGCGGGCGCGGGCGGCGCCGGACACACCCTCCGCCGCCTCCTGCTCGACAACGGCGCCCTCAGCGCGCTGGTCGTCCTCCTGGTGGCGATGTCGCTGCTCTCCGGCGACTTCCTCACCACCCAGAACCTGCTGAACGTCGGTGTCCAGGCCGCGGTGACCGCGATCCTCGCGTTCGGTGTCACCTTCGTCATCGTCTCGGCGGGCATCGACCTCTCCGTAGGCTCGGTCGCGGCGCTCTCCGCGACCGTCCTGGCCTGGACGGCGACCTCCGAAGGCGTCCCGGTCTGGCTCGCGGTCATTCTCGCCGTCGCCACCGGCATCGCCTGCGGCTTCGTCAGCGGCGCGCTCGTCGCGTACGGCAAGCTGCCCTCGTTCATCGCGACGCTGGCCATGCTGTCGGTGGCCCGCGGTCTCTCCCTGGTCATCTCGCAGGGCAGGCCGATTCCCTTCCCCGACTCCGTCTCGGTGCTCGGTGACACGCTCGGCGGCTGGCTGCCCGTCCCGGTCCTCGTGATGATCGCGATGGGTCTGATAGCGGCACTCGTCCTGGGGCGCACCTACATCGGCCGTTCCATGTACGCCATCGGAGGCAACGAGGAAGCCGCCCGGCTCTCCGGACTGCGGGTCAAGAAGCAGAAGCTCGTCATCTACGCCCTCTCCGGCCTCTTCGCAGCGGTCGCGGGCATCGTCCTCGCCTCCCGGCTGGTCTCCGCGCAGCCGCAGGCGGCACAGGGATACGAACTCGACGCGATCGCCGCGGTCGTCATCGGCGGCGCCAGCCTCGCGGGCGGTGTCGGCAAGGCGTCCGGCACCCTGATCGGCGCACTCATCCTCGCCGTGCTGCGCAACGGCCTCAACCTCCTGTCCGTGTCCGCCTTCTGGCAGCAGGTCGTCATCGGCGTCGTCATCGCCCTCGCGGTGCTGCTGGACACGCTGCGCCGCAAGGCCGGAACCGGTGCCGCGTCCGCAGGCGGTGCCTCCGCCGCACCCGGAGGCACCGGAAAGGGCCGCAAGGGAGCGATGCGGGTCGGCATCGCGGTGGTCTGTCTGGCCGCCGTCATCGCCGCCGTGACCTTCTTCAAGTCAGGTTCCTCCGGCACCACCACCAAGGTGGGCATGTCCCTCTCCACCCTGAACAACCCCTTCTTCGTCCAGATGAAGGAAGGCGCGCAGGAGGAGGCGGAGAAGGCCGGGATCGACCTCACCGTCACCGACGCCCAGAACGACGCCTCGCAGCAGGCCAACCAGCTGGAGAACTTCACCAGTTCCGGGGTGGACTCCGTCATCGTCAACCCGGTGGACTCCGACGCGGTCGGCCCCGGCGTCCGCGGCGCGAACAAGGCGGACATCCCGGTGGTCGCCGCCGACCGCGGTGTCAACAAGGCAGGGACCGCGACGCTCGTCGCGTCCGACAACGTGGCGGGCGGCAAGCTCGCCGCGAAGACGCTCGCCGACCGGCTCGGCGGCAAGGGCAGCATCATCGTCCTGCAGGGCACCGCCGGCACCTCCGCCAGCCGTGAGCGCGGTGCGGGCTTCGCCGCAGGCATCAAGGCGTACCCGGGCATCAAGATCGTGGCGACCCAGCCGGCCGACTTCGACCGCACCAAGGGCCTGGACGTCATGACCAACCTGCTCCAGTCCCACCCCGGCATCACAGGTGTCTTCGCCGAGAACGACGAGATGGCGCTCGGCGCGGTGAAGGCGCTGGGCAGCAAGGCAGGGAAGTCCGTCTCCGTCGTCGGCTTCGACGGGACCCCCGACGGCCTGACGGCGGTCGAGGCGGGCACCCTGTACGCGTCCGTGGCCCAGCAGCCCAAGGAACTGGGCAGGATCGCCGTACAGAACGCGGTCCGGGCGGCCGACGGGGAGAAGGTCGACAGCATGGTGAAGGTGCCGGTCAAGGTCGTCACCCGGCAGAACGTCGCCGACTTCTCCTGACTGCTCCTCCTGATCACGGAAGGTACTGCCCAGATGCACGAGAACGAGGACTCCGCGCCCCCCCGGTACGACCTCCTGGTCGTCGGCTCCGCCAACGCCGACCTGGTCGTCGGCGTCGACCGGCGCCCCGGACCGGGGGAGACGGTGCTCGGCTCCGACCTCGTCGTCCACCCCGGCGGCAAGGGCGCCAACCAGGCGGCCGCCGCAGCCCGCCTGGGTGCCCGGACGGCGCTGCTGGCCCGGGTCGGTGACGACGCCCACGGGCGGCTGCTGCGCGCCTCGCAGCAGGAGGCGGGCGTCGACACCGGCGGAATGCTCGCCGGCGGGGCGCCCACCGGCGTCGCCCTCATCACCGTCGACCCCTCCGGCGACAACAGCATCGTCGTCTCCCCGGGTGCCAACGCCCGGCTCACCCCCGAGGACATCAGGGCGGCGGCCCCCCTGTTCGCCTCGGCCCGGGTCGTCTCCGTGCAACTGGAGATCCCGCCGGCCACCGTCGCGGAGACGGCCCGCGCCCTCGGCCCGGGCGCGCGTCTGGTCCTCAACCCCTCACCGCCCGCGCCGCTTCCCGCCGAGGTGCTGGCCGCCTGCGACCCGCTGGTGGTCAACGAGCACGAGGCGCGCTACATCCTCGGGGAGAGCGCGGGCAGCACCCCGGAGTCCTGGGCGCGGGGGCTCACCGCCCTCGGCCCGCTCTCGGTGGTGATCACCCTGGGCGCGGAAGGGGCACTGGTCGCCGACAGCCGCGCCGGCGACCCCGTCCGGGTGCCGAGCCCCCAGGTCGACGCGGTGGACACCACGGGTGCGGGCGACGCGTTCACCGCAGCACTGGCCTGGCGTCTCGGGCTGGGCGAGGAACTCACCGAGGCCGCCGCGTTCGCCGTACGGGTCGGCGCGGCAGCCGTCACCAAGCAGGGCGCCCAGGCGTCCTTCCCGACCGCGGAAGAGGTTTCGGCACTGTGAAGAGGTCAGGCATCCTGAACCGCCACCTCGCGGGGGCGACAGCCGAACTCGGCCACGGCGACGGCGTCCTGATCTGCGACGTGGGCATGCCCCTCCCACCCGGGCCCCGCGTGGTCGACCTTGCCTTCCGGGCGGGCGTCCCGTCGTTCGCCGACGTCCTGGACGGCCTTCTGGACGAGCTGGTCGTGGAGGGGGCGACGGCGGCCGAGGAGATACGGGAGGCCAACCCGGAAGCCGCCTGCCTCCTGACCGCGCGCCTCCCGGACCTGACGTACGTGCCGCACGAGCGGCTGAAGGCGCTCACGGCGTCCGCCCGCCTCGTGGTGCGGACCGGGGAGGCCCGGCCCTACGCGAACGTGCTGCTGCGGTGCGGGGTCTTCTTCTGACACCCCCGAGGGCCGACGGACCACGCCGGCAGTCCAGCCGGCGAGGACAGCCGCAACGCCGAGCGATGCCGTCGTGCGTGCGCCTCTCTCAGCCTCTCGCACGCCTCCGGGCCGGCGCGGCCGGACGCCGGGCTTGTTAGGATCGCCCCCGTGACTGCCGGGTCGGCCATGGGCCACGTACGAGAGAGGCGCCCGGCTCCCGCATGAGTGCGTGGCGGGTGCGAGCCCCGCCGCCCTGTCGTGTTCTCCCGCCTCGCGCCCGTACGCGGCGCACCCACCCAGCGGAATCCACGACACGGAGACGTACACGTACATGTCCCACACCCGGCAGCAGGACCCACACACAGCCCAGCAGGGTGTCGACGCCGTCCAGCTGGACCATCACGCCGTATACGCCAGGGACCGCAGCCTGTCGGCCGAGTTCATCGCCGCGGTTCTGGGTCTCGAGGTCGGTGCCCCGTTCGGGCCTTTCCTGCCCGTCGACCTGGGCAACGGCGTGACCCTCGACTACTACGAACTCCGGGACGAGCCGGTGCAGTCACAGCACTACGCCTTCCTCGTCCCCGACGCGCAGTTCGACACCATGATCGCCCGGCTCCAGATGCTGGACGTCACCTACTACGCCGATCCGCACCACTCCGAACCCGGGCGGATCAACCGCCTCTTCGGCGGGCGTGGGGCCTACTTCAAGGACCCGGACGGTCACAACATGGAGATCATGACCCGGCCCTACGCCCGGCCCAGTTAACCGTCCCCGTCACGCCTCGGTGAGTGCGTCCACCAGGCCGGCCAGCGCCGAGGCCAGTGCGTCGAGCCCCGGCCCGGCCGGACCACCCGGCTCGGTCATGTACAGGTCGCGCCGGATCTCGATCATCAGCGCGGTGACCCGCCGGTCCTTCCCGTAGTGCTTCAGCGGCACGTACGTACCGGGGAAGGGGCTGTTCAGCCCTGTGCCGCCGAATCCGGAGAACGCCGCCTCCGCCCGGGCGAGAAGCCCGGGCGGGGTGTGGAAGCCGTCGGTGCCCAGACAGACGGGCGGGCGCGGACCGGTGCCGTGCAGTTCGTACGGGAGCGCGGTGGCCGGGTAGGAGTGGACATCGATGACGACGGCACGGCCCGTGGCAGCGAGCCGCCCGTCGACGGCAGCGGTCATCGCCCGGGCGTACGGGTGGAAATAGCGGTCGAGCAGCGGTTCCGGATCCGCAGCGGGCGGGCGGAGACGCTCCCGGTGCGTGGTGCGGGTGTAGACCGCGCCCATGCCGACCGCCAGCATCTCCTCCCGGTCGTCCGGGAACCGCTCGGGGTCGACGACCAGCCGTGAGAGGCCGTTGACGAAGCGCCAGGGGGCCGACGTGCAGGCGTCGAAGGTCCGGGCGGCCAGACCGGCCGTGTGGGAGTCCGTGATGTGGTCGAGTTCGGCTTCCAGCGCCTCGTCGTCGAGCATGATGCCGCCACGCACGTGCTCCGGGACGGCCCGGGAGGAGTGCGGGACGTGCAGCAGCACCGGCGATCCAGCGGCACCGGGCATGAGCCGGAACGGGGGAGGGGCAGGGTTCAACGGTCGTTCCTCGTACGTGTGGAGGGGCGGTCACGGGCGCGACGGGAGCGGGCGGCTGAGCGCGGGGACTCCCCTGGCCGGCCGGCGGGCGGGCCAGGGGCACCGGACGTCCGGCCTTCGCCCAGGCCGTTGCCGAGGGGTTGGCCGTACCGAAGCGCGCGGGCCCGGCCCGTCCGTCCGGACGCGCCGGACCCGCGCGGAGGGCTCAGCTCGCCCAGACCTCGGCGTCGGCCGCCGGGACGGTGGTGGCGAGCTTCAGCTCCTTGCGGGCCGCGACCGTCCTGTTCGGGTCGATGCCGGTGAAGGCCAGGTCGTAGGCGACGTAGAAGTCATCCGTGTTACCGGCCGAGGCGGCGTCCTCCCACGACCCGGCGGTCTCCTCCAACTGCGTACGGAGCTTGACGGTCTCCGGCTGATCCATGCCCTTCAGGGCGGTGAGGTGGGCGTTCAGCGCCGAGGAGACGGCTTTGGCCTGCTTCTTGTAGCCCGCCAGGTCCTCCTCGATCTGGTCCGCCTCGGGCTGGTTGCTCCACAGCGCCTCGTAGACGGCGTTCGCACCCTTCAGGTACGCGAGCTGATCGGCGTCCAGGGACGTGTCCTCGAGCGAGCCGGAGAACGTGCCCGACTGCTTGGCGTACGTGCAGCTCACTGCCCGGTCACCGGTCTCCCAGCTCTGACTGGTGGGGTAGTAGTAGAAGAGGTCGACACCCGCGGGCACCGCCCAGGTGTCGGAGATGAACTTCTGCGCCTCCACCGGGCACCGCTCGTCGGCGATCTTCGTGGCCCCGCTGTCGCCGGGGTAGGCCTTCTCCCCCTCGATGGTGAACTCGGCCACGACCTGACCCTTGTGCGCTTCCTCGCACGGCACGATCTCGACGCTGAATTCCTTGCTCTCGCTCGCCCCGTTGTTCGGGTTGTAGCAGTCGCCCGGGGTGAGCGAGAAGACCGACCGCTGACGCGCCACCTTCTTGGCGCCGTCCTTGGCGCTGTCGATGGCATCGGCGCAGCCCACCGCGCCGATCGCGAGAACGGCTACGGCTGCGGACATGCCGCGTGCTGAACGGGACGTGACACCGAAGAACATGATGTGGGCATCCTCAAACGGAAGAGCTGCGAACGGGTGTGCGCATCGTATGGCATAAGTGTGACCGTGTTGTGTGCAGATCATTTCCGGCAGGCGCCCCGCCGCCGGCCCCTCCGCGCCGGTCCGGCCGGACACGTGCCTCCGCCAGGTGCCAGGAAGGAAGGGTAACCTTCCCTGCTGAACGGGATTCTGACGTCTCGCCACTTCTCCGCCCGCGCTCATGGCACCGGCAGCAGGAGCCCGCAGGCAGGTCACCACCCGCCCTCCCGCTCACCGTCGAGGACGCCACCGCGTCCAAGGCCTCCTGCGCCGGGGGCCGTCATCCAGCTCGTCGAAACGGGCCCCAGCGCCGGATCCGGAGCACGCATGAGAACACTGCAGACCGCGGCACTCCTCGCCTCGACGGCCGGAGCCGCCCTGATGGCCGGGCTCTTCTGCGCCTTCGCGTACGCCGTCATGCCGGGCCTGTCCCGCACCGACGACCGGGCGTTCGTCCAGAGCATGCGGCACATCAACCGGGCCGTCATCAACGGCTGGTTCCTCGTCCCCTTCCTGCTGCCCCTGCCCTCGCTGGTCCTGGCGACGGTCCTCGCCGCGAAGGGACACGGCCCGGAGGGCCTGCCGTGGATCATCGCGGCACTGGTGCTCTACGGGGCGGCGTTCCTCGTCACAGGGACGCGGAACGTCCCGCTCAACGACGCGCTCGACAAGGTGGCGCCGGACACGGCCCCCGAGCGTCTGCGGGACGCGCGTGCCGCGTTCGAAGGCCCCTGGGCCAGGTGGAACACCGTCCGCGCCGTCCTCCACACCGCGTCCCTCGGCGCCCTCCTGTGGGCGCTCCACCTCCATGGCGCGGCCGCACAGGGATGAGTTCGCGGGTCCGCCCCCGCCGCCCTGCGGTTCAGGCCGCGATGACGACCGTCGGCCCGGCCGGGGCGGGGGCGTGCGACGGTGTCCGGGGCGAGGTGAAGACCACGGCCCGCAGCAATGCGAAACGCCCGGCCCCGGCCACCGCGGACGCCGACAGGTACACACTCTGTTCGACCAGCGCGGAGGGGGCGGACTGCGTGGTGTGCAACACGAACAGGGCGCCCGTGGTGAACGCGTAGCTCACCGCCACCGTGAGTCCGGACTGCAGGTGGATCCGCCAGCCCCTGTGTCCGCTCCGGAAGGAGACCCGGCTGTGGAGCTCCGTCGCGATCACCGTGGAGACCACGGTGATCACGGCATTGGCGAGGACCAGCGGTATCCGCTCGCCGAGCAGCACCAGCGCACCACTGGCCGCAAGTCCGACACCCCCGCCGCAGAGGACGAAGCGCACGAAGGCCGCGACGGGCGGAGAGGCCGGGTGCCTCGTCGGTACGTGCGCTCGGGCGGTCACGGGGGCCTCCGGAAGGCGTGTGGAAAGGATGCTCCGATTCCATCCCACAGCCCGGGACGCCGCGTCCCCCCAGCGATGCAGCCAGGCCCCTACTTCTCTGGGGGGCATCCCCCAGGAGCCCCTGAGGGACGCCCGGTTGCACGCGGGCCACGGCGACCCGCCCACGCGTGACTCCCGGCATTCCTCTCTCGTTGACCAGGGCCGTGCCCCGCTGTCCACGGCCCGGTGAGGAGAGGAGCGGACGTGTACGAGTGCCCGGCACCACGCCCGACACGGAGTGCCCCGGCCGCCCTGCCGAGCCGGCGGGCTCCTGGACCGCTGCCGTGTCTGACGGCGGTCGCCGTGGTCTTCGCAGCCGTTCAACTCACTTTTGTCGCACCGGGTTCAGGGCTCGCCTGGGACGAGACGGTCTATGTGAGCCAGGTCGGTGGCAACGCCCCTGCGGCCTTCTTCAGCGCCCCGCGCGCCCGCGGGATCTCCTACCTGGTCGCGCCTGCCGCAGCACTCACGACCTCCACCGCCGTGCTGCGGATCCACCTCGCCCTCCTGTCCGCCGCCGCGCTGGTCATCGCCCTGTGGATCTGGCGGAAGGTGCTGCCTACACCCGTCCTCGTGGGCGCGGGCGCACTGTTCGCCGGGTTGTGGCCGACCCTGTTCTACGGCCCGGCGGCGATGCCCAACCTCTGGTGTGCCCTGGGTGCCCTGGCCGCAGCCGGCTGGGTCGTGAGGGCCATGCGCGGTGCCGCGGGCACCGCCGAGGTGACCGGTGCGGGGGCGGCCGTGGCGCTGGTCGCCCTGATGCGGCCGGCCGACGGCTTCTGGCTCGCGCTGCCGCTGGCTCTCGCCGTCGTCCTCGTACCCGGCCGGCGACGGCCGGACCTGTGTGCCGCACTCCTCGGCGGGCTCGTCGCGGGCTGCGCTCCCTGGACCGCCGAGGCGTACGCCCGCTACGGCGGTCCCGGCACCCGGCTCCACCGGGCGGGCGAGATCCAGGGCGGGCTCGGGTGGAACTTCGCCGTCGACGACCACCTGCGATCCCTTGCCGGCCGGACCCTGTGCCGCCCCTGCGACATCGCCTGGGAGAACCCCGCCACCGCGGTGTGGTGGGTGGCGCTGCCCCTCCTCACCGCCGGTGGGATCGCGGCGGCCCGCCGGGCGGGCCGAGGCGCCGCGGCGATGCTGGCGACGGTGACCGGGGTCTCGACGGCGATTCCGTATCTGTTCCTGGTCGAATACGCCGCGCCCCGCTTCCTGCTCCCCGCCTACGCGATGCTGGCCGTACCCGTGGCCGAATACACGGCACACCTCTTCGCCCGTGCACGCAGCGCCCGCCGCCCGGCAGGTTCGGCCGCGCTGACGCTGGCCCTGGCGGCTCATCTCACCGTCCAGCTCTCCGTGCTCGGCCACGTGGTCCGCACCAGCCACGCCACCAGCGCGCGCTTCGCGGCGGCCGCCGGTGAGCTGCACCGGCTCGGGGTGCGCCCGCCGTGCGTGGTCAGCGGGGACGACGCCGTGCCGATCGCCTACTACGCCGGCTGCGCCTCACGTCAGACCGGCGGACACGACGCCAGTATCACTCCCGAAGCCCTCCGCGCCCTCGCGCGCCGCGTACCTACAGCGGTCCTGGCGGCCGAGGGAGGCCGACGGCCCCCGGTCACCGACGGCGCACGGGAGGAACACCGGCCGCCCGGAGACGGCCCCGGGCCGTACCGGACGTATCTGCTGCCGGGACCGGCCGCCTCCCGTGCCGTGCCCACCGGGCCATCCCGCTGAGGAGGGGGCGCCCCCGGCCCCGTCCCCCGGAGAGCCGGGATCACGGACGTCCCAGGTGGCCGGGCGGCCGCCGCCGTCACGCCATGCGGGCCGCGGCACACCACATGGGCAGGGTGCCGGACGGGCCGGGACGCCAGCGGGTCAGGGTGCCCGCACCCGGTTCCAGCGACCGAGAGGTCAGGCCGGGCTCGTGTGCGGTGACGGTACCTCTCTGCTCATGGAGGGGCCGGCCGGCCGTCCCGGCAGGTCGGCTGCGCGGGGGTGCGCCGGCCGGCACTTCGTGTGCCGTAGTCTGTACCGCTCTTGATCTGGAGGGTCTGCGTGCGTGCGATATCCACTGCCGTGACGGCGGTACTGGCCGGCCTGTTCCTGGGAACGGCCCTCACCGGCTGTACAAGCGGGGGCCAGGAGAAGGATCTCTCCGCCGGTGAGTTGCTCGACGAGGCGCACGAGACGATGAACGCGCTCGACACGGTCACCATCGCCTCGTCGACCACCGCAGCCGCCGGCGAGAGCTACTCCAGCCGGCTGTCCACCGATCTCGAGGGCCGGTGCACGAACAGGATCACCTGGGACGACGGTGGCAGGTTCGAGCAGATCCGGATCGACGGCACCGACTACGTGCGACCGAATCGTGTGTACCTCGAGAAGTGGTCGGGGCGTAAGGCGGCCGGAGCCGGATCCGGGGACCAGAGCCGTTGGATCAAGACCCCTGCCGGCAACGCGAAACCGGGGGGCGGGCTGGTCGACTGCACCTGGCCGTTCAGCGCCTTCGGGGAAGCAGCCAAGGGGGAACCGACCGAGGTCGGCGGACGCCCGGCCGTTCCCCTGAAGGTGACCGACACGGCCGACAAGGGCGGAGGGAAGGGCACTTACACCTTCTACGTCGCCACCGAAGGCAAGCCGTATCTCCTCGAGGTCGTGTACAAGGGCACCGACTTCCGCAGTACCACCTCGTTCAGCGCCTTCGACGAGCCGTTGGGCGTGCGGGCCCCGGCCGAGGACGCCGTGCTGGACGCCGGTTAGCCGCTCCGGTCGTCACGGCCGGGCCGTGCACCGGAAGCGCATCGTGTGCGCAGGGTACCGGCATGCCGCCGAGCCGCACAGCCCCCGGTCCGGCCGTTCGATCGAGTTCACCGAGCTGCGGATGTCCTCGGCCTGCGGGGGCGCCGGGGCCGGCCCGCCCGGCTGATGAGGGTCAGCCGGCCGAGGGGGTGCGGATGGCGGCGATGTCGAACTGCAGGCGGAGCCTCTCACTGACCATGGCGCCGCCCTCGGCCAGCCGGGCGTTGTAGGTCAGGCCCCAGTCGGAACGGTTGATGGTGGTGGTCCCGTCGAACCCGACGCGCTCGTAGCCGAACGGGTCGGTGACGTAACCGATGTACGTGAGGTCCAGGACGACGGGGTGGGTGATGCCCCGGATGGTGAGGTCGCCGGCCATGCGGTAGACGTCCTTGGCGGTGAGCTGCACGGTGGTGCTCACGAAGCTGATACGCGGGTATTTCGCCGCGTTCAGGAAGTCGCGGCCGACCAGGTGCGCGTCACGCTGCTCCACACCGGTGTCGACACTCGCGGTGGACAGCGAGATCTCGGCCCGGGAGCGGGCCGGGTCGCGCCCGTCGAAGTAGAGGCGGCTCTCGTACTCCAGGAACGCACCGCGCACCGTCGTCACCATGGCGTGCCGCACGGAGAAGCCGATCCTGCTGTGCGCGGGGTCGATCATCCACTCCCCGGTGAGAGCCGCCAGGCGAGGGTCGTGCAGATCTGCAGCACCCGCGGCCGCCGAGGCGGCAGTCGGCTCCTCGGTGCGGGGCTCCGGGCGACGGAGCAAGGAGCTGCGGCTGAAGAGGTTCATGAAACAGTTAGTTACGCTGAGGTGAGCGGTGCCCGCAAGAGCCGATCAGGGAACCCGAACATTCATGATCAGACCTTCACAAGGTGACGTGCCGGCGGAGCGGGGACGGTAGCCGAGCGTGGGTGCTCATGGCCGGTGCCGGCTCAGGGAACTCGCGCTGCGTATCGCTGAGGAGGCCGGTTCGTACCCCCGTGGTCGAGACGGGCGGGGCGTCGTGGTGCCGCTCTCCGTCTGTCCCTTTCGGGGAGGGTGCGTTCGCGGCAGTGGGCGCGCGGCAGTGCGATGACCGGCGGCTCGACGCTCTCGACGCCATGCGGCTGAAGACGGACGATCCGCGCAACTGGTCGAAGCCGGCCATGGTGCCGGGAGGACGCGATGACGGGGCCGGACCGGTAAGTCCGTTCCTCACCGTCACGCCAGGCGACTTCGATCGGGCTTTTCCCGTATCCAGGAGAGGTGCCGAGCAGGTCGTGGTCGCCCTTCGGAGTGAGTGGTTCCGAGTCGAGGACCTTCCTGATTTCGCTGGGCAGGAGGCGGGACCGACCTCTCACGCACGCGTGACACCGGGGGATCGGGGGGTGATGCGCTGTTCTTCACCAATGTTTCGCGGCGCGGGAGAAGCCTCATGCCGACGTGTTCCGCCACGGGGGTGCCTGCGGAGGCTTCACCGGGCACGTGGTCGACTGCGGTGTCATAGCGGTCTCGGCAAAGCGGAAGCCGGCCTTTTCCGGGGTTCCACAGCCCACTGAGGTCCTCGAAGCCGCGTCAGCCTCCGGCGGTGAGGTCCAGGACGCCGGTGTGGTCCAGGATCGCGGTGGTCAGCGGGGTGAGGACTTCCCGGGGGAGCGCGTGCCCCATGCCGGGGATCTCGACCGTGTACGCCCCGCGGATCACCTGGGCGAGATGCTGCGGGTGCGGGGGAGGGAAGACCGGTTCGGCCGGGGCCGAGATCACGAGGGTGGGTACGCCGGTCCTCGCCAGTTCACCGGTGCGCAGCATGCCGGAGGTGTCGGCGCGGCCGTGCGCGGTACTGGAGGCGTGGTGACCTGTGTGCTCGATGATCTTCCGCTCCAGCGCGCGGGCGTTCTCCGGGTCGAAGGGGAGCTGCTCGCCCGCCAGCGCCCGCCAGTGCTCGACGCGGGCGTCGAGCTCACCCTCCGGGCCGCGCTCCTCGGCCGGCCGGGCCCAGATCTCCAGCACATGGGGAGCGATGCCGGGGAGTTCCCCGGGCGGGACGCGCGTGCCGTCCGGCCGCACGTACGGAGTGGTGCTGAGCGCGGACGTCCCGATGAGGGTCGCGCTCAGCAGACGGTCCGGGTGGTCGGCGATGAGCAGTTGGGTGAGCATCCCGCCGAGGGACATGCCCACGATGTGCGCGCGGTCGGCACCCAGGCCGTCCAGGACCGTGACCGCGTCCTCGGCGAGGTCGGTGACGGCGTACGGCTGCTCGTCGAACGCCCAGGTGGACCGGCCGGTGTCGCGGTGGTCGTAACGGATCACCCGGTGGTGCGAGGCGAGCGCGTCCACCAGCTCGTCCGGCCAGCCCAGGCCGGAAGCCTGTGCGCCCATGACGAGCAGGAGGGGAGGGGCGTCGGCGGCGCCCCGCTCCTCCACCCACAGACGCACGCCGGGCGCCACGTCGATGAAGTGCTCCATGGTGCTCCTCCTGCGGGGGAATGGACAATGCGAACCGAGACGTATCGTCTCGTGTCTACTGTAGCGCAGGTTTCATCCCGAGGTGCGGCTCTTTCCGCCGCACCCTCTCCGGGGCGCCCGTGATCGGGGCCGGACGGCGCCGGCCGTGCGGTCCGGACGGCCGCGGGTCCGCCGCCCCCGGCCCTCGCGGAGAGCTCGCTCGGCCCGTCCCGTTGCGACACGTGCTACCTGGCCCCGGGTGCGGGGGTGCGGGGGTGCGGGGGTGCGTATCGCGGTGGCGGTCCCCGGGGCGTGCGTCCCGCCTCTTGCCCGGCGTGCGCACCCCGGCCTATTTTACTGAACGGTAAGTTTACTTCTCAGTAAGGAGATTGCCTTGGCGGCCTATCGAACGGTCATGGTCGGTACGGACGGCTCGAAATCGTCGTTCGCGGCGGTCGAGCAGGCGGCTCGACTCGCCGCCGCCTGCGGGGCCGAGCTCGTGATCGCCTGTGCGTATGCGCCCATGCGCGGACCCGAACTCGCTCTGGCGAAAGATCAGTTAAAGGCGGAGGCCTATCAAGTGGTGGGTTCGGCGCCCGCCGAGGAAACCCTGCGGATCGCCAGGGACCGGGCTCGTGCGCAGGGTGTGGTGAACGTGCGGTCGGTCGCGGTGCAGGACGAGCCGGTGGACGCACTCGTACGGGTCGCCCGGGAATGCTCGGCCGATCTCCTGGTCGTCGGGAACCGGGGGCTGCGCTCGCTCGCCGGACGCATCCTCGGCTCCGTACCCGCGGACGTCGCCAGAAAAGCAGGCCTCGACGTGCTGATCGTGCACACCACATGAGTGCGGCAGGGCCGGCGGAGGGACCGGCCGCCCCGTCCGGTGTCGACGAACTGCGGCGGACCGTCGAGGAGGTGCTGCTCGGCGGCGGCCGCACCTGGACGAGGCGGGACATCGTCGAGCGGGCCGGGGTGGGGCCCGAGCGCACTGTGCAGATCTGGCGGGCGCTCGGGTTCCCGGTGGTCGACGACGACGCACGGGTGTTCACCGACGCCGACGTCGAGGCGCTGCGTGCGGGGGAGCGGCTCATCGAAGCCGGGCTCATCACCGCGGAGAGCGAGGCGATGATGGCGCGCGCCCTGGGGCATCATCTCTCCCGCCTCGCCGAATGGCAGGTGCACACCCTTTGGACCTGGATGAACCGCGACTCGGGCGCCCTGCTGGACGGTGGGGAGGTGATGGGGCACGCCGCGACGCTGCTGCCGGAGATGGAGCTGGTGCAGCGGCACGTGTGGCGCCGGCATCTCGCGGCGTACACCGAACGGGCGCTCGCCGAGGCGGAGGAGAAGGCGCTCGGGCCGGCGCGGGGGCCACGCCCGGGGCCGGGGAAGGGCGAGCTGGAAGGTGCGGCGGCGGGTGGGCCGGTGCCACCCGGCGGGGGTGCGGATGTCCGCGACCTGGCGGTGGGGTTCACCGACATGGTCGGTTACACGCGGATGACCCGTGGACTGGGCAACGCCGAACTCGTCGGCGTGCTCGACCGGTTCGAGAGCCTGACCGGCGACGTGGTCGCCGACGGCCGGGGCCGGGTGGTGAAGACCATCGGCGACGAGGTGCTCTTCGTGTGCGAGTCGGCGTCCGCGGCCGCCGGCATCGCCCTGGAACTCGCCGCCCGCGCCGAGGCGGAACAGAAGCTGCCACAGGTGCGGACCGGGTTGGCCCACGGGGCCGTCCTCAACCGCTTCGGCGACGTCTACGGGGCGGTGGTGAACATCGCGGCCCGGCTCACCGCGGTGGCCCGCCCCGGCACCGTGCTGGCCGACACGGCGTTCGCCGGCGAACTGGCGGGTACAGCGGCATACGAACTCAAGGCGCTCCGCCCGGTGTCGGTGCGCGGATACAGCAGGCTGCGTCCGGTGCTGCTGCGGCCGGCCGGACCCGGCAGGGGCGCGCGGAGCGGTAAACGGGCCGGCTGACGCGGATCGCCTGGGGTGTCGTGCTCCGTATGCGGCGACAAGGGCTCGGCTACGCCGGGTGCAGCTGCAGCACCGCCCACACCGTCTTGCCCGGGCCGTCCGTGCACGGGTACCAGCCCCAGCGGTCGGCGAGGGCGGCGACCAGGAGCAGGCCGCGGCCTGTGTCCTGGTCGGCCGGTGGTGTTCCGGCCGGGGCGGGGAGGCGTTCCCCCCGGGTGTCTGTGACCTCCACGCGGATCGCCGGGCCCTCGGCGGAGAGGCGGAGGCGGAAGTCCCGGCCGGGCACGCGGCCGTGGTGTACGGCGTTGGCGCACAGCTCCGCGACGATCAGCGTCAGCTCGGCGTGCGCCTCGCTCCCGTACGGGACGCCCCATGTGCCGAGCCGCTCACCGGCCGGACGCCGGGCGAGGCGGACGCCGCGCGGCGTCGAGCTGAACCGCATCGTGAAGTGGTGCCAGGGGAAACGGGGGTGAGCACTGCGTGCGGGACGCACGGGAAGAGGTGGCAGGGGTGGCTGCTTGCTGGTCATGCCTCAACGCTGACGCATCGTGGCTGAACGTGACCAGGGGTGACGCGCTGTCGCGAGGTGTGTGTACGTGGCGCGCGCCGGTCTGTACGCGGGAGGGGCAGCGGGCGGCGGCCCGTCCGGGGCGGGGACGACGGGAGCCGGTGGCGGACCGCCACTGCCGCCCGGGCCCCCGCCCTCGGTCCTCAGCTTTTCGGCTGAGTGAAGCGGAGGTGGTTGCCGAAGGGGTCGCGAAGACCGCAGTCGATCCCGTACGGGCGCTCCGTCGGCTCGTCGGTGAACTCCACGCCCCGGGCCAGGAGCGTCTCGTACGTCTTGCGGCAGTCATCCGTGGTGAGGATGAGCGCGGCGCCCAGCGCGCCCTTGGCCAGCAGTTCACGGACCTGCTCGGCCGTCTCCTCGGACATCGCCGGAGGGCCGGGCTTCTCCAGCAGGACCTGGCGGTCCGGGTGGCCGGGGACACTGACGGTGAGCCAGCGCATGAAGCCCATGTCGACGTCGGCGCTGACCTCCAGGCCCAGTTTGCCGACGTAGAAGTCGAGGGCTTCGTCCTGGTCGAGGACGTAGATCTGTGAGTGTGTGATGGCGTTGAACATGTGCACCACGCTAGTCGGCGGGATCGGCGGATACTTATCCAAAACTGCTCGGCCGGCGGCGGGTGCCGACAGGCAGCAGAGGGCGCTCAGGCACGCGGCCGCGTCCACGCCTTCGTGAAGCACGTGGGTACGTCCAGGGCCGACGTCTCCTTGCGGTACGTCCTCGGCGACCGGCCGACGATGTCGCGGAAGGTCCGGCTGAAGGTACCGGTGCTGCCGAAGCCGACCTCGTAACAGATGTCCGTGACACTGCGGCCGGTCTCCCGCAGCAGGAACATCGCCCGCTCGACACGGCGGCGCTGCAGGTAGCGGTGCGGAGTCTCGCCGAACGTGGCCCGGAAGGTACGGGCGAAGTGCGCCGGGGAGACGTGGGCGATCCGGGCCAGCGCCGGCACGTCCAGCGGCTGCGCGTACGCACGGTCCATCGCGTCCCGTGCCCGGAGCATGCGGCGGTTGGTCTCTTCGACGGTGCGGCTCACGGCACCATCCCACCACAGGGCGACGCGGTGGCGGACGGCTCTGTCGTACCCCCTCAGTACGCTCGGGACATGAGCGTCTCTCTCTCCTACTGCGCGAGCCGGGCCACGCCGCTGACGGATGCCGAGACAGCAGCTGTCGAGCGTGTCGTCGCCGCCCGCATGGCGTCCTTCCCGTACGAGGGCCAGGAAAGCCTGTACCTGTACGACAGTGATGACAGCCGACCGGACGAGGTCGTTGCCGGTTCCACCAAGATGCCGCTCGATCCCGGGCGGGTGCTGCCGGTACTCGACCACGTGCTGGCCTCGGTCACCGAGTTGCGTCGTGCGCTGTCAGGAGCTGAGTGGCGCGTGCACATGGACGGCCTCGACGTCCCGTGGGACGGGACCGATGGGTACGCCTTCCCCGGCATGCGCGATCCGGACCTCGCAGCCGAGCTGGGCAGCCTCTGAGGCCTGTCCGTATGGGGCGTGTGTTGGCCTGGTGCGGTTCGTTTGCCGTAGCCGGGGCGGGCCTTCGTGTACGGGCGTGAGGACGCGGGTGCGCGAAGGACGGCCCTTAGGGTGCTATCCCGGAGCTCGCGTCCCGGGCTTCGGATCCCGGAGCTCAAGTGCCGGGTCCAGCCCGCGGGAACGTCTCCCCAACGAGTGGACGCCCCCACCCCGACACTCGAAGCTCGGCACTCGAGTCCTGAGCGCCGGGTCTTCCCGTGCTCGCGAGGCACCTCACTCGGAATGACAGACCGCACGGATGATCGATCGGGCCTTCTTCGCGCTCGCCCGGTCGGTCGTACGCGCGCCGTTACGTGCACCGCATCACCAGCTCGGAGAACACCACGTCGCGGGCATTTCACACCGGGCTCGGCTTCACGGCCTCCGTTGTGAAGCCGGACTACGACGCCTCCGGACTCGACCGGGTGACGTTCACCATCGGCCTTTCCGCTGTCCCGGCGGCCACCCCCTGGAGCAGCGACGTCCCAGTTCGTTGCCGCCCCCCGCTGACCGGCTGCGAGCGGGAAGGGCCGGTGTCTCCGGACGCATCGCCTGGCTGGCGCGTCGGCTCAGTACCACTCCTCCACCGTCCGCTCGTCGGTGCTGACGAGGTAGTCGTCCGGATCCAGATTTATCGCCTTGCGGGCGGGTGAGTCCCAGTACATCGCGTTGCGCTCCGCGAACGTCTCCGGGCCTTCGTAGGAGATCAGCCAGACGAACTGATTGTGCTCCCGGTCGACCCAGGCACCGCCGACTGTGAACCCCGACTCCAGCCGCAGCGGCAGGATGTCGGCCTTCCACCGCTGCATCCACTCGTCCAGCAGGCCGTCACGGACGGTGTAGGTGCGGAGCTGGGTGGTCTTGGCCATGAGGGGCGTCCTCTCGCGGGTCGACGATGTGCGCCACTGCAGAGGCTGTGTGTTCCACAGATGACGGGAATGGTTGGGCGTTCGGCTCGCTCGTACCCACTCTTTGGAGGGAACCACCTGTGAACGTTGTGCAGGCGTAAGAGCAGGTGATTACGGTGCCCGAGCGGGACGCGCCAAGGCGGGCGCTGCGGTCAGGGGGCCGCGGACGCGGGTGATGTGGCCCTGACGGCTGGGCCACGGAGAGCTGTCTGTTGTGTGACGGTTGGGCGCGACGGACGTGGGGCGTGTACGTGCGGGGACGGACGGGGCGGATGACGCAGGGCGAGATGGATGCGGGCGTGGGTGCGGGGGAGGGCGCGGAGCTCTCGCCGGGCGCCCAGCCGGAGGGCAAGTCGGAGAACGGCGTGGCGGTCGCGTTCGGGCGGCAGTTGAAGCTGCTGCGGGTGCGGGCGGGGCTGGACCGGGTGGAGTTCGGGAAGCGGGTGGGGTACGCGGCGCAGTCCGTCGCGTCGTTCGAGCAGGGGCGACGGATCCCGCAGCCGGAGTTCATCGACAAGGCGGACCGGGTGCTGGACGCCGGTGGGTTGCTGGTGGCGCTGAAGGAGGAGTTGGCGCGGTCGCAGTATCCGGCGTTCTTCCGGGACATGGCGCGCTTGGAGGCCGAGGCGGTTGAGCTGTGCGCGTTCGACAGCCACATCGTGAACGGGTTGTTGCAAACCGAGGAGTACATGCGAGCGGTGCTCGGAATGCGCCGGCCACTCCTCGGTGAGGAGACGATCGAGATGCGGGTAGCCGCCCGCCTTGCACGGCAGGAAATCCTCAGCCGTTGGCCCGCGCCACTGCTCAGCTTCGTGATGGAAGAAGGAGCCCTGCGGAAGCGGCTTGGTGGCAAGGCGGTCATGCGTGGGCAACTTGAGCAACTTCTTCTGTTCGGTGCCCTGCGCAATGTGGAGCTACAGCTGATGCCGCTGGATCGTGAGGACAATGCGGGAGTGGACGGCCCATACACCGTAATCACGCGCAAGGGTGGCGAGCAGTTCGTCTACATGGAGGTTCAGGGACGCAGCCACCTGCTGACGAAACGAGACGAGACCCAGCTTGCCGCAGCACGCTATGGAATCATCCGGAGTCAGGCTCTCACTCCGCGAGAGACCCTGGGATTTGTCGAGAAGTTGCTGGGAGAGCTATGAACACCGCAAGGACCCCTGAGTCGGCACTCCTCTGGTCGAAGAGCAGCTACAGCGGTGCTGAGGGCGGGCAATGCGTTGAGGTGGCTGAGTCACCTGGTGCGGTGCACGTACGTGACTCGAAGCAGCTCGACGGCCCGATGTTGACCGTCGGTACGAGGGCGTGGATGGGCTTCCTGGGGCTGGCCGTAAACTGAGTTACTTACGTGAGGGCTACTCGTCCACGTTCTCCTCGCGGCGGGTCGCCCGCCAAGCGGCCCGGCGTGCGCTGCGGCCCAGGGTGGACCCGATGTTTTTGTGGGAGTCGAAGTACAGGCGCCCTATGCCGGCGGTCGCCTCGATGTTGTCGGCGAAGGACCGGTCGAAGACCTTGCCGAGCACCTGGCTTCCATGCGCCTCTTCGGGACGGTGGAAGCCAGGTGGGTGGACTGGAACCCAATAACCCGGTCGGTGACGGAACACCGCAGGAACCGCACCCGTAGCGGGCAGTTACAGGCGCCATTCCCGGGCGAGCAGGCCCAGTAGTTCCGCCTGTCGCTTCTCCAGATGTTCCGGGGTCCAGGTATCCTGCCCCAGCACCTGCGTGGTGAGGGGGAAGGTGACGACGCCCCGCTTCAGGTAGCGCTCCTTCTTGACGGTGAAGTCGAGGTTCTGTACCTGTGAGTTCTTCGCACGACTGAGTAGCACCAGGTTGGCCAGTCGGTGTGTCCACAACGCGCGTTCGTTCGCGGTGAAGTCCGCGTGCCATTGCGATTCCGGACCGGGGTTCTGGGGGAGCACGTGCTCGACCGTGATGCGTGGGGCATCGTAGGTGGCCACGATGTCGTCCTCGGCGACCAGCTCGTCGAGCCGTAGCAGGATGTACCGGCGTGTCCTCAACTCGTGATAGACCTCGCCGTCGAGTCGACGCAGTGTCTCGTCCCGCTCGGTCTCCGTCAGCTGGAGGGCCGGTGCTTCGAGGCCCTTGCCGGCGTTCAACTCCTTCAGGAGTTCGGCGAATCGGAAAACGCGCGGAGTGGTGTAGACGCGTCGGACGAACATGCTCGCAGCGAGGCGCTCCAGCAGCCGGAGGAACGCCCCCAGCCACAACGGATCGTCTCCGTGGGACCGGAGTGCCCAGAGCGCGGCGGGCCACCAGTCGTTGTTGTCCAGCTGCAGCAGTCTGCGGAACCACAGGTTGACCTGGTCCGACCCGTCTCCGGCCGCGTACGCCCTGTCCCGGATCACTGCGGACGCCTCGGCGTAGGGGACCAGCACCTGGTCCACGAACTCCTTGGCCCGTCCGCCCTTGTAGTGGACCAGGACCTGGCTCTGGAACTCCTTGAGCAGTTCCTGCCGTGCCCGCTCGCCGGAGAAGATCATGCGGATGTGGAGGAAGAGGTCGGAGAAGTCCTCACGGCCGAGGCTCTCCTCGGCGTCCTCCCACCGCCTGGCGTAAGTCTCCGAGACCTCCTCGTCGATCTCCCCGATGATCTGGGCCTTGAAGATGTCGGCAGGTGACAGGTCCAGACCCCGGGAGTTCATGACGCTGAAGATCCGGTGGGCACTGTCCAGATCAGGGGTACTGACCGCGACGAGGAAGGTCTGGACTCCCATCAGCTTGCACAACGAGAGACGCTGCTCGTCGCTCCAGGAGGCCAGGGTGGTGTGCAGGGCCTGTGTATTCGCCTGAACAGCCCTCTGCGCGTCCGTCCTGAGGTTGTGCGGGTTCAGCTCCAGGAGCGTCTTGATGGAACCGGCGGTCTGGATGTGCTGGTGGAAGAAGTCGGCGTCCCGAGGTCGCAGAGTGAGCCGGGGCTTGGCCTTCAGTCCCAGAACCGTGTTGCCGGGCTCGGAGATCATGGCGACCAGATTGGTCACCACGTCGGCCTGCTGGGCCAGATCACGCAGAACGGCCAGCAAGATGGTCAAGGTGGTCAGACGCTGCTGGCCGTCGATGACGTCGGCCTCGGCGGTGCGACTGTCCTTGACGAGCACCAGTGAGCCGAGGAAATAGGGCTCCCCGTCGCCTCTCAGGAGAGCTTCCTCGAGGTCCGCGAGGAGCTGCTGAGCCTGTTCGGGCTGCCATGCGTAGGGACGCTGGTAATCCGGGATCCTGAAGTCGTAGTCACTGCAGAAGACTTTGTGCAGCGGCACTTCGCGCGCTTCGAGCTGAGCCATGATCTTCATCATTCCGCACCGTCGGCATGCTCCGCAGCGAAGTGGAAGAAGACGAGGGACCCACAGGCCGACCGTGTGCCGTCCACGCCGAGCGGGGCCGGCACGCAGACGGCGCACCGCCCAGCACATCGGGCAGCCGGCAGTCGGCCGGACAGGGCGGAGGTCAGGCCAGTGGGGTGAGCTTCTTCGCCGTACTGCAGTGCTTGGTCCGCCCGTGCCGCCACAGTTGTACCGCCGTCAGCGTGAGCAGCGCGGCGAACACCACGAGGAAGACACCCGCGATCATGGTCTGCCTGCCTCCCGCAGCCGAATCGTCGTAGGAGAGCAGGACGAAGGCGGACAGCAGCATCCCCGCCACATACACCGAGCGGACGCGCCTCAGCTGCCGCACCGCACGAGGAGCAAGAGCAACACGCTTCACGAGAGCCATGCTCAACCCAGTACCCCGTGTTCGGGTGTTGAGACATCGAATTCGCGGACAACCGCATGGTGGTCCACGTCCCGTGCGGATGGCCCGTGCACCTCCCTGCGGGCAGGCCCGTGGCGCGTGACGAACTCCGTTTTCCGGGCACCAGACGTCCGACCCGTCACTCGACCACCGTGAGGAGCCGGCCGTGGCCCTGGTGCAGCTCGACCTTCCCGATCCGATGGCGTTGCGAGGGCGTTGGGCCGCCCTCGCCGCCGTGCAGGCCGCCTCCGGGCACGGCGAGCGGTGCCAGGCGCTCTGGCCGCTCTGGCATTACGACGACGGGCACGGCAGCTGGGCCGACCTGCACCATCTCGACGAGGGGCGCGCGGTGCTGCTCGGGCAGGACCGGAACGACTCCGAGACGTTCTACGCCGAGGCGTCCGACTTCTTCGAGGAGAAGGAGACCGACCTGCTGGCCGGTGCGCCCGAGTGGTGGGAGCCGCCCGTCCGCCGGGTCCGGGACGCGGAGCTCTTCCTCGGCTTCGTGTACGGCTTCGACGGCAGCACGTGGCATCGCGCCGAGTACGACCTCGACGACGGGTTCACGAGCGTGGGGCTGCCCCCGCTCAGCACCGACCGGACCCGGGAGGCCATCCTCACCACCGTCCGTCACGTGCAGGACCCGGCCGTGGGCGAGCCGTCCCGCGAGTCGGCCGACGCGCTGATCGCCGCAGACGCCGAGGTCGATGCCGCACTGCTGACCGCCCTCATCCCCTCCGCCGCCTGGGACACGGAGGCCGGGGCGGCGGCGGCCCGCGCGTTCCACGCGGGATGACCGGGCAGAGGTGAACAGCCGACAGGTCACCTCTCGGCTCCACCCTGATGCGCTGCTCGGCGGCCCGCTGCCCTCCGTCCCGCAGTTCGTACCGCATCAAGTATCTTGATCATTGAAATACATTGAGCGGTACGAGGGGAGCTTCGAGTGATCTCGGTGGTGTTCGCCGTGCTGGCGGCCTCGCAGTTGTGCCTGGCGGTGGCCGCGGGGCGGCACTGGCGTGCGACACCGGGTCTGCCGACCGCCGTGCCGGCCCTCGTGTGCTCCGCGCTGGTCTGGGACAACGGCGTGATCGCTGTGGGGAGTCTGACGGGACCCGGGCCCCTGCTGGAGGCGATGAGCATCCCCCGCTTCGTGGCGCACGCCCTGCTGACGCCCCTGCTGGTGCTCTGGTCGCTGTCGGTGGCGGAGCACGCGGGGCTGCGCCGGGCGCGGCGGAAGTGGGTGCGTGGGGCTGCCGTCGGCCTGACGGTACTCCTGGTCGCCGCGGGCGTGCTCCACGACGTCCTCGGCCTGTCACTGCGTGCGGAGCGATGGGCGGACACCCTGCGCTACGTGAACGACGCGGCGTCACCGGTGGGTCCCCTGCCGGCGATCATCACCGGACTGGTGGTCCTCTCCACCGGGATCGTGCTGTGGCGGTGCACCGGGTTCCCCTGGCTGGCGCTCACCTCAGCCGTGATGGTGGCGGTCTCCGGGGCGGCCGCACAGGTGCCCGTGCTCGGCAACGCCGGGGAAGTGGTCCTGAACGCCGGGCTGTTGCTGACCGTCCACAGGCTTCCGCCGGGGCGGGTACGAGGGTGCCGTGCGGAGACCGGACCGGCTGCCGCGCGCCCGTAGCCGGAGGGCTTCGGGCGCCGGGGGAGGGGCGCGGACCGCGCGGCGAGCCGATGCGCCCGGTATGGCGCGTCGGACGGCACGCATTCGATCGGCCGGCAGGTGGTCGGATGCGCCGGGCGCCCGCACAGGGTGGCCAGGCGCGGATGCGACGGACCGTCCGGCAGCGGGCCGCTCTGCGACCGGCGTATCCGCTCGCGCCGTTCGGCCGGGCTCCCGGGTCTCGAGGGCGAGCTCCCGGCGGTTCGCACGGTCGGCCGGCGCGGCCACCCTGCGGATGGTCCTGCGCCTGCGTCTTCCCTGCCCGCGCACAGTGCTCGGTCTGTGGCGGCGCCGGCCTGTGCCCGCAGGGCGTGAGCGAACGCCTCGCGGGCACAGGCCGGCGCGTCTCTCGGCTTCGGGCCCGGCCGGCCGGACCCGACTCCTCAGGTCACCAGGCCCGGAAGGTGGCGTCCGGCCGGTCCGCCGCGCTGACGCGCTCGGCGTACAGCAGTGCGTCCCGGTGCCGCAGGTAGGTGCCCGGCGTGCCGTAGGACTCGAACGATGCCAAGGACCGGTCCGAGAGTCCGGGCACCCGTCGCCACGTGGCGTCCGCGCGGAAGCCGGCGTCGTCGGTGCGCGTGTCGATCCACACTTCCCCGTCCCGCTGCCGCAGGAAGGTGCCGGGGAAGTTGACCGACTCCAGTGACACCGCCGACGGGTCCGCCAGGCCGGGGACCACCTTCCACTGCATGTCGGCGTACGGCGTGACGTCGGGATCCACCCGGCCGCGGCTCCATGCGTGCCGGATGAACCGGTTCGGGGCGCCGGCGGCCTCGAAACCGAACACGTTGGAGCGGACCGAGACGTTGTCGAAGCGCGCGAGCGGCTTGCCCGGTGCCGCTGCGCCGGTCTTCGGGGAGAGCCCGGTGGTGTGCAGGCCGTTGGAGCCGGATGCGAAGGCCGTGTCCGTCGTGCTGATCTTCGGCTTCGCCATGTCGTCGACGTAGACCTTGAGGGACGGCCCGATCGCCTCGACCTTCACCCGGTGGGTCTTGCCGGCCGCTCCCGCCAGCCGGGCCGTCGCCAGTGGCGTCCGCCCGTCACCCGTCGCCTTTCCGAGGACCAGGCCCTTCGCGGTGAGATCGGCGTAATAGCCGTGGAAGCCCTCGGCACCGGTTCCCGGCCGCGTGACACGGAAGGCGAGTCCGGACTCGCTGCGGCCGTGCCGCAGGGTCACGTCGGCCTCGTAGACCAGATCCGAGAAGTTGGTGTCCTGGAGCGAGAGACCGCCCGAGGAGGACGTGGCGGAGTACGCTCCGCGCTCGGGGACCCAGTCGGCGTCGCCGTACGTGCGCCAGCCGACCGAGTTGCCGTCGTCGAAGTTGTCCTTGACCTTCATGGTGACCGGCCGGATCGTGCCGTCCTCGTTGAAGTGGATCCGGTCGTAGGCCAGGGCCCGGTGGTTGCCGTCGGTCTCGCTCAACGGCCGCCGGTGGTAGACGATGTACCAGATGTCGGTGCCCGGCACGTTGACCACCGAGTTGTGCCCGGAGCCGCGGGCGACGGCCGGGTCCTGGGCCAGCACCTTGTCGATCTTCTTGAACGGCCCGGTCGGTGAGTCCGACATCGCGTACGACACCGAGTAGTCCGGTCCGGTCCAGCCGCCTTCGGACCACATCATGTAGTACGTGCCGCCGCGCTTGAACATGAAGGAGCCCTCGACGTAGTTCTCCGGGGTGATCTCCTTGTAGGTCGATCCGTCGGCGAAGGTGCCGAGGCTGGTCATGTCCGGATTGAGCTTGACGACGTTCGCGTGCCCCCACCCGCCGTAGTACATGTACGCCTGGCCGTCGTCGTCGATGAAGACGTCCTGGTCGATCGGCTGGGCGCCGTTGTGGAACCGGGAGACGAGCGGGCCGCCGATGGCGTCCTTGTACGGGCCCTCCGGGCGGTCGGCCACGGCGACGCCGATCCCGCCGTGCTCGGAGTCGCTCTGGATGTCGTTGGCGGCGAAGTAGAGGTAGTACTTGCCGTCGCGGAAGACCGGCGCGGGAGCCCAGAGCGCGTACTTGGCCCACGGCACGTCGGCGATGTCCAGCACCTTGGAGTGCTTGGTCCACGTCACCATGTCCGTCGAGGAGAACGCGTCCATGAAGGTCTGCTGGCTGTAACTGCGGGAGGTGGTCGGGAAGATCCAGTAACGGTCGCCGTAGATCGCGACGTCCGGATCGGCGTACCACCCGTCGACGAGCGGGTTGCCCGCCTCGGCCGTAGTCCCGGGCGATGCACCGGCCGTGCGGTCGCCGGTCGTCCGTGCGGGCGGGCGATCGGCGTCGGCGGACGGGGACGTGAACCCGGCCAGCAGGGCGGCGGCGGCCAGGACGAGGGAGAGTCTGCGGATTCTGCGCGCCATGGGACGTGAGGCCTTTCTCGTGTGCGACAACGTTGTCGGGCAAGGTGCCCGGCAACGCCATGGGCAGGGTCACAGGAGGAGCCGGTTGCCGCCCGGATGTTGCGAGGGCGGGCTTCCAGGCGTCGGAAGGAGGGCGTCGAGGCGACCGGCACCTGCGAGGCGGGTCGGCCGGCGGGGGTGGATGTCACGGGGAACGGCACTTTGTACTACGTTGGAAATTCCGACGACGTGGAGCATGACAACACGGGCGCGGCGCTCTGTCCACCCCCTCGTTCACGACGGCGCGGGCCCCCGCGGCGGGTGCGTCGGACGCCTCCGCCCGTCGAGGGCGCCCTGGCTGTCGTCCGGTCCGTGTTCCCGGCGGAGGGCCGGGCGCGGGCCGGAGCCGGCCGGGCGGAGCGTTCGCGCCCGACCGGTCAGCAGCGGCCCTCCTCGAGGGAGACGTGGAGAGACACCTCGACCCTCGACAGGGCGGATGCGGGCTCGTGCGGCGCCACGCTCAGGCAGTGCACCGTCTCGGCGTCCCCGGCGGTGACCTCGAAACGGTCGACCGCCGCGGGCGCGTCCCGGTCGTAACGGTGGCAGGCCTACGAGACGCTCACCCCGCCGAACGAGGGGCCCTCGTCGCTCTCCTCGACCGCGTCCCGGATCAGCTCCTTGTGACCACCTGTCCAGGAGCCGATCGTCTGCGCGCTGCGGTCCAGGGTCCGGACGGCGGAGTGAACGGTGTCGTGGAGTTCGCCCTCGCTCCACGAGCCGCTGTCGTGGAGGGAGTACACGACCCCACCGGCGAACAGCAGCGATCCGATGATGAGAGCGAGGCCGACCGGGTTGTTCGGGTGGTAGACGTACCGGGTCGTCCCCCGCCTGGAGCGTATGAAGACGGGCTCGTCATCACGATCCGGACTCACGGAGTGGGCATGCCGGTGTGCCGGCCCGGCAGGCGGGCTCGGCTCCGGCAGCCGATCCGGACCCCGGAGAGCACTCCCCATAGCTTCACTCAACCTCCCTATAGTGGTGCCGCGTTGATCGTATGGCCGCAACGCGCGAAGCCGTCTCCCAGGAGCCCGTACGATGACGAACCCCTCCTTATCCGGCGCGCCCGCCTCCGGCGGCTGCCCCGCCCACCGCGCCACCGCCCCCGTGCCGCTCGGCGGACCCGCCTTCCAGACCGATCCGCAGGCCCTGTACCGGACCATGCGCCACTCCTACGGCCCCGTCGTGCCCGTGGAGCTCCCCGGCGGCTTCCCGGCCTGGCTGGTCGTCGGATACCGCGAGCTCCGCCAGGTCACCGGCGACGGCGAGCTCTTCCCGAGGGACGTCGGACTGTGGAACCAGTGGGAGCACATACCCGAGGACTGGCCACTGCTCCCCATGGTCGGACGCCCGATGCCGTCCATCTACTTCACCGCGGGCGCCGAGCACCGGCGGCATTCCGAGCTGGTGGTGCCCGCACTGGAGGCCGCGGACCCCTTCGAGACCCGGGGGCACTGCGAGCAGCTGGCCGACCGGCTCGTCGACGGCATCTGCGCCCGGGGCGCCGCGGACCTCGTCGCCGAATTCGCCGAGCCCCTGCCCGTGCTCGTCCTCGCACGCCTCGTCGGCTTCCCCGACGCGGAGGGCGCGGACATCGCCCGGGTACTGAAGGACCTCGCTGACGGCGGGCCCGGCGCCCAGGGGGCGTACGGCCGGTTCGGTGAGCACATGCAGCGGCTGGTGGCGGCCAAGCGCGCAAGCCCCGGCGACGACATCACCTCCCGGATGCTCGCCGATCCCGAGCCCTTCACGGACGAGGAGTACGCTCTCGACCTCATGGCCGTCACCGCGGCCGGGCACCTCACCACCGCCGACTGGATCAGCAACTCCCTGCGGCTGATGCTCACGGAGGACCAGTTCGCCGACTCCCTCGCCGGCGGGCACCGCAGTGTCGGCGACGCGATGAACGAGGTCCTCTGGGAGGAGAGCCCGACCCAGATCCTCGCCGGCCGCTGGGCGGCCCGTGACACGCAGCTCGGCGGCCGGACGATCCGCGCCGGGGACATGCTCCTGCTCGGACTGGGCGCGGCCAACACCGACCCGCTGATACGCCAGGAGGCGATATCCGGCGGAGCGGGGCAGCACGCGGGCAACGGGGCGCACCTGGCTTTCAGCCACGGTGAGTACCGTTGCCCCTTCCCGGCGCAGGAGATCGCGGAGGTCATCGCCCGTACCGCGATCGAGGTCATCCTCGACCGGCTCCCCGACCTCGAACTCGCCGTCCCCGCCGAGGATCTCGTCAGGCGGCCGTCCGCCTTCCTGCGGGGGACGAACGCGCTTCCCGTCCGGTTCACCCCCGTACAGACGACAGGAGACCCGCTGTGAACTGCCCGCACGCGACCGTGGTCATCGACCCCATGGTCCAGGACCTCGACGGTGAGACCGAACAGCTACGGACTTCAGCCCCGCTCGCGCGCGTCGATCTCCTCGGGGTCCCCGCCTGGACCGTCACACGGCACGCCGAGGCCCGCCAGCTCCTCGTCGACGCCCGGCTGGTGAAAGACCTGGACGCCTGGGGACTCTGGCGGAGCGGGGAGGTCACCCACGCCTGGCCGCTGATCGGCATGATCGACGCCGGACGCTCCATGTTCACCGTGGACGGCGAGGAGCACCGCCGGCTGCGGACGAAGACCTCCCAGGCCCTCACCCCCCGCCGACTCGAGGCGATCCGCCCGGCCATCGAGGAATTCACCGAGGAGCTGTTGGACGCGCTCGCCGAGCAGGGCAAGGACGGGGCCGTCGACCTCAAGGCCGTGTTCGCCCAGCCGCTCCCGATGAAGGTGGTCGGGCTGCTGATGGGGGTGGACGAAGCCCTGCACCCCATGCTGACCCGGCAGTACAAGGCCTTCTTCTCGATGCTCACCCCGCAGGAGGAGCGACTGGCGCTGCTGGACGAACTCGACCTCTTCTACGCCGAGTTCGTGCGGGAGAAGGCCGCGCACCCCACCGACGACCTCACCAGTGCGCTGATCCTCGCGGAGGAGGGCGGGGAACCGCTCACGGAGGAGGAGGTGGTCGGCAACCTCAAGGCGATGGTGGCCGCAGGCCACGAGACCACGATCGGGCTCATCCTCAACGCCGTACGCGCACTGCTCGCCCATCCCGGCCAGCTGCGCAAGGTGCTGGGCGGGGAGGTCCCGTGGGAGACGGTGATCGAGGAGACCCTGCGCTGGGACACGCCCACCACACACCTGCTGATGCGGTTCGCCACCGAGGACATCCAGGTCGGTGACCAGGTGATAGCCGAGGGGGAGGGCGTGGTGATCTCCTACCGGGCCATCGGCCGCGACGTCACCCAGCACGGGGACGGCGCCGCCGCCTTCGACATCACCCGCCCGACGCCGATCCGGCACATGGCCTTCGGCCACGGCCCCCACATCTGCCCCGGTGCCGCGCTGTCCCGCGTCGAGGCCGGCATCGCGCTGCCGGCACTGTTCGGGCGCTTCCCCGATCTGAGACTCGCGATCGCCGACGAAGAGATCCGCAAGCTGCCGGTCATGACGCAGAACGACATGGAGGCGTTTCCCGTGCTCCTGCACGGCTGAGGCGCCATCGGGGAGTGTTGCGGGGGGCGGCGCGGACGGAAGGGCGCCGGTGCCGTCGGTGCGCTCGCGACCACGAACGACGTCCGCGGCGGCCGTCGTCGGGTGCCGGCGGTGCTGGGGGGCCTGGAAGGGAACGGCTGGTCCGGGCGCTCGGCGAAGGCCCGGCAGGGGCCGGGGCGGTGAAAGGCCTGGTGGCCGGGGCCCACGGAACCGGGTAACGTCTTGGCCATGTTCTCCCAGACGCCGATGTGCGAGTGGGAGTGACGGGCCCCCGCTGAGGTCCTTCGACGTTGCCGGGCCCGTCCCCACCATGAATCCGTAGATCACTTCACATCATTCCGGGAGAACCCATGAGCAAGAACATCAACAACCCCGTGGGCATGGGCGGCGGTCAGCGCAAGAAGCTGTCCCGCGCCGAACGGCAGAACAACGGGCCGCACCGCAACCTCGACCGCCAGGGCGCGGCCGACCAGAAGGCGGAGCTGGTGCGCAAGATGCGCGAGAAGGCAGGCGCGGCCGAGAGCGCCGGGCAGACGGGCGACGACACCGCACAGAACTGACGCGCCGCCGCAGGGCGCCACCGCACGGGGGAACAGGGCCTGGGCCGCGATGCGCGGGTCCGGGCCCTGCCGGCGTATCGGGGATCTGCTGCCGTACCAGGCGCGGCCCGTCCCGCTCAGCTCCCGGCCGGCCACCCACGTCTCGGCCGGCCACCCGGGGCAGCCGTGGACGCGAGATCTGCGAGCCCTCGGCGTCATCTGCCTGAGAACACTGCGGCCGCCACCGTCGGGCCGGCACTCGTCGGCTGCTCGGCGACTCGCCCCCGCGGTGTGCGATCGGCACAGCGGCAAGCCCGTCCGGCGCGCGTCAGCTTGCAGTTGTCCGCCCGGCCGCACCGCAGCTCACGGGCGTCGGCCCGGGCTGCCCGGCCGCCCGTGGCGGAAACAGCCGACCGCTGCACCCGGTCGTCGTCCATGGCCGGGGCGGCGCCCCGGCCGCCCCGGTGAACCGCCGAAGCCGTCAGGACCCCCACTGTGCGGAGACGGCCTTCGGTTCGGCATTCCGGACGCCGCACGCTCTTCGGCGTCCACAGGGGACGAAGTGTGCGCGATCCGTTGACGCACGGTCCATTCGACCTTACGGTCCCATCCGCACAGTCGATCGTCATTCGGTATATCGAACGACTCAATGTCAGGTGCATGGCAACCTCCTCATCCTCCGTGGCAACTGTCCGAGTGCATCCCGGGCGAACGCCCGACCCGGCACCGCCTGTACACCCCGGGCCGGACGCCCGGATCCCGGCCGCCCGACCGTTCCCCGACCCACGACCGAAGGAAGCCGCTCCATGCGTCGAACCCTGAGAAGGACCCTCGCCGTCGTCCCCGCCGCACTGCTGCTGGCCCTCCTGCCGGGCAGCGCGTCCGCCTATCCCAACCCGGGCGTCGTCAACGGCGACATCGTCGTCCACGACCCCAGCATGGTCCGCAGCCCGTCCGGCCAGTACCTGCTCTACTCGACCGGTGAAGGTCTCCAGCTCCGCACCTCCACCGACCGCACCGCCTTCGGCCGCTCCGGGAACGCCTTCACCACCAAGCCGGGCTGGTGGAAGAACTACTCCTCGGCATCCGACCCCTGGGCCCCCGACATCTCGTACCGCAACGGCAAGTACCTGATGTACTACGCCGTCTCGTCCTTCGGATCGAACACGTCGGCCATCGGCCTGGCGGCCTCCACCACCGGCCAGGCCGGCAGCTGGAGCGACTACGGGATCGTCTACACGTCCAGCTCGTCGAGCGACTACAACGCCATCGACCCCAACCTGTTCGTGGACGACGACGGGAAGTGGTGGCTGTCCTTCGGCTCCTGGTGGACCGGGATCAAGATGATCCGGATCGACCCGTCGACCGGCAAGCAGCACGCCGGGGACACCACCCGCCGCTCGCTCGCCTCCCGGCCCACCGGGACCAAGGCGGTCGAGGCGCCCTCCATCGTGAAGCGCAACGGCTACTACTACCTCTTCGCCTCGTACGACACCTGCTGCGCCGGGACCAGCTCGACGTACAAGATCAAGGTGGGCAGGGCGACCAGTGTCACCGGGCCGTACAAGGACCGCAACGGCGTCAGCATGCTGAGCAACGGCGGCACGCCCGTCATGGAGTCGCACGGCCGCTACGTCGGCCCCGGCGGCCAGTCGATCCTGGCGGACTCCGACGGCGACCTGCTCGTCTACCACTACTACGACGGACAGGACAACGGAACTCCGAAGCTCGGTGTCAACCTCCTGAACTGGAGCAGCGGATGGCCCGTCGCCTACTGACCCTGCTGAGCGCCCTGCTGCTGGCGCTCGCCCTGGGGCAGCCGACGTCCGCGTCGGCAGCCGAGGGCCGCCCCTACACCAACCCGGTCAAGGCCCAGAAGGGCGCCGACCCCTGGATCTCGTACCACGACGGCCACTACTACCTGGTGTCCACGAGCTGGACCGACGTCATCACCATGCGGAAGTCACCGACGCTGGCCGGTCTCTCCACCGCGCCCGGCGTGCAGGTGTGGCAGGGCGACGCCGCCTCGCGCTGCTGCAACATCTGGGCGCCCGAACTGCACTACTCGGGCGGCCGCTGGTACCTGTACTACGTGGCCGGGCAGGGCATCACCGACTACAACCCCACGCAGCGGGTGCACGTGCTGCAGAGCGCGGGCCCGGATCCGACGGGCCCCTACACGTACAGGAACCAGCTGGGCGGCACCTGGATGCTGGACCCGAGCGTGCTCACGGTCAACGGGTCCATGTACCTGCTGGGCAGCGCGAGCGGCGGCGGTACGCAGAATCTCGTCATCGCGCCGATGTCGAACCCGTACACGCTCAGCGGGCCGTTCTCGACGATCTCGAGGCCCACCCACGACTGGGAGAAGTCCGGAGGCGCGGTCAACGAGGGGGCCGAGGTGCTCCAGCGGGGCGGGAAGACGTTCGTCGTCTACTCCGCCAGCGGCTGCTGGACGCCCGACTACAAGCTGGGCCAGCTCACGCTGACCGGGTCCGACCCGCTGTCCGCGTCCTCCTGGACGAAGAGATCGACCCCGGTCTTCCAGCGGAACAACGCCGCCGGGGTCTACGGGCCGGGGCACAACGGCTTCTTCACCTCGCCCGACGGCACGGAGAACTGGATCGTCTACCACGCCAACGACTCGGCGACCGACGGCTGCGACAACGGGCGTACGGCGCGCGCGCAGAGGTTCAGCTGGAACTCCGACGGCACCCCGAACCTCGGCACCCCTGTCGCCCTGGGCACGACACTGCCCGGACCGTCCGGCGAGACGGCGGCGACCCCGGCCGCGTACACCGTGGTCAGCCGGGCCACGGGGAAGTGTCTCGACGTCAGTGGTGCGTCGACCGCCGACGGCGCGAATGTCCAGCAGTGGAGGTGCGACGGCAGCACGAAGCAGCGATGGCGCGTCGAGGACCGGGGCGACGACACGAGCAGGCTGGTCAACGCCGCCACGGGCAAGGTGCTCGACACGGCGGACTGCTCCGCGGCCGACGGGGCGGACCTCCGTCAGTGGTCGTGGCTCGACAACACCTGCCAGCGCTTCCGCTTCGTCACCACCGAGGCCGGAGGCTGGGTGCGCATCGTCAGCCAGGCCACCGGGAAGGTCGCCGACGTGGCGGACTGCTCGGCGGCCGACGGCGCCGACGTACGGCAGTGGACGTGGCTGGACAACCACTGCCAGCAGTTCAAGCTCGTCCCGGTCACCTGACCGCCCCCTGGCCCGGTCCAGGTCCGCCGCGGCTCACGGGCCTCCGAGTCCGTGAGCCGCGGCGGCATGGCGTACCTGCCCGCCCTCGCACCGCACCGTTCCGCCACGGCAGCCCTGCTGGCCGGTGCGGCCCGAGAGCGTGGCGTGGACGTGATCGCCCTGCCGCGCGACGGCTTCCCCGTGCCGCCACCGCCCGGCGTCCGGACGCATTGCTACGGCGGTCCGCACTTCGCCGATTCGGCTGCCCGCAACCTCGGTGCCGCACTCCTCGAACGGCCGGCCGCTGGCTGGACTCGCTGCCGTACGCCTTCACCGGCCGTCGCATCCGGTGCGTGCCGCTCGACGAGGCCCACCGCGCACCGGGCCCGCTCTTCGTGAAGCCGCCCACCGGCAAGAGCTTCCCCGCCGCTGTGCACGCGGACGGTGACGCCCTTCGCGCCTCTGCGGGCCTCGGGGACGGGTCACTCGTCCAGATCAGCGAAGTGGTCGACTGAGCAAGGGAGTTCCGGCTCCATCTGCTGGACGGAGAGATACGCACCGGTTCGCAGTACGCCACCTTCGGCAGGCTCGACGCCGCGCCTCTGGCCGGCCATCCGGACGGGGCCGCGGTGCGCGACTTCGTCCGGCGGCTGACCGGGGCGTGCGGGGAGACCCTGCCCAGCGGGGTGGGGCTGGACGTCGGGCTGATGCGCGGGGAGCGCGACGCGGCGGAGGGGCGGTGGCCGAGGCGAACATGGCCCGGTTCAGCAACGTGTACGCCGCCGATCCGGCCCGTGCCCTGGACGTGGTGCTCCGCTCGGCGGGGCCCGGAGCATCGGTCGGGGCACGGGACGCACGGTTCCGGCGGCCATGACGCCAGGGGCCCGGCAACCTTTCGCGCGGCCGCGGCGACTACCGGCCGGGACCCCCTCTTCCCCGACGAACGGATCAGGTCATGGCAGCCGATCGAGATCGACGTACCCCGCCCCACCCGGGAGCGCGCAGAACGACGACGACGGCGGGGGCGGCCGCGCTCCTCGCCGCCGCCTCGGTCTGGACGTCCGGACCGCCGGCGTCCGGCGCCGAGGCGGCGACCACCCTCACCGTCGCCAAGGACGGCAGCGGGCAGTACACCACCGTCCAGGCCGCGGTCAACGCGGTCCCCGCGGGCAACACCGCACGGGTCGTCGTCTCCATCGAGCCGGGTACCTACCGCGAACTGGTGAAGATCCCCTCCACCAAGCAGAACGTCACCCTCCAGGGCAGCGGTTCCAGCCGCAAGGACACCGTCATCGTCTACGACAACGCCTCCGGCACGCGGAAGCCCGACGGCTCCGGCACCTACGGCACCAGCGGCAGCGCGACCGTCGCGGCAGAGGCCAACGGCTTCCAGGCCCGCAACCTCACCATCTCCAACGACTTCGACGAGGCCGCCCACCAGGACATGAGCGGACTCCAGGCCGTGGCGCTGCGCACCGCCGCGGACAAGGTCTTCCTCGACTCCGTGATCGTCACCGGCGACCAGGACACCCTGCTGCTCGACACCGCCTCCAAGACGACGCCCGGACGCGTCCACATGACCAACTCCTACGTCGTCGGCAACGTCGACTTCATCTTCGGACGTGCCACCGCGGTGATCGACAAGTCGGTCATCACGCTGAAGAAGCGGTGGGACGGCAGCTCCGCCGGCTACATCACCGCCCCCAGCACCGCAGCCGGCCGCAAGGGATTCCTGATCACCGGGTCGACCGTCAACGGGGATGTCTCGGCGTCGTCCTTCCACCTCGGCCGGCCCTGGCACGCGGGTGGTGACGCCTCGCTCGACCCCATGGCCACCTTCCGCAACACCACACTCAGCTCAGCGGTCAAGTCCGCACCCTGGACGGACATGAGCGGCTTCTCCTGGAAGGACGACCGCTTCGCGGAGTACAAGAACACCGGGCCCGGATCCGGCCCGGCGAGCAGCGACCGGCCGCAGCTCACCGACTCCCAGGCCGCGGGGCAGGAGACCGCCGACTGGCTGGCAGGCTGGACACCTTCGCCGTCCTGAGTCACGGTGTGCGGCAGCGAACCGTTGCGCCGGGTCGGTCGAAGCGCTTCGACTCCACTCTGGACACTGCCTGTGAGCGAGTCTAGGCTCCACGGTGTCTGTGCATGTCAGAGTGCGAAGGGGAGCACAGCAAGGCGCTGTCGAAGCGCTTCACCCGCTCTCCCCTGCGGTCGCCGCCTGTGAGGGAGAAGCCGAATGGTCACGCTTGCCGAGGTCGCCCAGCACGCCGGAGTCTCCGCGAGCACGGTGAGCTATGTCCTCAGCGGCAAGCGGTCGATCTCGGCCTCCACCCGGGAACGGGTGGAGCACAGTATCCAGCAGCTCGGCTACCACCCCAACGCCGGGGCCCGCGCGCTCGCCAGCAGCAGGTCCAACATCATCGCGCTGATGGTGCCGCTGCGCACGGACATGTACGTGCCGGTGATGATGGAGATCGCGATCGCCGTCGCCACGAACGCCCGGACACACGGTTACGACGTCCTGCTGCTCACCGGTGAGGAGGGCCCGGCGGCTGTCCGGCGGATCGCGGGGAGCTCCCTCGCGGACGCGATGATCCTGATGGACGTCGAACTGCACGACGAACGGCTGCCGCTGCTCCGGGACTCGGGCAGGGCCGCCGTCCTCATCGGCCTGCCCGCCGACACCTCCGGACTGACCTGTGTGGACCTCGACTTCGAGGCCACCGGGGCACTCTGCGTGGACCACCTCGCGGGTCTCGGACACCGTGAGGTGGCGGTGATCGGTGAAGCGGCCGCCGTCTACGAGCGGCACACGGGCTTCGCCGAACGCACCGTGGACGGCATCCGGGCCAAGGCGCAGGAAGCCGGGACGCGGATCCTGCACCGGCCCTGCGAGGGCGGGTACGCCGCCATGGCCGGCACCCTGGCCCGGATCTTCGACGAACGGCCGGGAACGACCGGGTTCATCGTCCAGAACGAGGCCGCCGTCGAGCCACTGCTGAACCTGCTCCAGCAGCAGGGGCGAGCCGTGCCGGAGGACGTGTCCGTCGTCGCCATCTGCCCCGAACAGGTGGCCACGCAGGCATCGGTCCGCCTCACCTCCGTGGCCATCCCGGCGCAGGAGATGGGGCGCCGGGCGGTCGAACAGGTGATGGCGGAGCTCGCAGGCCGGGGCACGGACGAAGTGGACCTGCTGGAACCCGTCCTGACGGTGCGTGCGAGCACGGGGCCGGCTCCGGTCTGAGTGGTGCGCGGTGTGCTCACTCGTTCGGATGAAGTGAGGCCCCCCGCGTGTCATGAGTGGCCAACAGGCCCTGGAGTCCGCCTGGTTGCTGAAGATCCGGCGTGGTAACTTCGCGATCTGTCATGAAGGTGGTGCCGGCTCAACGGGGGAGGTCGGTGGTGGTGGACGGGCCGGAGGAGCCGGACGGGGCCAGAGCGAAACTGATCGGGGCGCTGGTCGACTTCCTGTGCGTCCAGGACTTTGTGACCGACCGCGATCAATGCGCCCAGTTCGTGTCCTTCACCGCGGAGCAGCTGGGTGCGGAGATCGTGTTCCAGCGCAAGAACCCACGGGCCGACATGCTGTCCTTCCTCCGGGACCTGCTGAAGCACGAGAAGGGCCTCGGAGCGCTGCACTTCACCGTGGGCGTCATCGCGGGATCCGGCTGCGCGCGCCGGCTGATGCAGATCGCCGACGCCGTCCGGTCCGACGAGACGGTCGCCGGCGCCTCCCCCGAGTTCACCGACAGCGCGGTGCGGGACATCCACCGGCTGCTCGCCGATGTACGGCGCGTCGACGACGGCCGTCTGCACGCCCTCCTGAACCACGAGCTGGGCGTGGACGTGCCGTACGGCCAGAGCCCCGCCCAGCGCTTCGACCACCTGTGCCGGGTCAACACCCAGGCCGACGGTCTGCCCCCCGCGCTCGTACTGGTCGAGGTCACGGCGTTCCTGGAACGGCCGGCGCTCCGCGAAGGGCTCAGGGCGTGGTCGGACGCATGGGCCAGGGAGGCGGGCGAGGAGGCGCTGCGGGCCCTGGGGGAACGCAGGCGTGCGATCGAGGCGCTGCCGACCGCCGATCCGGACGTGGCGCGTTGCCTCGTCGTGATGGTGGAGCCCGCGGACGACGGTTCGGCGGATATCCACGTACGTCACTGGGTCAATGCCGCGCCAGGTTATTGGGAGCCGGTGGCCGGGGACGTGTGCTCCACGACCCTCGACCGGCTGGCGGGTGAGGTCGAGCGCGCCGTCGGGCGTGGACGGGAGCGTTGGGCGGACCTGCCGGCGATGACGGACGAGCCGCCGGTCCAGGTCGAGTTCGTACTGCCGTTCACGCTGCTCAACCACGACGTGGCCCGGTTGGAAATGGGTACGTGGAGTGGTGAACCGCTGCCGATCAGTCTTGAGTACCACGTCCACCTGAGATCTCTCGAACGTATGAGAGCGGCACAGAAGGGCGGATACCTTCCTCTGTGGCGGGAACGCTGGACACGACTCAGGAACGCCGGCGTGGCCGAGTCCTACCGCTGGCACGGCGAGGACGGTGAGGGGCTCGGCCTCTGGCGTGCCAACCTGATAGCGAACCCGGATCTGACCGCGGTCATACTCGACGTCCCCGCACTGCCCGGTCTCGGTCTGGAAGCACTCGTCACCGCGATCGCTCAGGGGGTGGGCCTCGCAGCCTGGGACCGGAGGACCGACAGCCCCGACCTGTCGGGTGAGGTGCTGACGCTGTTGCTCGCCCACCCGCCGGCACAGATCCCTTCGTGGGTGAGCACCTTGCGCAAGAAGGCCGAAGGGATGAACCGTGACCATTGGTCCCTCGGAAAGCATTTAGCACTGTTGTGGGACGATCCCAACCGCTTGATCGACTGCGAGGAGTTGACAGCATGACCGAGCAGGCCTCGGCAGCGCAGTCCGTCACGCCCCCCTCCTGGAGGGTGTTCCACGCCACGGGGAAGGCCCCCGCCGGGGACCCTCCGGACCTGCCGCAGCCGCCACCCTGGCGGACGTTCTCCGGGAGTCCGCTGCAACCGGATCCCCCCGATGATGCGCAGTCGGCGCTGCGCCGCCTCGGAACGGTCCAGGAAGGACCGCAGTTACGCGAGGAGGAGATCGACGCGGTCAACGCCGCGCTCCTGCTGCGCCGCCCTTTGCTGATCACCGGGCCGCCCGGAGTCGGCAAGTCGACCCTGGCGTATCTGATCGCCCGGGAACTGGGGCTCGGCAGGGTGCTGCCGTGGAGCGTCGTCAGCCGCACCACCTTGCGCGGCGGACTGTACGAGTACGACGCCATCGGGCGGGCTCAGGCCATCGCCGCCTGGCGTGCCGGGAGCACCCCGGAGGCGGAGAGCGGCTCGGGGAGCGCCCCCGACCTGGGGGACTTCGTGACCCTGGGCCCACTGGGAACGGCCCTGCTCGCCTACGGGCGCCCCCGGGTGCTGCTGGTCGACGAGCTGGACAAGAGCGATATCGACCTTCCCAACGACCTGCTCCACGTCCTGGAGAACGGCAGCTACGAGATCCCGGAACTGGTGCGAGCCGGTGAGGCCGAGGTGTCCGTCTTCACGGACGATCCCCAGGGCCGCGCCGTCGTCGAGGCGGGCCGGGTCGAGTGCGCGGAGTTCCCCGTCGTCGTGATCACGAGCAACGGGGAACGCGAATTCCCGGCGGCCTTCCGGCGCCGGTGTCTGCCTCTGGAGATGCGTCCGCCCAGCCGCGAGCACCTCGTCTCCATCGTCGTCAGCCATCTGGGCCGGCGCCCCGAAGAGGTCGAGCGCCTCGTGGACGACTTCGTCAGACGACTGGACGGCGGGGGCACCCAGTCCGTCGATCAGTTGCTGAACGCCGTGCAGCTCACCACCGCTCATGGATACCGCGGCGACAGCGACGGGCGTAAGCTCATCGAGATGCTCCTCCGCGACCTCTCGAAGGGGCGCTGATGAACGGCTCGCCACGGGAACGTGCCCCCGACGCGGCGCTCATGCCGAGTGCCGGCGGCGACCACGAAACGGACGGCGGGACGAGCTGGCGGGATCTCGCCGACGGCGTCTGGCTCGCGGCGGCCTGGCACCGGGCGGGCCGCGGGGCGGACAGCGGGACGGATCCGGACGCGGCGCCCTCACCCGACGCCGGCGCGGAGCTTCTCACCGACGTCGAGGTCCCCCCTCCCGCCCCGGGGGCACCGGAGACCGTGCCCGCCGGGAGCAGCGGCGCAGACCTCCGCGGACTCCAGGTGCACAGCGTCCAGGAGAACGCGCGCGGGCGACCCGAAGCGGTCCTTCCGCAGGAGAAGCGGCCCGGGCGACGGATGGTCCCCCTGCGTCTGGCCAAAGCCCTGGGCGGACTCGGCAGGCTGGTTCCCTCACGCCACGACAGCCGGCTCGACGAGGCACGCACCGCCGAGAACGGTGTGATCGACGGGCTGTGGATCCCCTACCTCGAGCCGGTCCAGGAACGTGCCTTCGACCTGATGCTGCTCATCGACACGGCACCCACCATGCCCGTGTGGGAAGACGCCTTACGCCAGCTGTCCGACGAGGCCGTGCGCAGCGGGGCCTTCCGGGACGTCCGTACGGTGGACATCTCGCTGCCCGGCGGGAAGGCACCCGTCCTGCGCTGGCCGGGCAACCGGCGCGCCGACCCCGCGGAGCTGATGGACGGCCGAGGGGCGCGGCTGTTCCTCGTCGTGACCGACGGACTGGCGCGCGGGTGGGCCGAGAGCGGCGCGGACGAACTGCTGGCACGGCTCTCCGCGGCCGGACCGACGGCACTCGTCCACCTGCTGCCCACCTATCTGCGCCACCGGTCCTCGGTCCACCCCTTCCGGGCCCGGCTCGACGCAGCCGGATTCGGGGCGCTCAACCGCCACTTCCTCTGCCGCCCGCCGCACGGAGTGCCTGAACACGCGCACCTCCTGCCCGATACGGGTGACGGGTCCGTGCCCGTGCCGGTTCTCAGCCTGCACCCCGGCTCGTTCCGCGCCTGGGCCGATCTGGTCACCGGCGAACGCGGCGTACGAAGGACACTGCCCGTGGTTCTGGCCGGGGCGATGGCCAAGGGGGTCGCCGCGGTGGGGGTGCGGGCGCCGAGGACCGGCGGCCCTCGCGCGGCAGCGGACACCGTGCGTAGATTCGTCTCCCTGGCCAGCCCGCTCGCACGGCATCTCGCCGTCATGCTGGCGGTGGCGCCCCTGCGTTTCGATGTCATCGAGGAGCTGCGCGCCCGCGCGTTTCCCGAGTCGCGCCCCGAGCACCTGGCCGAGGTGATGATGGGCGGCCTCATCGACTGGGAGCGGGACGGCGAGGGCGGTCCCGACTTCGCCGACGGCATCCGCGAAGCCCTGCTGGCCACCGGTAACCGCACCCAACTCGCCCGGGCGGTGGGCCTGCTGGCCGAGTCACGCGCCGGCCGGGCGCAGGGCATACGGCTGCGGGCCGCGCTGCGCGACCCGGCGCAGGCGGACCTTCCGGACCGCAGCGCGGGACCGGCGTGGCCACGCATCGAACTGGCCGTCCTGCGGGCACTGGGAGGGCTTCCCTATCGCCGCAGGGCGGCACACCTGAACAAGGTGCTGTCAGGCGGCGAGGGAGAGCTGACGGAGGGGGCAAGTGATGATAAAGAGGCATCTGATGTGAATGAGAACGGCCCCGCTTCCCCGTCGCATCCGACGGTTCCACCAGGAGGATCTGTGTCGCCCACGACACCACCCGTAGACACCGAGCAGGATCGGGCCGACGAGCGCACGCACGCCCCAGCACCGGAGCTACGGTTCGTCCGCACCGGCCAGCCGAAGATCATGGGCAACGTGCCGCCGAAGAACCCGAACTTCACCGGGCGGGAGAGCCTTCTGGAGGCTGTGGAGAGGCAGTTGCGGGAGGACGAGACCACAGCCGTCCTCCCGCACGCGCTGCACGGCATGGGCGGTGTCGGGAAGTCGCAGATCGCCGTGGAGTACGTGTACCGCCACAGCGGCGAGTTCAACGTCATCTGGTGGATCCCCGCGGAGCAGGAGAACCTGATCCTGGGCGCTCTCGCCGACCTGGCCCGCAGTCTCGGCCTGGAGGTGGGACCGCAGGCCAACGCCGCGGTGCCCGCCGTGCGTGAGGCGCTCCGTACGGGCAAACCGTTCGACAACTGGCTGCTGGTCTTCGACAACGCCGAGGACATCGAGGCCGTCCGGTCCTACTTCCCCAACGGCGGGCCCGGGAAGATCATCGTCACCTCCCGCAACCGCGAGTGGGAGCGCGTCGCCACGCCCCTCAGCGTCGACGTCTTCGACCGGGAGGAGAGCATCGCGCTCCTGCAGCGCCGTGCCCGTGGCCTCAGTTCCGGTGACGCGGACCGGCTCGCCGCGGCCCTCGGAGACCTTCCGCTCGCGGTGGAGCAGGCCGGCGCCTGGCACGCCGCCACCGGGATGCCGGTCGACGAGTACCTCGGCCTGCTGGAGGAGCGCCGGCCGGAGATCCTCGAGCTCGACCCTTCTCCCGACTACCCCCTGCCGGTCGCGGCGGTCTGGGACATCTCCCTCGGGCGTCTCTCGCAGGACAACCCGGCGGCACGTCAGCTCCTGGAGATCTGCGCCTGCATGGCGCCGGAGCCCATCCCGCTGAACCTCTTCAGGGGCGGACGCAACGTCGAGGTCACACCCGAACTCGACCCGGTCCTGCGCGACCCGCTGCTGCTCGCCCGTGCCACCCGGGACCTCAGCAAGCTGTCGCTGGTGAGGCTGGACCACAAGACCGCCACCCTGCAGATGCACCGGCTCATGCAGAACGTGATCGTGGCCAGGATGGATCCCGAGGAGCGGGCCAGGATGACGCGGGCGGCCCACCTGCTGCTCACGACGGCCAAGCCCGGCGCACCCGCCTCGCCGGACCAGTGGCCCGCCTACCAGGCGATCCTCCCGCACGTGATCGCGTCCGGTGCGGTGGAGAGCTCCGACGCCTGGGTCCGGGACCTCGTCTACGACATGGTCTTCTTCCTCTACTACTGGGGCGCGCACGAATCGGGTGCCGCCCAGGCCCGGCTGGCCTGGGCGGCATGGCGCGCCCAGTCCGGTGACGAGGACCTGCACGTCATCAGGATCACCAAGCTCCTCGGCTTCTATCTGCGGCTGCTCGGGCGCGCCGACGAGGCGGTCGTGCACAACGAGCGGGCTCTGACGATCTCGCGTGGCGCGCAGATCCCCGACGAGGAACTCATCGACTCCATGTGGCAGATGGCGGGGGCGCTGCGGCACCGGGGTGAGTTCGTGCAGGCGCGCGAGCTGGCCGAGGAGGCGTTCACCCGGGCGAGCGACCTGTTCGGACCGGAGGACCCCACGACGCTGAGCGCGGCGCACGACTACGGTGTGACACTGCGGCTGAACGGCAGTTTCGCAGCCGCGCGGGAGCTCGACGAGGAGACCGCCCGGCAGCGAGAACTCCTTTACGGGCCGGTGAACGGACTCACGCTCAACACGTTGAACGGCCTGGCCATCGACATGCGAGAGGCGGGCGACTACCTGGGGGCCCGGGCACTGCAGGAGTCCAACTACCTCCCCTACGTCGCCCATTTCGGCGAGACCAACGCGGCGACCATCCGCGCGGCCCTGAATCTCGCGGTGTGCCGGCGCAGAGCCGGTGTGGTCGAAGGAGGTGCGGCCCTCGCCGAGCAGATCCTCGAACGCTTCACCACCCGCTACGGACTGAACAACACCGACGCGCTCGGCGCCGCGGTCCACACCACGGTCGAGCGCCGGCTGAACGGGGACCTCGTCGGCTCCCGGGAACTGGGCGAGCAGACGCTGGCCGCGTATCGCAAGGTGCTCGGTGACCACCACCCGTACACCCACTTCGCCAGGGTGAACCTTGCCGCGACGCTGAGGGCGCAGGGCGACACGGACCGGGCGGAGACGCTGGACGCCCGGGCGCTGGACGGCCTGGAGGCCGGCCTCGGGACGAAGCACGTCAATACGCTGACCGCTGCGATGTGCCGGGCCAACGACCATTACGCGCGGCTCGACTTCGCGCTCGCCATGGCCGCCGACGCGGACCTGCTCCCCAAGCTCACACGGACGGCGGGGCTCGAGCACCCCCTGACTCTCGCGTGCACGGCGAACCTGGCGCTCGACCGGCGTGGGCTCGGTGAGTCGGAGGAAGCCGACCGGCTCAACCGCGTCGCCGTGGAAGGGCTTTCCCGCGTGCTCGGGGCCGGCCACCCCTGGCACACGGCCGCCAGGCTCCACCAGCGGATCGAATGCGACATCACACCCCTGCCGATGTGACGCCGGGGGACGACCGGGTGGCCGTGGACCCGGGCCCGTCGCCCACGGAGGCGCGGCGGGCCCGGGCACAGCGAGAAGTGACGGGGGGCGCAGACATGACCACGGTGGTCTTCACACACGGCACGGGCGTGCGCGAGCCGCACCTTGCCGCACTGCTCGCACAGGTCGCTTCGGGCCTCGCAGCGACGGGCCCCGGCGTGCGCCTGACCGCGTACGACTGGGGTGGTCGGCACGGGGCGAGGCTCGCCGCGGGTGGTGCCAGCATCCCGGCCGCCCCCGGCGCCGGAACCGGCCGGAACACCGGCGGCCCCGAGGATCCTGACGAGACGGAGGAGTGGGCCCGGCTGTACGAGGACCCCCACGCCGAGCTCGCCGCGGCGTCAGCCGGGGCGGGCCCGCGCGTGACGCCGCCCGGCGCGGCCTTTCCCGAGGAGCGTCCGAGGGCCCTCCTCCGCGAACTCGCCGCACACGGCGAGCCCCGCGCGGGCGCGATCGGCCCCGGCCTCCCGGAGGCGGCGGCCGGGCTCACGCGCAGTCCTCTCCTCGGAACGGCCGCCCAGGCACTGGACCAGGAAGCTCTGGCATGGGTCCTGGCCAGGGCCCTGGCCGCCACGGTCATCGCCTCGGGACTCGCGGCGGACACTCCCGTGCAGAGCGGGGGCGACGCCAGGGACGCCGCCGTCGCCGCGCTCGCCGAGCGCCTCGGTGCCGCACCGGCAGGCACCGGTCGCGGCCCGCTGCTCCGGGTTGCGGGGAAACCGCTCGTACGCATCGGATCCCGCTACGCCCTGCGCCGCCGCCGCGCGCTCACCGACGCGGCGCACCCGGCCGCCGGCGACATCCTCAAGTACCTCGCCCGGGGTGAGGACATGCGCCGGGGCCTGCGGGACCTCGTGGCCGCTCTGGAGCCGCCGGTCGTCCTGCTCGGGCACAGCCTCGGTGGCATCATCTCGCTCGACACCCTCATATCCGGCCCGCTGCCGGGAGTCGAACTCCTGATAACCGTCGGTTCGCAGGGCCCCTTCCTGTACGAGACGGGAGCGTTGCCCTCGCTGGCCCACCCGGACCCGCTGCCCGGCCATGTACCGCCGTGGCTGAATCTCTACGATCGCCGGGACCTGCTCGGGTATGCCGCCGAACCGCTCTTCCCCGGCCGGGCCCATGACATCGCCACCGACAGCCGACAGCCCTTCCCGGTGGCGCACAGCGCCTACTGGACCGATCCGGCCGTCTACCGCGCGATCGGGGAGAGGCTGCCATGACACGCCGGCCGGTCCCTCCGGACCGTATCTTCGCCCTGGTCGTCGGCATCGAACAGTATGCGGCGGGCCCCGGCTGGGACCTGCCGGGGCCCGCCAGGGACGCCCTGCGCTTCCGTGACTGGCTGCTGGCCCGCGGCGTCCCGGCCGGCCACATCCAGCTCCACCTCGCGCCGCTGGCCACGACCGTCCCGGACGTCCCGTTCCACCCGGCCGATCACGCCTCGCTGAGGCGCGCCTTCATCAAGGACATCCCCGAGCGCCGGGACGACGCACTGTGGGTGTGGTGGGGCGGGCACGGTGTGCTGGACACGGACGAGGACATGGCGCTCTACACCGCCGACGCCACGCTCACCGACCGCCGCGCCATCGATGTCGGATCCGCGCTCACCCGGCTGAGGAGCGACGCGTCGCCGGGGCACGGAGCACAGATGTGGATGATCGACGCCTGCCGCACCTTCGACGAACAGCACCACTTCCCGCAGTCGCTGTCCAAGGAACGCTTCCCCACCGGGGCGAGGGCCGCCGCGCATGAGCAGTCCCTGATGTTCGCGGCCGGTCGGGGGCAGCGGGCGGGCAACGATCCCGAACGCCGCCTCGGCCTGTTCTCGGACATCGTTCTGCGCGAGCTGCGGGACGATCCTCTGCCGCAGCCCCTGCCCCTCTTCGAGGCGGTGAAGGCGCGGATGAGCGCCCTCAGGGCGGAGGGCCGCACCGATCAGGTCCCCAGCCTCCGGCTGGACGCACCGGGGTACTCCGAGCGGATCCCCGGGGGAGCGCTGCCCGGCGGGCGAGCGGCCGGCGGGCCGGCGGAGCCTCCGGCCGCCAGGCTCATCACGGCCCTGATGGCGTATCCGCTGATGAACGACCGTGACGAACGGCAGGCCCTGGTCAACGAACTGCCCTCCGCCGTCGTCGCCCGGATGCCGAGGCACCCCATGCCGCGTACGGATGTGATCGGGATCTTCCGCGCCCTCAGGGCGCGGCCGGACGGACTGTGGAAGCTGTACGCCGCGGTGACACTGATCGACGACGACCCCGTCCGCGCGTCCGAACTCCGATCGGCCGTACAGGACTTCCTCACGGGCCCGGAACCCACGACGTGATCAGCTGGCGTGATCACACGGGTTTCGGGAAGGGGTCCGAGTCGTCATGATGGAGTAAACGGTGGCATCCTGTGCCACCGCTCGCGAAGGGGAGCGCGCCTTGTACCAGCCGGTGCCCGCCGACGGCACATCCGATCACCTCGAGTCCGACCTCGTGGACCTGGCCTCCGTGGGCGTCGCTGAACTGAGGCGCCTGCCCGCCCCGGACGGGGCAGCACGGCTGCTCGCCGAACTCCGGCGCGCGCGCACCAACGCGATGGGGGGCGGTGAACCGGGGCGGGCCGAGTGAGGGGAGCCGCGCAGAGAGCCGCCGCGACGAGAGCGTCAACGACCGGGAGCGATGTGTACGAGCCGATCCGTATGCCCGGCGCCCTGTTCGACGAGATCGCCGCAGGCGGCGGTTCGCCCGAGGCCGTGGCGTTCCTGGCCCGGGGGGAACGCTCACGCCGCCTTCTGCTGCTGCGCGAGCTCCTCGGCCTCTTCGACGCGGACCCCGGCATCCTCGGCCCCCTGGACGCGCACACGGTCTGGCCCGCGCTGGAGACCGCCGCCTCCCGGGCTCCGGAGCCGGTCGAGGCGCTCCTGCTGAGCCCTCAGGTCGGCAGCTGGCTCGCCCACACACTCCGGAGGCTGCACGGAACAGCCTCCGGGCCACCCCTGTGGGCCGACGCCGGACAGCTCGCCGGCGTCGCCGCGACAGCGGCGGTCCACGCCGGTACGGACGCCGAACTCCTCCTGCCCGCCCGGGGCAGGGCCGTCAGCCTGCCCACCCTCGGCATGATCCTGCTGCCAGGTCCGGACGACGACGAGTTCCGGGCGGTACAGGCCTCGGTGTCCGGCGGGACCCTCACCGTCCGCACCGGGCACGGGCCGGACACCGCCGTACGCCCGCTCACCGAGCCGGAGTCCGCGCACTGGCTGCCGGTGCACACGCTCGACGCCGGTCCCGGTGCGCACACCGTGCAGCTCGACGACCTCGATCCCTACCGCGACCTGGACGAGCCGATAGCCCCCGGCCGGCTCGGTCCCGGGGAACTGCGGGCCTGGCGCCGGCTGTTCGGGGAAGCGGTCGCCATCCTGCGCGGAGGGGGCACAGGTCCCGGCAGTCTGCGGCCCGAGGAGATCAGCCGCATCGTGCCCTGGCACGCCGAGGGAAGCGCCCCAGGTCTCCCCGTACCGGCCGAAGGGCTCAGCGCCTCCACCGGTGACGCCTTCGCCTCCATGGTGATCGCCCGGCCTCCGGACGGCCTCGCTCTCGCGGAGACCCTCGTCCACGAGTTCCAGCACAGCAAACTCGGCGCCCTGCTGCACCTCTTCCCGCTCCTCGACGACGACCGTTCCGAGCGCCACTACGCACCCTGGCGCGCCGACCCGCGCCACCTGCCGGGCCTCCTCCACGGGGCGTACGCCTTCGTCGGGGTCACCGGCTTCTGGCGGGAGCGGATCAACGACCCCGAAGCGGACCCGGCGGGACGGGCACCGTTCCTCTTCGCGCTGCGCCGGCTCCAGACCCGTATGGTCCTGCGCACCCTGGCGACCCGCGCCAGGCTCACCGGACCCGGCCTGCGGTTCGTCACCCGGCTGTCCGAGACCGTCGACGGCTGGCTGAGGGAGCCGCTCGGTCCCGGGACCGTGGCGAGGGCACGGGCGGCGGCGGCCGGCCACCGGGTGGAGTGGCGGCTGCGCCACCTGCGTTGCACCGAGGACGACAGGGACACCCTCGTCAAGGCGCTGCGCTCCGGCGCCGCACCCGCCCCGGGCGGTGACCCGCTGATCGCTCCCGGCCCGGGCGGTGCGTACTGGCAGGACGACCGGATCCGGCTCCACCAGTTGCGAGGGTCCACGGCGGACCGGCCGCGGACGGCCGACGAGCTGCTGGTCTCGGGGGACCCGGAGGCGGCACGCGCGGCGTACACCGCACAGTTGAGCGGACCCGGCCCCCTCGACCCGCACGCGCTGGCCGGCTGGCTGCTGGCGCATGCGGCGCTCCACCCGCGTGACCGCCGGCTGCTGGCCCGCCCGGAGCGGTTCGCGGCGCTGCTGGAGGCGTCCCCGCCCGAGACCTGGACGCGGACCGCCCGCTGGCTGGCCGGCAGCCCCGCCGAGGACTGAGGGCGCGCGGCGCACGGGCCGGGGGGCGCCCCCCGGCCCGTGCGCCGTTCCGGTCAGCTCGACGAGACGTCGAACCCGTTGGTCACGAAGTCCAGCCCGCCGGAGGACGAAGTGATCTCGTAGCCGAACTGGACGTCACCGATGGTCTCGTTGCCCCACCACCCCTTGTCCTTGATCCACTTAAGGACCGGCAGGATGTCCACCCTCCCGGAGGAGGAGTCGGAGGTCCGCAGGAACGAGAAGACCTCGTTGGCGCCGTTGTCGCCCTTGTGGACGGCCCAGGTGTGGCCGCCGAGGGTGACGGTTCCCTGGGAGGTGCCGAGGGGGCCGACCGCGCCGTTGTGGTTGACCCAGAGCATGACCTCGTAGTCGTAGTCCGTGTCCCAGATGTCGTACGACGTGTTGTACGCGCCCGACGACGGGACGGTCACGTTGTAACCGCTGGTCAGCGAGGAGAGCGATGTGATCGGCTTGTTGACGGTCTTCTTGGCGTTCGGATACGACTTGATACCACCGGTGTCCGGGTGGTTCGCCGTCACACCCCAGTTGCCCGACGAGTTGGCCCATATGGTCTGGGTGCCGGCCCCGGATCCCCAGATGTTGTTGTAGAGGATGTAGTTGTCGGACGTGGTGTAGTTGCCCCACTGCTCCGACGAGGTCCAGATCGCGGCGTGGGCGGGGGCCGCCGCGAAGCCGATCAGCGCGGCCACGGCTGCGGCCGGGGCCAGGAGCATCCTGGTCAGGGTGGATCGTGCCATGAGGTGTTCCTTCCATGTGGGGATGGAGGAGTGCTACCGCGCCCCCAGGGTGAGGACGCGGTCCACGCCGGCCGTCAGCTCCAGCGGAGCCGGGGGGGTTCCGGCGGGGGTCTCGGTGAGGGTGAGCCCGTCGCCCGTACGCAGATCGACACGGGCGTCGCGGGTGGGACGCAGCACGGCGGTGGCGCCTTCCTCCGACCACCGCAGATCCAGATGCGCGCCGAAACGCGTGCGCACGCCCCGCAGTTCACCGGCCGGGTACGCCGCCGGGACCGCGGGCAGCAGCACCAGACGGCCGGGCGTCGACTGGACGAGCGACTCGATCACGGCGGCGGGCAGGGTGTGGGCCGCGTCCGCGTTGTAGACGTTCCGTGACGGGTAGTGCGAGCTCATCAGCGAGTCGTGGAAGAAGTCACCGTCCAGCACCGCGTCCAGCGCCGCCGAGACCCTGGAGGGGTCCCGCAGCCGGGCGGCGATCAGGGCGTGGTGCAGATGGCCGTGGGCGGAGTCGTTCTCCGAGCCGCGCAGCTCCAGTGCGCGGTGCGCGGCCGCGGCCGTCTCCGGGGTGTCGTACGGATTGATCGCGTCCAGCGGCCACACCGGGTAGAGGTGGCTCAGGTGGCGGTGGTCGTACGTCTCCCGCAGGCCCGGCCAGGCCCACTCGGCGAGTGCCCCGTCCTCGTTCACCAGATACGCGGGGAGCCGGTCCGCGAGCGACCGCCAGAGGCCGGCGGACGGGTGCCCGGGGGCGTGCTCGGCGGCCGTCGTCAGGGCGTGGCGGGCCGCGGCGATGTCCATCGTGGCGTTCACCGTGACCCAGCTGGCGTTGGCCGGCCGGTTCTCCGGTGAGTACGAGGGCACGACCACCAGGTTTCCGTCCGGGTCCTCGCGGCTGAGGAAGTCCTCGTAGAACAGTGCCGCTTCGACGAGGGCGCCCGTCAGGGCGGCGTCCGGGGCGCCCGTCGTGACCTCGGCGTGTTCCAGGAGCGGCTGCAGCAGCCAGTCCGCCCCCGCGGTCCACAGGTGCAGCGGATAGGCGCGCTGGAAGTGCCGGGTGTGGCCCGACGCGCCGTCCGAATGGGACGGCGCGACGATGCCACGCGCCCCGAAGAGCGCCCTGGCGTTGTCCTGCCAGTCCGGCAACTGCCCATGGACCAGGGCCGCGTGGGCCTCGGTGACTTCGGGGAGGGCGGCCGCGGAGGCAGAGGCGATCTGGAGGTTGAGATTCGCGTTCGTGGTGAAGGCCCCGGACCAGGCCGTGTCCCAGTCGCCGGTCCACAGGCCCGTCAGCCGGGGCGGCAGCAGACCCGAGGAGGACAGCAGGTGGTAGCGGCCCGCTGCGAAGAGCCGTTCCAGGAGGGCGGGCGACTTCGGGGCGCGCAACAGCTCGCTGCCGGACAGCTCCCGCTCGGGCACCGCGTCCCGCAGAGTGAAGGAGGCACGCCCGTAAGCGGTCCGGTGCAGCGGCCGGTGGCGGTCCAGCAGGGTCGCGTAGTCCTCGTCCGGCAGAGCCGCCCACAGCTCCCCGAGGTCCGGCCGGCCGTCCCCGCGGACGACCCGGGTCATCAGGGTGAGGCTCCGCGCCCCCTCGATGCGGATGCCCTCACCGGCCACACGGACGCTGCCGCCGTCCACCCGCGCCACGGTCACGCCCGTGTACCCGGTCCGGCTGTCCGGATAGCCCACCCGCAGCGCCAGGTGGGCGCCGTGCGGGGTCAGGACCGTGGAGCGTCCGACCGCCAGCCGCGCGGGGGCACCGGGCAGCAGGTGGTCCAGGACGAGCTCGGCGGTCAGCGCGAGGTCCGTGACGTGCTGCACGATCACGTCGTCGGCCCGCGACACGAAGACGCTGCTGCGCCACGCCTCGTACGAGGCGGTCACCTCGCCCGTGGTGAAGTCGACCTCGCGCCTGTATCCGGCGACCGCCTCGTGCAGTCCCCGGGTGCGGCGCACGCGCGACCGGAACGCCGGGTGGAAGGGCTGCACCCACGCCAGGGCACGTCCCGCGCCGAAGTCCTCGGCCGCCGTCGTGTCGCCGGACAGGAGCGCCTCCTGGAGGCGGCCGAGCCGGCCGGCGAGCTCCGGCGGGCGGAGGTCCTCGCTGCCGTTGGGCCGCACCAGGGTGTGGTGGTTGACGATCACCCGGTCATCCGCGGGGTCTCCGAACACCATCGCCCCGTGGCGGCCGTTGCCGCTGAGGAACGCGTCCTCCCAGCGGGTGGCGGGGCAGGGCTCCCACGTGCCGTCGATCATGCGCGGACGCCTCTGAGTACGGCGACGCCGTAACGGCCCAGCTCCACAACGCCGTCGGACTCGGTCCCCGTGAGCAGGTCGAGGTGCCGGTCCGGCAGCTTCACCCCGGCCGGGGACCTGCCGTGGTTCAGCAGGAAGAGCAGCTCACCGCGCCGCACCGCCTCGACCCCGGCGGGCAGGCCCTCCAGCACCGGCCGGACGCCGGCTTCTGCCGCCGCCCGGCCGAGCAGACCGCGCAGCGCCTCGGGCTCGGGCAGCGTCGAGACGTACCACGCGCTGCCCTTGCGGAGCACCGCGGGCAGCCCGTCCAGCTCGCCCTCGCGGTACGCGGCCACCGTCTCCGCGCTGCCGTCGGGCTCCAGCTCCTCCGACCACAGGGTGCCGCGGAACCCGTCGCACTCCACTGCCGCGTCCGCGTCCAGGGGCCACCACTCGTGCACCGTACGGATACCGAACAGCTCACGCAGCCTGCTGTCCATGCCACCCGGCCTGATCCGGTCGTCCACGTCCGCCACACCGGTGAAGAACCCGCACACGAGGGTGCCGCCGCCCCGCGCGTACGCGACGAGGTTGTCGACCGCCGCGTCACCGAGGAGCTGGAGCTGGGGCACGAGCACCATCCGGTACGCGCTCAGGTCGGCGTCCGGGCGGGCGAACTCCGTACCGATGCCGCTGTCCCACAGCCCCCGGTGCCAGGCCCGGACCAGTTCCGTGTACGAGACCAGTGAAGAGGGCCGGCCCTCCTGGGTGCTCGACCACCAGGCGTCCCAGTCGTGCAGCACGGCGACATCGGCCGCCACCGACGTGCCGCTCACCTCGGGTCCGAGCAGGGCGAGTTCGGCACCGATGCGCTTGACCTCCCGGAACGTGCGCCCGTGCTCCCCGGCGTGGCTCAGCATCCCGGAGTGGAACTTCTCCGCCCCCTGCCGGGACTGACGCCACTGGAAGTAGCAGAGGGCGTCCGCACCCCTGGCCACCGCCTGGAGCGACCACAGCCGGTTCAGACCGGCCGGTTTGGGGTGGTTGACACCGCGCCAGTTGACCGCCCCGGCCGCCTGCTCCATCAGCATCCACGGCCCGCGGGCCTGCGAGCGGGTCATGTCGGCGAGCATCGCGTTGTACTGGCCGCCCCGCGGGTCCGTCGGGTCCGGGTAGACGTCGACGGAGACGATGTCCTCCTGCTCGGCCCAGGCCCAGGCGTCCTGGCCCGACCACAGCGGCATGAAGTTGGTCGTCACCGGGACGTGCGGGGTGTGCCGGACGACGATGTCCCGTTCGGCGACGTAGCACTCCATCAGGGCGTCGGAGGTGAACCGCTTGAAGTCCAGCTCCTGCGCCGGGTTCCGCATGTACTGCGCCCGGCGTGGCGGCAGGATCTCGGCCCAGGAGTCGTAGCGCTGGCTCCAGAACGCCGTGCCCCAGGCGTCGTTCAGGGCTTCCAGGGTGCTGTACCTGGAGGCCAGCCAGCGGCGGAAGTGGGCGGCGGTCCCGTCGCACCAGCAGTGCGTGCAGTACTCGTTGTTGATGTGCCACACGGTCAGCGCCGGATGGTCCGCGTACCGTGCGGCGAGGTCCTCGGTGAGGGATGCGGCATAGCGCCGGTACACCGGTGAACTCGGGCAGAAGTGCTGCCGCGAGCCGTAGTTGACGAGCGCGCCGTCCTCGCTGCGCGGCAGCGTCTCCGGGTGCAGGGCGCCCATCCACGGCGGGGGTGAGGACGTCGGGGTGGCGAGGACGACGCCGACGCCACCCGCGTGCAACAGGTCCAGCAGCCGGTCCAGCCAACCGAACTCCCGGGCCCCGGGGCGTGGCTCGATCATCGCCCAGGAGAAGACGCCGACGGTGACGGAGTTGACCCCGGCCTCCTTCATCAGCCGGATGTCATCGGCCCACACCTCCTCGGGCCACTGCTCGGGGTTGTAGTCGCCTCCGAAGAGGATGCGGCCACGGGTGGCGTCGTGCAGGGACGGCATGGACGTCTCGTTCCTCTACTGGGGGTCTGCGTACTGGATGCCACGGCCGTTGGTGCCCAGATAGACACGACCGTGGACGCGGGGGTCGCCGGTGATGACCTCGCCGGTCCACCCCCACCGGTGGGCGTCGTCGTTGATGCGGACCCAGGTCGCTCCCGCGTCGTCCGAGCGCAGCACGGCCACACCGTCGTACGTCGCGGAGACCCGCCCGGTCTGGAAGACCGCCGGGTACCCGGCCCGGCCCTTCCCCGGGGCGGCCTTCCCGAAGCCGAGGGCGTACGAGGCCTGACAGCCGGCCACCGGGGTGAACGTGCGCCCGCCGTCCTTCGAGCGCAGCAGCCCGTCGTCCTTGGCGGACAGCCACAGGTCGCCGGAGCGCCCCGGAGCCGCAGCGATGCGGAACTGCACATCCCCCGAGGGGAGCCCCGCCGCGCCCTCGGTGAAGGTCGCGCCCCTGTCGGTGGAGAAGAAGACGGCGCCCGTGTCCGTGTCGTACACGTAGAAGCGCTTCGGATCGAGCGGGTCGGCGACCGGGGTGCCGCCTTCGGGGAAGGTCGTCACCTCGGCCCACGTCGCGCCGCCGTCCGTGGAACGGTGCGCCGCGTACTTCGTGCCGTCCCAGTGGACGAACGACCACAACAGCGTCGCCCCGTCGGCGGAGACCGCCACCGGGCCGGGAGCCGAGGGAGCGATCGCCGGCTGGGAGGCGAACGGCTTCCAGCTCGCCCCGCCGTCGTGGGAGAAGGCGCCGGCCGAGTCGGAGCCCGACGGCCAGCCCGTCCGCACGACGTACGAAGGTCTCAGGGTGGCCAGGGCGAGTCCGGTGGCCGTGCCGAACACCGGGTTCGACGCCATGCCACGCGAGGGCGACGCGGTCAGGGAGTCATGGCGCATGACCCCGATGTCCCCCAGACCGCTGAGCAGCCGTGCCCCCGAGGGCGGTGCGATCAGCTGACGTACCGAGGACTCCTCCAGGCCCCGGATCTCCGGCGCCCAGCGCACCAGGTCGCGCGTGCCGTAGATCGTCGCGCCGGTGCCGTACACGATGTGCCGTGAGTCGTACGGGTCGACGGCCACGGCCTGGATCCACCAGCCGAACTTGGGCTCGCCGTCCCACTCCAGGAACGGGGTCTCCGACACGTCCAGCACCGCCGTCTCCTTCAGCGAGGTCCAGCTCGCCCCGCCGTCGGTGGACCGGAACAGGGTGTCCACCGGGCCCCAGCGGTTGTTCGTGGAGACGACGACCGTGCCCGGGCGGCCCGCGTCCACGGCCACCCCGCCGTACCCGAAGGCGTCCCCCTCGCCCGGCGCCACCGGAGTCACATCGGTCCAGGCCCCGGTGACGGTGTCCAGGCGGTGCACGGAACCGTCGGCCTGGTTGTTCGGTCCCGGCCCGTCCGCGTAACTCACGTACAGCGCACGGGTACCCGCGTCGTACGCCGCACGGACCGGCACCCTCGTCGCGGCTCCGGACGGCTGACCCGGGACGGCTTCCCAGCCACCGGAGCCGTTCGTACGGTACAGAGCCGCGCCGCCGTCCCCCCATCCCGCGTACACCGTCCGTCCGGCCGCGACCAGCAGGGTGACGCCCTGGCCGCCCGCCGACGCGGTGGCGGGGAAGGAGGCGTCGGCGGACCAGGTGGCCCCACGGTCCGTGGAGCGCAGCAGCCCGTCGTGGCGCGTCCCCAGCCAGAGCGTCCCGCTGTCGCGCGGATCGACCAGGAGCCGCTCGCCGCAGCCCCGGCCGTCCTCGTTGGCCCCGAGACGCACGGTGAGATCCGTACGCGCCCAGGTCGCGCCCCGGTCCTCGGACCTGAGCACCGCGCCGGGGGACGCATACGCCTGTGTGTACGTCCCCAGCGCCAGGTAGAGCCGGTCCGGATGCGCCGGGTCGACGGCCATCGCCTCGACGCCCAGCAGGTTCCAGTCGTCCCAGCCGATGTGATCGATGAGCGCCGTCCACCGGGACCTGCGGGCGTCCCAGCGGTAGGCGCCACCGATGTCCGTGCGGGCGTAGGCGAGCCCCCGCACGGCCGGATGGAACAGGATGCCCGTCACGAAACCCGTCCCGCCGATGGCGGCGGTGCGCCAGCGGTGCGGCTGGGTCCTCACCGGCCGCCGGGCGGCCGCGGCCGCTCCTGCCGCCGGCAGTACGGAGGCCGAGGCCGCGACCACCGCCGCACCGGCCAGGACGGTCCGGCGCCGGGGGTGCGGGGCGGGTTCTGGCTGCGGGACGGACGAAACGCGCATGACGAAGACCCTCCGGTGGAGCAGTGACGGGTGAATGCGGGACGGGGGTGGTGCTCAGCCCTTGACGGCGCCGGTGAGCATGCCTTCCTTGAAGTGCTTCTGCACGAACGGTGACAGGAACGCGACCGGGATCAGTGCCAGCACCATGACCGCCATCTGGATGGCGAGCAGCGACAGATGGCCCGTGTTGATGACCTGTGTCAGGCCGGTGGGCCGTTCCTGCTTGAGGACCAGCTGGTTCATCACGTTCTGCAGCGGCATCATCTCCGGGTCGCTGATGTAGATGGACGCGTTGAACCAGGCGCTCCAGTAGCCGACCGCGTAGAAGAGCGTGATCACCGCGATGACCGCGCGGGACAGCGGCATGATGATCTGCCACAGGATGCGGAAGTCACCCGCCCCGTCGATACGGGCACTCTCGACGAGCTCCTGCGCCGTACTCATGAAGAAGGCGCGCAGGACCAGGATGTTGAAGACGTTCAGCGCGCTCGGAAGGATCAGCGCCAGATAGGAATCGGTGAGGCCGAGTCCCTGGACCACCAGGTAGGTGGGGATCAGGCCCGCCCCGAAGAACATCGTGGCGAGCATGAACAGCAGCAGCGGCCGGTGGAGCACCGACCCCGGCCGGGACAGGCCGTAGGCGCACATGACCGACACGGCCATGCTGAAGAGCGTCCCGACCACGGTCACGCAGATGCTGATCACCGCTGCCCGGGTGACCTGGCCGCCGCCGAGGAGCTCCTGGTACGCCACGAACGTGATGCCGCGCGGGATCACCACCAGCCCGCCCGCGTCGGTGATGGTCCGCACCGAGGACAGACTGGTGACGATCACGACCCAGAGCGGGAAGAGCACGGCCAGACAGGCCAGGACCAGGACCACGCCCTTGGAGGCGAGCCCGGCCTTCGTGGGCTCCTCCTCCCACACCGGCCGCAGCCGGCCGCGGGTACCGGGCTCGACCCCGGCCACACCGGTCATTCGGTAGAGCAGGCCGCTCACTTCTTGTACACCCCCTGCTCACCCATGAGGTGGGCGACCTTGTTGGCCCCGAGGACCAGCAGCAGACCGAAGATTCCCTTGACGATCCCGACGGCCGCCGCATAGCTGAAGCCGCCGTTGGTGATGCCCACGTTCCACACGTAGGTATCGAGGACCTCGGAGGCGCCCGGCCCGACGGCCGTGCGCTGGAGCAGGATCTGCTCGAAGCCCACGGTGAGCGCGTTGCCCACCTGGAGGACCAGCAGCAGCGCCACGACCGGGCGCAGGGCGGGCAGGGTGACGTGCCACATCCGGCGCCACCGGTTCGCGCCGTCCATGGCGCTCGCCTCGTAGAGTTCCGTGCTGACCGAGGCCAGCGCGGCGAGGAAGACGATGACACCCCAGCCGGCGTCCTTCCAGATCATCTCGAAGGTGATCAGGAACTTGAACAGACCGGGGTCCGTCATGAGGTCGAAGCCCTCGTAGCCGTTCTCCCGCAGCGTCTGCGCGATGAGCCCCGCGCCGCCGAACATCTGCTGGAAGACCGTGATGACCAGGACCCAGGAGAAGAAGTGCGGCAGGTAGAGGATCGCCTGCGCCACCGCCCGGACCCGGGGCCGCACGAAGCTGTTGATGAACAGCGCGAGCAGGATCGGCACCGGGAAGAACAGTGTCAGCTGCAACAGGAAGATCGTCAGCGTGTTGCCCAGCGCCGACCAGAACAGCCGGTCGTTCACCATCTGCTGGAACCACTCGAAGCCGACCCACGGGCTCTGCAGGATCGCCTGGAAGGCGTTGTCCGCGATGTAGGGGTCGTAGTCCTGGAAGGCGACGACGTTGCCCACCAGAGGGACGTAGGCGAAGACCAGCAGCAGCAGCATCGCCGGCAGGGTCATCAGCAGCAGCGTCCGGTCACGGCGCAGCCGGTGCCGCAGGGGCACCTTCGCGCTGACCGGGGCCGGCCCGCGGGCCGGCCCGTCCTTGTCGGCCGGCGGCGACGCAGGGGATTCCCGCGCGCGCCGGTCATCTGTGCTCAGAGACATGTCAGGAGGCCGACTCACCGGTCTCGTCGAGCAGCTTCTTGTACCAGTCGCGAAGCTTGTCGCCGCCCTTGGTCTTCCAGTCCGAGACCTGCTGCTGCATGTCGCTGACCTTCCTGCGGCCGCGCACGATGTCCTTCTCCAGGGCTTCGAACTGCGCGTTGAGCTCGGTGTACCGGGTGGGCTCCTGGATCTGCATGCCGTGGAACAGCGGCTTCCTCAGGTGCGCGCCCTGACGCTGCTGCCACTCGACGACACCCTTGGCGACGTCCGGGTAGTCCGGGTAGGCGCGGTACGGCTTGGAGGTGGCGATGTACTCGTAGGTGGCGAAGACCTCGTTGTTGCCCTGCTCGTTCTTGACGAGGACGCCGTCCTTGAGGGTGTGGTGGGTGCCCTCCAGACCGTACGCCCGCAGACGCTGCTCCTTGCTCCCGTACGGAGCGGCGGTGAAGTTGGCCAGCGCGAGGAGGTCCTCGATGACCTCCTTGCCGGCCTTCTTGCTGGCGAAACACCAGATGTTCGAGGGAGAGGCCTCGTAGATGACGGGGTCACCGCCGTCGTGGGCGAAGAAGTCCATCGCCCCCATCCGGAAGTCCGGCTTGTCCAGCCGCTGGACGGCGGTCGCGGCGTACCAGTCCGAGATGTCCGCGTTGTACATCAGGACGTTCCCGGAGGAGAAGGTGGTGCGCATGTCGCCCGTCTCCGCCTTGGCGTCCGGGTGCACGAAGCCGGCCGAGTACAGCGAGCGCGACCACTCCAGCGCCTCCAGGTACTCCTGGGTCTCGTAGCGGTTCACCAGCTTGCCGTCGACCAGCTGCCAGTAGTAGGGCTTCTCCGGCAGCACCCCGAAGAAGACCCACGCCGACCAGGTCATGTCGCTGCACGCCCACACCTTGCTCCTGGGGGCGTTGATCTCCTTGCAGAGGTCGTAGAACTCCTGCGTGGTGGTCGGGACCCCGTACCCCTTCTCCTCGAAGATGTCGGCACGGTAGAAGGGGGTGATGTTGGGCGTGGCCTCGGCGGGCATGGGGATCCCGCGCAGCTGGCCGGCGAAGATGCCGCGCTGCCAGGCGCCGGTGGGAATGGCCGCCAGGTTGGGGTACTTCTTGACCTTGTCGCCCGACAGGTAGGGGCCGAGGTCGGCGAACTTGTTGGCGATGGCGCTGGGGATCTTGCCCTGGAGCTCCCATCCCGGGACGACGACGGCGTCCGGGACGGCGCTGGACGCGAGTACCGCGCCGAGCTTCTGCCCGTAGACGTTGCCGTCCTGGTTCTGCCACTTGACCTTGACCCCGGCGGCCTCGTCCATCGCGGTCCAGTAGGCGTTCCCCTCACCGGGAGAGGTGCCCCACAGCGGTGCCATGATGCTGATCTCGCTGCCCTTGCCCAATTTCTTCGGCACCGACACGGCCAGCTGAGCCGCGGGCAGCGCCGTGGTGAAACCGTCGGCGGAACCGTTCTTGCTCGGGATGTCAGGGGTGACGGCCTTCGAGGGCACGTAGGCGGGAAGGATGTCCTTCAGCTTCTTGCCCGTGGTCGTGCCCTCGTTCTTCGAACCGCCGGAACCGCCGCCGCAGGCGGTGAGGAGCGGCATCCCGCCGCCCACGGCTGCCGCGACCACCACGGAGGAGGCGAGGAATCGTCTCCGACTGGGAGCGGAGGGGGAGTTCGGCGTCATTGCGTCAACCCTTCGTGGTGCAACAGGACGGCCCGCGGCGGCGACTGCCGCTCGGCCCTGTGTCTGAGGTAGGGGCGTTACCGGCCGAGCCGGCGGCATTTCACCGGCTGAGCTGAAGCGGTCAACGGGCTGCCTCGTCGAAGCGCTTCGATGTTGCAGCGAGGTTAAGTGAAGGGTCCCGGCCGCACAAGAGTTCGTTTCGATATTCCTCCGACCTGTTTCCGAACCGTTTCCCGCAGCGGTAGGGCTCGGGTGCGGCCGAAGAACCCCCTCGGGGCGGTGGAGCCCTTGACACTCCCGGGGTTGTCCGAAGAGCATCGAAGCGCTTCGAAAGATCTTCTCCTCGCGTCGAAGGAAAACTCGGCGCCCGCAGACCGGAAAACCTCCCACCTCTTCAAGGGGCCCCGCACGTGACGGAACATCCGCTTCCCTTCCGCGACCCGCAGCTGTCCTTCTCCCGGCGCACCGACGATCTGCTCGGACGGCTCACGCTCGACGAGCGGATCGCGATGCTGCACCAGTTCGCCCCAGCGGTGGAGCGGCTGGGGCTCGGCCCGTTCCGCACCGGACAGGAGGCCCTGCACGGAGTCGCCTGGATGGGCCCCGCCACCGTCTTCCCGCAGGCAGTCGGTCTCGGCGCCACCTGGAACGACGACCTGGTCCGCCGCGTCGGCGAGGCCGTCGGCAACGAGGTACGGGCCAAGCGCGCCCAGGACGACCGTGTCGGGCTCAACGTCTGGGCGCCGACCGTGAATCTGCTCCGCCACCCGCTGTGGGGCCGCGGCGAGGAGGGGTACTCCGAGGACCCGGCCCTCACCTCCGCCATCGCCGTCGCGTACACCCGCGGGCTGCGCGGGGACGACCCCCGCTACTGGCGCACCGCTCCCGTGCTCAAGCACTGGCTGGCGCACAACAACGAGACCGACCGGGACACCGCGTCCTCCTCGGTCCGCCCGCGCGTCCTGCACGAGTACGACCTGCGGGCCTTCCGCGACGCGGTACGGGCGGGGGCGGTGGCCGGCGTCATGCCCGCCTACAACCTGGTCAACGGCCGGCCGAACCACGTCTCCCCGTTCCTGGGGCAGCACCTGCGCCGCTGGACGGACCAGCCGCTGGTCGTCTGCTCGGACGCGGGCGCCCCCTCGAACCTGGTCGACTCCGAGCACTACTTCGACACCCACGAGGAGGCCACCGCAGCCTCCCTGAAGGCGGGTGTCGACAGCTTCACCGACCACGGCACGGACTCCGCGGTCATGACGGGCCGCATCCGCGACGCGCTCGCGAAGGGGCTCATCGACGAGAGCGACATCGACACGGCGGTCCGCCGTCTGCTCGCCATGCGCTTCGCGCTCGGGGAGTTCGACCCGGAGCTCGACCCGTACGCGCAGGCCGACGACCTGGACACCGAGGAGCACCGGGCCCTCGCCCTGGAAGCCGCCGAGCAGGCAGTGGTCCTGCTCAAGAACGACGGCCTGCTGCCCCTGGAGCCGAAGCAGGGCCGGACCGTCGCGGTGGTCGGACTCCTCTCGGACGCCTGCAAGCTCGACTGGTACAGCGGCACGCTCATGCACCGCTCGACACCCCTCGACGGAATCCGTGAACGGTACGGCGCCGAGAACGTCCTCTTCGCGGAAGGCGTGGACCGGGTCCGGTTCGCGTGCTCCGGCGGCTGGCTCCGGGTTCCCGCCGCCGACGGGGCGGCGGACGCGGAGGCGAGGGGTTCGGAAGGCGCCCTCGATCCGGCCCTCCTCGCGGGCCGCACCGACCTGCCCCCGCTGACCTGCGGCGACGAGGCCACCGAACTGGCCCTGGTGGACTGGGGCGACGGCGTCCTCACGCTGCGGACCGACGAGGGGCTGTACCTCTCGGTCGCCGACGACGGATATGTGAGGGCGTCCGCGGACGAGCCGGGCGGCTGGGTCGTCCAGGAGACGTTCCGCCTGGAAGCGGTGGAGGGACACGACGGCGGGCACCGCCTTCTGCACATCGGAACCGGTGGATACGTGTCTGTCGCCGCCGACGGCGCCAAGGTTGCCGAATCCGGCGAGAAGATCTCCCGTGAGGACGCCACGGTCTTCGTGCCGGAGACCGTCGAGCACGGCGCCGACGCCGTGGCCCGGGTCGCCGCGGCCGCCGACACCGTGATCGTGGTCGCCGGCAACGACCCCCACATCAACGGCCGTGAGACCGAGGACCGCACGACCCTCGCCCTGCCCGCCCAACAGGACCGGCTGTGGCGTGCCGCGCACGCCGTCAACCCGCGTACGGTCCTCGTCCTGACCTCCGCCTACCCGTACGCGGTCGGCGACGCGGCCGACGGACTGCCGGCGCTGCTCTGGACGGCACACGGCGGCCAGGCCGCGGGCACCGCGCTCGGCCGTGTCCTCGCCGGCGACGTGTCCCCGGGCGGCCGGCTCCCGCAGACCTGGTACGCGAGCGACGACGATCTGCCCGGCCTGTTCGACTACGACATCATCGGCTCCCGGCAGACGTACCTCTATTTCGACGGCACCCCGCTCTTCCCGTTCGGCCACGGCCTCGGATACGCCGGCTTCGGCTACTCCGCCCTCCACACGGAGGTGGACGGCGAGCGGCTGCGGGTGTCACTGACCGTCACCAACGACGGTGACCGGGCCGCCGACGAGGTGGCCCAGCTCTACGTCCGCGCGGCCGGGCCCGCGGAGTCCGCGACCGCGCGCGAGGGTCTGGGGCGCCGGCTGGGGCAGGGGCTGGGTGAGCCTGTGGAACTGCCACGGCGCAAGCTGGTCGGTCACCGCAGGGTGCACCTCGCGCCCGGCGCGGTGGAGTGCATCCAATTCGAGGTGCCCGTGGATGAGCTGGGTCACTGGAGCGTGGCGCACGGCCGATGGGCCGTGGAGCCGGGCACCTACGAGATCCTCGCCGGCGCGTCGAGTGCGGACATCCGGCTCATCGCGACGGTGATCGTCGACGGTGAGACGCAAGGCCCGCGTCCCGTTGCGGAGCGCGGACTGGAGGCCGTCGACTACGACTGGCAGAAGGACACGCAGATCCTCGACCGTACGAAGACGGAGGGTGACGCCGTGGCCCCCGCCTCCACCGACAGGGAGGGGAGTCTCGTCTACCGGGCGTGCGACTTCGGCGAGGGCGTGGACGGGCTGGCCTTCCTGGTCTCGGGGGAGGGGAGCCTCACCGCGAGCGTGGGCGGGCACAGCTCGGTCCTCCAGTTCCCGGACACCGGCGGACCGTACGACTACCGGACCCTCGACATCGCGCTCGGCCTCCGCGGAGTGCAGGAACTGCGCATCGGCATCGAGGGATCCGTACGCCTCGCCCGCATCGACGTCGTCACCGGCAGGGAGTCCGCATGAAATTCACCGACGGTTTCTGGCTCATGCGTGAGGGCGTCCACGCGTCGTACGCGACCGAGATCCGTGATCTGCGTGTCGAGGCCGACCGGTTCACCGCCTACGCGGCGGTCAAGCGTGTCGCGGCGCGGGGTGACACGCTCAACACCCCGCTGATCACGGTCGAGTGCTTCTCCCCGGCCGAGGGCGTCATCGGCGTACGCGCCACCCACCACGCCGGCAAGGCCCGGAGGGGGCCGGACTTCACGATCCTGCCGGACGACGCCGCGGCACCCGCGGCACGTACCCGACGAGACGGCGCGGTCACGGAACTCACCAGCGGGCCGCTGACGCTGCGCATGGACGGCGACGGGCCCTGGGGAATCACCTTCCTCGACGCCGGGGGACGGCGCCTCACCGGAGTGGACCCGAAGGGCACGGCTTTCGCGACCGCGCCCGACGGGACGCACCACATGATCGCCCGACTGGGCCTGGACGTGGGCGAGAACGTCTACGGCCTCGGTGAGCGCTTCACCCCGTTCGTCAAGAACGGCCAGGCGGTCGACATCTGGCAGGCCGACGGCGGAACCAGCAGCGAACTGGCTTACAAGAACATCCCGTTCTACCTGTCCTCGCGCGGCTACGGCGTCTTCGTCAACCACCCCGGCAAGGTCTCCTTCGAGGTCGGCTCGGAGTCCGTCGGGCAGGTGCAGTTCAGCGTCGAGGACCAGACGCTGGAGTACTACATCGTCGCCGGTCCGACGCCGAAGGACGTCCTGTCCCGGTACACGGCCCTGACCGGCAGACCCGCGCTGCCACCGGCCTGGTCCTTCGGCCTGTGGCTGACCACGTCCTTCTGCACGTCCTACGACGAGGAGACCGTCACCTCCTTCGTCGACGGCATGGCCGAGCGCGGGATCCCGCTGAGTGTCTTCCACTTCGACTGCTTCTGGATGCGCGAGTACCAGTGGTCGGACTTCCTCTGGGACCCGGAGGTCTTCCCCGACCCGGAGGGGATGCTGGCCCGCCTCAAGGAGCGCGGACTGCGCATCAGCATGTGGATCAACCCCTACATCGCCCAGAAGTCGGTGCTGTTCACGGAGGGGGCCGAACACGGTTACCTGGTGCGGCGCCCCAACGGCGACATCTGGCAGTGGGACCTGTGGCAGCCGGGGATGGCACTGGTCGACTTCACCAACCCGGCCGCCCGGGCCTGGTACGAGGACAAGCTGCGTGTCCTGCTGGACCAGGGCGTCGACTGCTTCAAGACCGACTTCGGCGAGCGCATCCCCACGGACGTCGTCTGGCACGACGGCTCCGACCCGGAGCGGATGCACAACTACTACGCACAGGTCTACAACCGCACCGTCTTCGAGCTCCTGGAGAAGGAGCGGGGCGCGGGTGAGGCGGTGCTCTTCGCCCGGTCCGCGACGGCGGGCGGGCAGCAGTTCCCGGTGCACTGGGGCGGTGACTGCTTCGCCTCGTTCACAGCCATGGCCGAGTCCCTGCGCGGCGGGCTGTCGCTGAGCCTGTCCGGCTTCGGTTTCTGGAGCCACGACATCGGCGGCTTCGAAGGAACGCCCGACCCGGCGGTCTTCAAGCGCTGGCTCGCCTTCGGTCTGCTCTCCTCGCACAGCCGGCTCCACGGCAACGTCTCCTACCGGGTTCCGTGGGAATTCGGCGAGGAAGCCGTCGACGTGGCACGGAAATTCACCCTGCTCAAACACCGGCTCATGCCCTACCTCTACGGAGTGGCCGTCGAGGCGCACCGTACGGGCATCCCGATGATGCGGCCCATGCTGACGGAGTTCCCCGGTGACCCCGCCTCCCGCACCCTGGACCGGCAGTACATGCTCGGCCCGGACCTGCTGGTCGCCCCGGTCTTCACGGAGGACGGCGAGGTCGAGTACTACGTCCCCGAGGGCACCTGGACCTCGCTGCTCACCGGCGAGCGCGTCACCGGCCCCGCCTGGCGGCACGAGACACACGGCTTCGACAGCCTTCCCCTGCTGGTCAGGGACGGTGCCGTGCTGCCATGGGGCGCCGACGACCAGCGCCCGGACGGCGACTGGCCGGACGGCCTCACCCTGCGAGTCTTCGGCTCCGGCCCGGACGAGCGCACGGTCACGGTGCCGGACCTGACCGGCGGGCCGGCGGCGTCCTTCCACGTGGTACGGGACGACGCGGGCACGCAGGTCACGGCGCGGGGTACGGAGCGCCCCTACCGGGTGATCGTCGAGGAGTCCGGGGCGGCGGGGGAGGGGACGGAAACGGTCTTCGTCGCCTGACCGTCCGACCGCGACGAGGAGGTGTCGCAGGGGCCCGGTGCGCGCACCGGGCCCCTGCTGCGTCCGGCCCCGCATCGGGCCTGACCGCAGCCCGGGTCATCGCGAGGGCCGTGACGACCCGCGGACCGCGCGGCACCCGCCGCACCGACGGCGGCCGCGGAGCCGCCCTGACCGGGCTCCGGGCGGCCAGGCGTGTACCACGACCGGTTCTTCCGGTTCGCCGTCCTTCCTCCGGCGGGCCCGCGCCGTCGCCCCGCCGCGCGATCACGTACGGGCCCGGCCCGGGCGCACACCGGCGAGCCCCCGACGCGTTCCGGTGTCCGCGGGCGGGAGGGAACCCGGCAGGCGACATCCGGCAGATCCGATGGCAAGATCAATCCAACTCGCTGCCGAAGTCGAGCCGTTGACCGGCCGAACCTTGGAGACCCCATGCCCGCTCGTTCCGTACTGCCTGTCATAGCCACCGCCACCCTCACCGCCGTCGCCGTGCTCACGGGCTGCACCAGCACCAAGCCCTCCGCGTCCGGCGGAACCGGACTGGAGCTGGTGAAGTCCGGCAAGCTCACCACCTGCACGCACCTGCCGTACGAACCCTTCCAGGTCCGCAAGGACGACGCCGTCGTCGGCTTCGACGTGGACCTCGTGGATCTGGTCGCCAAGAAGCTCAAGGTCACCCAGGAGATCGTGGACACGCCCTTCGAAGGCATCCAGAGCGGCGAGGACCTCAACGCCCGCAAGTGCGATCTGGCCGCGGCGGGCATGACGATCACGCCGGTGCGCGCGAAGAACCTGGACTTCTCCGTCGGCTACTTCGACGCCACACAGGCCCTGATCGCCAAGAAGGATTCCTCCTTCACCTCGCTGGCAAGCCTCAAGGGGAAGAAACTCGGGGTCCAGCAGGGCACCACGGGGGAGACGTACGCGCAGAAGAACGCCCAGGGCGTGACGACCGTGCAGTTCGAGGACCTGGCCCTGCTGCTGACAGCCGTGAAGACCGGACAGGTCGACGCCGCGGTGAACGACAACGGTGTGCTCTTCGAATACGTGCGCAAGAACCCGGACACCCAGGTCATCGCCGAGTTCGACACGGGGGAGGAATACGGCATCGGGGTGCGCACCGGAAACGACGCCCTGCGCAAGGAGATCGACACGGTGATCGCCAATGCCAAATCCGATGGCAGTTACGACCGGATCTACAAGAAGTGGTTCCCCGCCGCTCCCAAGAAGTGAGGAAACCGCTACCGATGTCCATGTCCCGCAGACAGCGAACCCGCGCCGTCCGAGGCGTTCAGTACGCTGTCCTCGCTGCTGTACTGCTCGTAGTCGCCCTGGCCGCCGACTGGGGCGAGATCCGACGGGCGTTCTTCGATGTCGGTGTCGCCAAGGCGCAGTTCCCCGACATCATCACCACAGCCCTGCTCAACACCGTGGTCTACACCCTGCTCGGTTTCGGTTTCGGGCTGGTCGCCGGGCTGCTGCTCGCGCTGATGAGGCTGTCGCGCGTCCCGCCGTACCGCTGGCTGGCCATCGCGTACATCGAGTTCTTCCGCGGAGTCCCCGCGCTGCTGGTCTTCATCGCCCTCGGGTTCGGCGTACCGCTCGCCTTCCAGGTCGCGCTCAACCAGTACGTGACCGTGATGCTGGCCCTCGGTCTCGTCGGCGCAGCTTATATGGCGGAGACCATACGGGCGGGAATCCAGGCGGTTCCGAAGGGGCAGATGGAGGCGGCACGTTCACTGGGGATGTCGCAGCCCCGGGCCATGGTGTCCATCATCATCCCGCAGGCCCTGCGCATCGTTCTGCCGCCGCTCACCAATGAACTGATCCTGCTGACCAAGGACTCGTCCCTGGTGTACCTGCTGGGCCTGTCGCTCTCCCAGTACGAACTGGCCAAGTTCGGCCGGGACGCCCTGAACCAGAATCGCAGCCTGACTCCGATCCTCATCGCCGGCCTGTGTTATCTGATCATCACTCTGCCGCTCGGTCACCTGGTCCGGCGGCTCGAAGCACGTACGGCGAAGGCGAGGTGACCGCGGTGAAGGCGGTATCGACGGCAGACGGCGTGGAGGCGGTGAGCGGGCCGGCGATCGACGTGCGGGGCCTGCGTAAGTCGTTCGGCACGCTGGAGGTGCTCGCGGGCATCGACTTCTCGGTCGCACGCGGCGAGGTGGTGTGTGTCATCGGCCCGTCCGGTTCGGGCAAGTCCACGCTGCTGCGTTGCGTGAACCTGTTGGAGGAGCCCACCTCGGGGACGGTCACGGTGGCCGGCGTCGAAGTCACCGACCCGGATGTGGACATCGACAAGGTGCGCCGGCGGATCGGCATGGTCTTCCAGTCGTTCAACCTGTTCCCGCACCTCACGGCATTGGAGAACCTGACGCTCCCCCAGCGGCGGGTGCTCGGGCGCGACAAGGCGGAGGCGGGGCGGATCGCTCGCGAACGGCTGGCCAGGGTGGGCCTGACCGACAAGGAATCCGCCTACCCGGCGCAGTTGTCCGGCGGCCAGCAGCAGCGGGTGGCCATCGCGCGGGCCCTGGCCATGGATCCGGAATTGATGCTCTTCGACGAGCCCACCTCCGCGCTCGACCCGGAGTTGGTGGGGGACGTCCTGGCCGTGATGCGCTCCCTGGCCGACGAGGGGATGACGATGCTCGTCGTCACCCATGAGATGAGTTTCGCCAAGGAGGTCGCGGACCGCGTCGTCTTCATGGACGGCGGAGTCATCGTCGAGGAGGGGGCCCCGGAGCAGGTCATCGGCGCGCCCCGTCATGCCCGCACCCGGTCCTTCCTCGCACGCCTGTTGACTCCGGCCACCGCGGACCTGACGGAGGCGGACGCCGACGGGGCGGGGGAGCGGCCAGACCCGGTGTAGCCGTGCCGCCGGGGCGGAGAGGTGACGCGTGCCCGGGGCCCGGTGGGCCGGAGCGGGACGTCCGTCGTACGCGCGTGGTCAGCACTGTGCGGCGAACTCCACCGAAACCGCCCCGCTCCCGGTGGCCCCGGCCGGTCGTGCTCCGGCTGTCGTCACTGATCGTCCAGGCCCCGCCCCTCCTGTGCCGTCCCGCGTGGCCCCGTCCGTCCCGCAGCCGAACCGCCCCGCCCGTGCGCCGGCCGGCGCCGCCCACCGGACCGGTCACGCCGGCGCCGCGTACAGCCCGTGTGCCCAGGCGTACGGAACGAAGCCGTCCCGGGTGCCCCCACCGGGCACGGTCCGGCCGGCACGGCCACCTCCGTGACCTCGCCATCGGCCGCCTCCGGGCCGCCGCAAGTGAGTCACATCACCCAGAGTGAATAACTCGGCATACATCTCGCCGAATCGGGGAGGGGCCCAGACCGCTGGTGCCGGACCCCGGAACACCGGCGCGTATGTGCTCGGCCGGACCGGTGCGGAGCAATCAGGCACGGAAGGCAGATCACCCCATGTCGGCTTCCCTCTCGTCGGCCCGTTCCACGGCCGCTCCGGAGACCCTCCACATCGACGGCACGTGGCGGGCCGCCGGATCAGGTGCGACCCGCGAGGTCCTCGACCCGGCGGACGCCACCGTCCTCGCCCTCGTCGCCGAGGGCGGCGTCGAGGACACCGACGCGGCCGTGGCCGCCGCCCGCCGTGCCTTCGACGACGGCCCCTGGCCGCACCGGCCGGTCGCCGAGCGTGCCGAGCTGCTACGGAGGGTGGCCGGGCTCCTCCAGCGGGACCGCGAGGAGATCGCGATCACCGAGAGCCGCGACACCGGCAAGACCCTGGAGGAAGGCCGTGTCGACGTCGACGACGTCACAGGAGCCTTCCGCTACTTCGCCGACCTCGTCATGAACGAGAGCGGCGGCCGGGTCGTCGACGCCGGTGACCCCGATGTGCACAGTGTCGTCGTACACGAGCCGGTCGGCGTCTGCGCCCTGATCACCCCGTGGAACTACCCGCTGCTCCAGGCCAGTTGGAAGATCGCCCCGGCCCTCGCCGCCGGCAACACCTTCGTGCTCAAGCCCAGCGAGGTCACCCCGCTCTCCACCGTCCACCTCGTCCGGCTGCTCGCCGAGGCCGGGCTGCCCGCCGGCGCCGCCAACCTCGTCACCGGCGCCGGCGACCCGGTCGGCGCACGGCTCTCCGAACACCCGGACGTCGACCTGGTCTCCTTCACCGGCGGGCTCGCCAGCGGCACCAAGGTCGCCCGGGCCGCCGCGCCCACGGTCAAGAAGGTCGCCCTGGAGCTCGGCGGAAAGAACCCCAACGTCGTCTTCGCCGACGCCTGCGCCACCGACGAAGGCTTCGACACCACCGTCGACCAGGCGCTGAACGCCGCTTTCTTCCACAGCGGCCAGGTGTGCTCCGCCGGGGCCCGCCTCATCATCGAGGAATCCGTCCGCGACCGGTTCGTCACCGAACTCGCCCGCCGCGCCGACGCGATCCGGCTCGGCCGGGGCACCGTCGACGGTGTGGAATGCGGACCGCTCGTCTCCGCGCAGCAGCTCGCCAAGGTCGAGGCGTACGTGGCGTCCGCGCGCGAGCAGGGTGCGATCGTCCGCTCCGGCGGAGCGCGTCCCGAGCCCTCCGGCACCCGGCCCGCGAGCGGCTACTTCTACCGGCCCACCGTCCTGGACGGCTGCCACCGCGAGATGAAGGTGGTCCGCGAGGAGACCTTCGGCCCGATCCTCACCGTCGAGACCTTCCGCACCGAGGAAGAAGCCGTCACCCTCGCCAACGACACCGACTACGGTCTCGCCGGCGCCGTCTGGACCACCGACGCGGGCCGTGCCCGGCGCGTCGCCGGCCGGCTGCGGCACGGCACCGTCTGGATCAACGACTACCACCCCTACCTCCCGCAGGCCGAGTGGGGCGGCTTCGGCAAGTCCGGCACCGGCCGCGAACTCGGCCCCACCGGACTCGCCGAGTACCGCGAGTCCAAGCACATCTACCAGAACCTCAACCCGCGCCCCCAGCGCTGGTTCGCGGGCTGACCGGAAACGGCCCCTCCCCCCCGCCTGTTCGCAGCACCACGCACACGCAAGCACCTTGCAGAAGGAGCAGTGACCGATGCCCCCGTCCCCCAGCACCGCACGCCCCGGACCCGTGGACTACGTGATCGTCGGAGGCGGCACGGCCGGCTCGGTCATCGCCTCCCGCCTCACCGAGGACCCCGATGTCACCGTCACCGTCATCGAAGGCGGCCCCACCGACATCGACCGCGAGGACGTCCTCACCCTCCGCCGCTGGCTCGGCCTCCTCGGCGGCGACCTCGACTACGACTACCCCACCACCGAGCAGCCACGCGGCAACTCCCACATCCGGCACAGCCGCGCCCGCGTCCTCGGCGGCTGCTCCTCGCACAACACCCTGATCAGCTTCAAGCCCTTGCCCGGCGACTGGGACGAATGGGCCGAGGCCGGGGCCGACGGCTGGGACGCCGCCGCGATGGACCCCTACTTCGCCCGGCTGCGCAACAACATCGTGCCCGTCGACGAGAAGGACCGGAACGCCATCGCCCGCGACTTCGTCGACGCCGCCCAGGCGGCGGCCGGAGTGCCACGCGTGGACAGCTTCAACAAGAAGCCGTTCCACGAGGGCGCCGGCTTCTTCGACCTGGCCTACCACCCGGAGAACAACAAGCGTTCCTCCGCGTCCGTCGCCTACCTCCACCCCCACATCGAGGCCGGGGACCGCCCCAACCTCACGATCCTGCTGGAGACATGGGCGTACCGCCTGGAGTTCGACGGCAACCGGGCCACCGGGGTGCACGTACGCACCGAGGACGGCGGGGAGACGCTGCTGCGCGCCGCCCGTGAAGTGATCGTCTGCGCGGGCGCGGTGGACACCCCGCGGCTGCTGATGCACTCCGGCGTCGGACCGGCGAAGGACCTCACCGCGCTCGGTATCCCCGTCGTCCACGACGCGCCGGGCGTCGGCGAGAACCTGCTCGACCACCCCGAGTCGGTCATCGTCTGGGAGACCGACGGCCCCATCCCGGAGAACTCCGCGATGGACTCCGACGCGGGTCTCTTCGTACGGCGGGACCCCGGATCCCAAGGACCCGACCTGATGTTCCACTTCTACCAGATCCCCTTCACCGACAACCCGGAGCGCCTCGGTTACGAGAAGCCCGCGCACGGGGTGTCGATGACCCCGAACATCCCCAAGCCGCGCAGCCGCGGCCGCCTCTACCTCACCAGCGCCGATCCCGAGGTGAAGCCCGCCCTGGACTTCCGCTACTTCACCGACGAGGAGGACTACGACGGCCGCACCCTGGTCGACGGCATCAAGCTCGCCCGCGAGATAGCGAACACCGAACCGCTGGCCCACTGGCTCAAGCGCGAGGTGTGCCCCGGGCCCGGGGTCACGTCCGACGAGGACATCAGCGAGTACGCCCGCAAGGTCGCGCACACCGTCTACCACCCGGCCGGCACCTGCCGGATCGGAGCCGAGGGCGACCCGGCGGCCGTCGTCGACCCGCAGTTGCGCATCCAGGGCCTGGAGGGCATCCGGATCGCCGACGCCTCAGTCTTCCCGACCATGCCCGCCGTGAACCCCATGATCGGCGTCCTGATGGTGGGCGAGAAGTGCGCCGAACTGCTCCGAACGTCCCCGGCCTCCGGAGGCGACGCCCGATGAGCGAAGCCGGTACCCCCGTGTTCAGCGTCCGTAACCTCTGGAAGGTCTTCGGGCCCAAGGCCGACCGCGTCCCCGGCAGCGAACTCGCCGGCCTGTCCTCCGCCGAACTGCGCGAGCGCGCCGGCTGCACCGCCGCCGTCCGTGACGTCTCCTTCGACGTCGAGAGGGGCGAAGTCTTCGTCGTCATGGGCCTGTCGGGTTCCGGCAAGTCCACCCTCGTGCGCTGTCTGACCCGGCTCATCGAGCCCACCAGCGGCACCCTGGCCATCGACGGCGAGGACGTCCTGGCCATGGACACCACCCGGCTGCGCGAACTGCGCCGCCACCGGGCCGCGATGGTCTTCCAGCACTTCGGGCTGCTGCCGCACCGCACGGTCCTCGACAACGTCGCCTACGGCCTGGAGATCCAGGGCCTCGGCAAGGCGGAACGGCGTGCCAAGGCCGCCGAACTGGTGGAGAAGGTCGGACTCGCGGGCCTCGAGGACCGTCGTCCCGCCCAGCTCTCCGGCGGTCAGCAGCAGCGCGTCGGGCTGGCCCGCGCACTCGCCGTCGATCCGTCCGTCCTCCTCTTCGACGAACCGTTCAGCGCGCTCGACCCGCTGATCCGGCGTGAGATGCAGGACGAGGTCGTCCGGCTGCACCGCGAGGAGGGCCGCACCATGGTCTTCATCACCCACGACCTCGGCGAGGCGCTCCGCCTGGGCACCCGCATCGCGCTGATGCGCGACGGAGGCATCGTCCAGCTCGGCACGCCCGAGGAGATCGTGGGTTCGCCCGCCGACGACTACGTACGCGAGTTCGTCCGCGACGTACCACGCGAGCAGGTGCTCACCGTCGCCACCGCCATGCGTCCGCCGGTGCCCGGCGAGGGTGACAGCGGCCCGGCGCTCCGCCCCGGGGCCACCGTCTCCGAAGCCATCGAGGCCGTCGCCCGTTCCGGCGAGCCGGTCGCGCGGGTGACGGAGGGGGGCAGGCTGCTCGGCGTCGTCGACCACGTGTGCCTGCTCGGTGTCGTCGCCGGGGCGGGCGGGGGCCCGGGAACCCGTGAGGTGACCGTCTGATGGCCACCGCCCAAGCCGCCGCCCGAACCGACTCCGGACCCCCGGGGAGCAGGCTGATCGCCGCACTGCGTAACCGGCCCGCCCTCGCCAGGATCATGGCGCTTCTGGTGATCGCCGCCGTCGTCGCACCCTTCGCGCACGCCCGCTGGGGCGGCGGAGCCTGGCCCGGTGCCCTCACCGTCGACCTGGGCGGACCGCTCGGCGAGGTCAACGACTGGATCATCGGCAACCGTGACAGCCACCCGCTGTTCCTCTACTTCTTCGGCCACATCAGCAACGCCGTCGTCCTGTCGGTGCGCGGCGCCTACCTCGCGCTCCTCGCACTCGGCTGGGCCGGTGTCACCGCCGTCGCCGCACTCGTCGCCTGGCGGACGGCCGGATGGCGCCTCGCGCTGACCGCCGGCCTGTCCTTCCTGGTCTGCGGGCTGCTCGGCATGTGGGTGCCGGCCATGCAGACCCTCGCCCTGATGACCGTCGCGGTACTCGCCTCCGTGGCGCTGGGTCTCCTCCTCGGACTGGCCGCCGGCCTGTCGGACCGTACGTTCCGGGTCCTGCGCCCCGTCCTGGACACCATGCAGGTGCTGCCCGCCTTCGCCTACCTGCTGCCCGTCGTGCTGGTCTTCGGCATCGGTGTGCCCGGTGCGGTCCTCGCGACCGTCGTCTACGCGGCTCCGCCGATGGCCCGGCTCACCGCACTCGGACTGCGCGGTGCCGACGAGGGCGTCATGGAAGCCGTGGCCTCGCTCGGCGCGACGGGCCGCCAGCGCCTGCTGAGCGCACGGCTGCCGCTGGCCCGCAAGGAACTGCTCCTCGGCCTCAACCAGACCATCATGATGGCGCTGTCCATGGCCGTCATCGCCTCCGTGATCGGCGCCGGCGGCCTCGGCGACCGCGTCTACCAGGCGCTCTCCTCCGTCGACGTCGGCGCCGCGCTCGCCGCGGGCATTCCCATCGTGCTGCTGGCCGTCGTCCTGGACCGCACGACCGAGGCGGCCGGGCGGAAGGCCGGCACGGAACCCACCGGACCCGCCGCCCTGCGCGGGGTGCGCGGCTGGGGGCTCGCCGCGCTGATCGCCGCGGCCGTCGCCGTGGCGGGCCGCTTCACCGGCGGCCGCGTCTGGCCCGAGGGCGGCGTGGTCGCCATCGCGCAACCGGTGAACACCGCCAAGGACTGGATGGTCGACCACCTCTACACCGGCATCCCCGTCATCGGCGGAACGGCCGACTGGGCCGCCCACTTCACCAGCTGGATCATCGACCCGCTCCGCAGCGGGCTGCAGGGTCTTCCCTGGTGGGCCGTGCTGCTGCTCGTCGCCGCCCTCGCCTGGACCATCGGCACCTGGCGCACCGCGCTCACCGCGGTGCTGGCCATGGCCGCCATCGGGGTCCTCGGCGTCTGGGACCTGTCGATGGACACACTCAGCCAGGTCATCGCCGCCGTCGCCGTCACGCTGGTCCTGGGCTTCGGCATCGCCGTCGGCGCCGCCCGCAGCCGGCGCCTCGAACGGTTCCTGCGACCCGTCCTGGACGTCTTCCAGACGATGCCGCAGTTCGTCTACCTCATCCCGGTCGTCGCCCTTTTCGGTGTCGGCCGCGCCCCCGCCGCCGCGGCAGCGGTCGTCTACGCGCTGCCCGCCGTCGTCCGCATCACCACCCAGGGCCTGCGGGGCGTCGACCCCGCCGCGATGGAGTGCGCCCGCTCCCTCGGTGCCACCAGCGGCCAGCAGCTGCGCCAGGTCCAGATCCCGCTGGCCAGGCCCGCGCTGCTGCTGGCAGTCAACCAGGGGGTCGTCCTGGTCCTCGCGGTCGTCATCATCGGCGGACTCGTCGGCTCCGGAGCGCTCGGCTACGAGGTCGTGTTCGGCCTCGCCCAGGGCGACCTGGCCACCGGTCTCGTCGCGGGCGCCGCCATCGTCTGCCTGGGGCTGATGCTGGACCGGGTCACGCAGCCCACCGCCCGCCGCCGGCCGAAGGAGAGCTGAGATGGCTCGCACCCGTACCCGCGTCCGTACGTCGGCGCTCGTCGCCTCGGCCGGGGCGCTGGTGGCCGTCACCGGCTGCGGCGCGGCGGACATGACCAAGCAGGCCTCCCCGTTCGCCGCCCCGGCGGACATCAGGACCGTCACCCTATCCGTCCAGTCCTGGGTCGGCGCGCAGGCGAACGTGGCCGTCGCGCAGAAGATCCTGGAGGACGAACTGGGCTACCGCGTCGACCTCGTCCAGACGGACGAGGTACCCGCCTGGGACGCCCTCAGCCAGGGCCGGGTGGACGCCATCCTGGAGGACTGGGGGCACCCCGACCAGGAGAAGCTGTACGTCGAGGACAAGAAGACCATCGTCCCGGGGGGCGACCTCGGGGTCACGGGCCACATCGGCTGGTTCGTCCCCGAGTACTGGGCGGACGAGCACCCCGACGTCACCGACTGGAAGAACCTCGACAAGTACGCCGACGAGCTGCGTACCGCGGAGAGCGGCGACAAGGGCCAGCTGATGGACGGTTCACCGTCCTACGTCACCAACGACAAGGCGCTGGTGAAGAACCTGGACCTGGACTACAAGGTCGTCTTCGCCGGCTCCGAGGCCGCACAGATCACCCAGATGCAGCAGTTCGCCAAGGAGAAGAAGCCCTTCCTCAGTTACTGGTACCAGCCGCAGTGGCTGTCCAACGAGGTGCCGATGGTCGAGGTGAAGCTCCCGGAGTACTCCGACGCGTGCGCGGCCAAGGACCCGGAGGACATCGACTGCGCGTACCCGACGACTCCGCTCCAGAAGTACCTCAACGCGGACTTCTCGAAGCGGGGCGGGGACGCGGCGGCCTTCCTCAAGAGATTCAAGTGGTCGGAGAAGGACCAGAACGAGGTCGCCGAACTGATCGCCGCCGAGCGGCTGTCGCCCGGCGAGGCGGCGGACCGCTGGGTCGAGAAGCACCCCGCCACCTGGAAGAAGTGGCTCGGCCGGTGACCTGAGCCGTAACTCCTTCCGCCCGTCAGCCGCCGCGGCACCTGCCGCGGCGGCTGACGTGTGTGCGGGAATCCCTGCCCTTACTATTCACTCAGTACATGTACCGAGAGTACAGTGACCACATGAGTACCCGTCATGTCCTCCTGGGGCTGCTCGCGGCCGGGCCCTGCCACGGCTACGACCTGAAACGGCAGTACGACGCCCGCTTCCCGCAGGCCCGCCCACTCGCGTACGGGCAGGTCTACACGACGCTGCAACGCCTGGTACGTGACGGTCTGGCCACCGTCGACGGCACCGATTCCGACGGCGGACCGGAGCGCACCCTCTACCGGTCCACCGGTGAGGGAGCACGCGAACTGGACCGCTGGGTCGAGGAGATCACCGCGCCCGCCCCCTTCGTGACGAACGAGATCTTCGCGAAGGTCGTGGTCTCGATCCTCGTCGCGGCGGCCCCGGCACAGCCGGGCCAGGACGGACGGAAGCCCGACGCCGCAGCACATCTGAGAGCTCAGCGCGCCGCCCACATGGAGCGGATGCGCGAGCTCACCGCACTCAAGACCGCGCCGGGCGCCGATCTCAGCACGGTGCTCTCGGCCGACTACGCCCTTGTCCATCTCGACGCCGACGTGCGGTGGATGACCACCACAGCAGCCCGTGTCGACACCCTGACCGCGGAGGTCAACGCAGCATGAACACACGGCACGAACAGCACCCCCCGGGGGTGAGCGCGCTGCTCTCGGCGCGCGGTCTGCGGAAGTCGTACGGAAGGACCGAGGCGTTACGGGGGGCTTCCCTCGACCTCCACGAGGGCGAGATCCTCGCCGTCACCGGTTCGAGCGGCAGCGGGAAGTCCACCCTTCTGCACTGCCTGTCAGGGATCGTCCGCCCCGACGAGGGCGTCGTCACCTACGGGAGCGAGGAGCTCGGCCCGATGCCCGAGCAGCGGCTCAGCGAGCTGCGCCGCCGCGACTTCGGGGTGGTGTTCCAGTTCGGGCAGCTGATCCCCGAGCTCACCGCACTCGACAACGTGGCACTGCCCCTGCTGCTCGCGGGGACCCGGCGGGGCCCGGCACAGCAGCGGGCGGGGGAGTGGCTGGAGCGTTTCGGCGTCCGTGGGCAGGCCGGCCTGCGTCCCGGTGAGATGAGCGGCGGACAGAGCCAACGGGTCGCCCTGGCACGGGCCCTGGTGACCGGGCCCAAGGTGGTCTTCGCGGACGAACCGACCGGGGCGCTCGACTCGCTCGCCGGGGAACAGGTGATGACCACCCTGGTGCACACCGCGAGGGAGTCGGCCACCGCGGTCCTGCTGATCACCCATGACGCACAGGTCGCGGCGTACGCGGACCGCGAGGTGGGGCTGCGGGACGGCGTGGTCCACTCCGGCTCGGCCGATACCGTCGGCCAGGGGGCGGCTCACCGTGAAGGCTGACATCCGCATCGCCTGGATCCTCGCGCGCGGCTCGGAACACCGCGAGTGGTGGAGGATCTCGCTCACCCTGTCGGGCGCCCTGCTCGCCACGGGCTTCGCCCTCGCGGCAGCGACGATCGCCGCAGTACAGGGGCAGGTGTCGATCCCGTACGCCCACGGACTGCTCAACCAGCCGGGCGAGCGGGCGGGGGTGGTGCTGACACTCGTGCTCCTGCTGGTCCCCGTGCTCGGCTTCCTCGGCCAGTGCGCGCGCATCGGGGCAGTGCACCGCTACCGGCGCATGGCCGGGATGCGGCTCGCCGGGGCGACCCCCGCACAGGTGCGGAGAGTCGCCGCGGTCGAGTCCGCGTTCGTCTGCCTGGCCGGCTCATCGGCCGGCTTCGCCGCCTTCGCCGTGCTCCTCGCCCGAGCGGGGCACACCCCGCCTCCGGTGGCCTGGGCGGGCTTCGTGGCGGTGGTCCTCGCTGTTCCGGTGGCCGCCGCACTGGTCAGCGCCTTCGCTCTGCGCCACGTGATCGCCTCGCCGCTGGACCACGTGCGCAGGACGGGCCCGGACCGGGGGCGCCGGACGCTGCTCGGCTTCCTGCTCACCGCCGTGCTGATCACCATGGCGGCCCTGCTCTTCCTGCTCCGGGGCGGCAAAGGCGTGACGCCGTTCGCGCTGCTGGTCCTGGGGCTGGTGCTCCTCACCGGGGCGGGCGCGATCTGGGTGACAGGGGCGTTCGCGGCGTTCCTGGGCCGCAGGCTCACCCGCCGCACGAACAGCCCCGCGGTGCTCATCGCCGCGAGCCGCCTCGCGCACGACCCGTGGGCGGCCGCGCGGACCCACGCCGCGCTGCTGCTGGTCACGGTCGTCGGCGTGGCCTTCATGGGGGTCCGCGGGGTACTGCTCGCGGCGCTGGGGGAGGACGGCTACCGTCCGGTGGACCTGGCCTTCTACACCACCGGTATCGACCTCGTCGGAGCCGCAGTGCTGATCGCCCTGACGATCAGCCTCTGCGGCCTCGCCGTGGGCACCACCGAGTCGCTGGCCACCCGTCGGCGAGGCCTTGCGGCACAAGCCGCCGCCGGGGTGCCCCACGGGGTCCTGGCCCGGGCCGCGCTTCTGGAGACGGCGCTGCCTCTTGCTCCCGCGCTCCTGCTCGCGGGCGCCGGAGGAACGGTGGTGTACCTGGCGTACGCCGCCGTCGTGGGCGGACCCGTCCCCCTGCTGCCGCTGCTCGTCCCCGTGACGGTCTACGCGGCCTGTCTGCTGGCCGCGGCGACGTCGTTGCCGTTCCTTCGGCGTGCGGCGCACCCGGCGGAGCTGCGGTTCACCTAGGGCCTCTCGTCTGGATCACGCCGGGCTCGCGGGGTCTGGTGCCGCACCTCGCGGCGTTGTCGTCAGTCGCCGACGCTCCGCGCGGGTTCCCTCCTCCGCCTCGCGATGCACGGCGCCAGACCCCGCTCCCTCATCCGGCATGATCCAAACGGCAGGCCCTGGAGCGCCCTTCGCGGGCTCCGCCCCGCCGCGCGCACGCGATGCCACCACGAGCGCGGCGGCCGGGAACCCGGCGTGAGGGGCCGGGGTGGACGAGACCGCACCACCGGGGTGAGGAAGGCGGCCACCGGGACGGTGGGTGTCGCAGTGGCGGAGCGGGTCATCGCACGGACGGGTGCCGGTGAGTGGCCCAGTACTCGGCGGCGGTGATGCCGAGCAGTACTCGTGGTGGCTGCCGGCGAAGAACTCGTGCTGGCGGAGCCGTCCTTCCTCGACGAAGCCCAGCCCGAGGTAGAGGGCGAGAGAGGCGTCGTTGAACGCGTAGACCTCCACCTCGCACTTGTTGTGGCGCTGCTCGGCGAACATGTAGGTGAGGACCAGTTCGGTGGCCTCGGCCGCGTATCCCTTGCGCCGTTGGCCGGGGGCGATCTCGATGCCGGTCCTGAACCGTCCCGCACGGCTGTCGGTCTCCCCGACGGTCACAGAACCCGCGAACGCGCGATCGGCCAGCCCTTCGACGACCAGGCGGAACGCCTCACCGCCCGGCGGACGCCCGGCACGGCCGGCAGTCCAGGAACGAAAACTCTCGTCGGAACGCGGAGGCTCGACCTGGTCGGCGTTGCGGGCGCCGACCGAATCCCGGGCCAGGCTCCGGAAGCCCTCCCAGTCCTCCGGCTCGACACCCCGCAGACGCACTCTGTCACCGGTCCACATGTCCCGCATACCGCCCCTCCCTTCGATCGGGCGCGGTAACCGACGGCCCCCGCACCACAAGCGCGACACCCTACCGGTGGGACACCGCTGTGTGCCGGACGGGCACACTCCGCATCACCGGCCGCACGGGCCCCGGGGGCGAGCGCGCCGGCGGTGCCGGTCCGGACACGGCCGGACCGGCACCGTAGGGCGGTCAGACCACCGCGTGGCCGTCGGCGGCTCCCGGCCGCTCGAACTGGGTGCGGTGCAGTTCCTCGTACCGCCCTCCGGCGGCCAGCAGTTCCTCGTGCGTGCCCCGTTCGACGACCCGGCCCGCCTCGACCACCAGGATGAGATCGGCGGCCCGCACCGTCGACAGCCGGTGGGCGATCACCACCGCCGTACGCCCCTCCAGGGCCTCGGCCAGCGCCTCCTGGACAGCGGCCTCCGAGGTGGAGTCGAGATGGGCGGTCGCCTCGTCCAGGATGACCACCCGCTGGCGGGCCAGCAGCAGCCGGGCGATGGTGAGCCGCTGCCGTTCGCCACCGGAGAGCCGGTAGCCGCGCTCGCCGACCACCGTGTCCAGCCCCTCGGGCAGCGAGGCGACCAGGCCGTCGAGGCGGGAGCGGCGCAGCGCGTCCCAGATCTCCTCCTCGGTGGCCTCCGGCCGGGCGAGCAGGAGGTTGGCGCGCACCGACTCGTGGAAGAGGTGCCCGTCCTGCGTGACCATGCCGAGGGTGTCCCGGATCGAATCGGCCGTCAGGTCGCGTACGTCGACGCCGTTCAGCCGCACGGCGCCCGCGTCGGTGTCGTACAGCCGGGGGAGGAGCTGTGCGATCGTCGACTTACCGGCTCCGGATGATCCCACGAGCGCGATCATCCGACCGGGCTCCGCCTTGAAGGAGACGTCGTGCAGCACCTGTGTGCCGCCGCCGGAGTCGAGTGCGGCCACCTCTTCGAGCGACGCGAGGGAGACCTTGTCGGCGGAGGGGTAACCGAAGGAGACCTTGTCGAACTCCACGGACACCGGCCCGTCAGGTACCCGGCGTGCGTCGGGCTTCTCGGTGATCAGCGGTTCGAGGTCGAGGATCTCGAAGACCCGTTCGAAGCTGACCAGGGCACTCATCACCTCGACCCGGGCCCCCGCCAGCGCCGTCAGGGGTGCGTAGAGGCGGGTGAGGAGCAGGGCCAGGGCGACGACGGCCCCGGGCTCCAGACTGCCGCGCAGCGCGTAGTGGCCGCCGAGCCCGTAGACCAGGGCGAGGGCCAGCGCCGACACGAGGGTGAGCGCGGTGATGAAGGTGGACTGCAGCATCGCCGTGCGGATGCCGATGTCACGCACCCGGCCCGCGCGGGCGGCGAATTCGGCGGACTCGTCGGCGGGGCGCCCGAACAGCTTGACGAGCGTCGCGCCCGGCGCCGAGAAGCGCTCGGTCATCTGGGTGCCCATGGTGGCGTTGTGGCCGGCGGCCTCCCGCTGGAGGTCCGCCATCCGGGCGCCCATCCGGCGGGCGGGGACGACGAACACCGGCAGCAGCACCAGGGCGAGCAGCGTGATCTGCCAGGAGATCGTGAGCATCACGGCCAGGGTCAGCAGAAGGGTGACCAGATTGGAGACGACGCCGGACAGGGTGTTGCTGAACGCACGCTGGGCGCCGATCACGTCGTTGTTGAGCCGGCTGACCAGCGCACCGGTCCTGGTGCGGGTGAAGAAGGCGACGGGCATCCGCTGGACGTGGTCGAAGACGGCGGTGCGCAGATCGAGGATCAGCCCCTCCCCCAGAGTGGCCGACAGCCACCGGGTGAGGAGCCCGAGCCCCGCCTCCGCCACGGCGATCAGGGCGATCAGCAGGGCGAGCCGGGTGACCGTCCCGGTCTCCTCCCCCCGCACGATCGCGTCGACGACCCGCCCGGCCAGCACCGGTGTGGCCACCGCCAGCAGAGCGGTGACCACACTGAGGAGCAGGAAACGGACGATCCTGCTCCGATGCGGCCGGGCGAACGCCGCGATGCGGTGCAGCGTGGCCCTGGAGAAGGCCCTGCGGTCCTTCTGCGCGTTCATCGCGCTGTGCAGTGAATGCCACGCGGTGACTTCCATGTCCATGCTGTGCCTCCGGGATCGGTCGGTATGCATGGCACGCTAGGACCTCAAGTAAACTTGAGGTCAAACGTTCCCGGCCGGCTTCACCCGCCGGCGCGTTCAGCGCGCCCGTACGGTGGCCATCACGTCCCGGTCCGGCTGCAGGGTCAGCGCCGGCACGGGGCTGATGGTGCCCGGGTCCACCTCCAGCTCGAAACGGCGCGCCAGGACGGCCAGGACCAGCACCGCCTCGACCATCGCGAAGCGCGTACCGAGGCAGACCCGGGGGCCGCCGCCGAACGGATACCAGGCGTACTCCGGAATGTCGTCCCCGGTCTCTGCGTCCCAGCGCTCCGGGCGGAACGCCGCGGGCTCGGGGAACCACCGTTCGTCCCGGTGCGTGACCCACTGGCTGCTCCACACCCGCGTTCCCTCCGGCATCGGGACGCCGCCGATCCGAGCCCCCTCCTTGGCGATCCCGGTGACCAGCCAGATCGTCGGATACAGCCGCAGGGTCTCCTTCACCACCGCCTGGGCGTAGGTCAGTTGCGCGTAGTCGTCGATGCCCGGCTCCCGGTCGCCGAGGACCCGGTCCAGCTCCTCGGTGAGTGCCGCCCGCGCGTGCGGGGCACGGGAGAGCAGGTACCACGCCCACACCAGCGTGGAACTGGTCGTCTCGTGGCCGCCGATGTAGAGCGTGACCGTCTCGTCCCGGATCTCCTTGCCGGAGAGGTGCGCCCCGCTCTCGTCCACCGCGGCGAGCAGCCGGCTCAGCAGGTCGGGGCGCCCCCCGTCGCCGTCGCGGTGACGGGCCACCACACGCCCGACCTCGGCGTCGATCACGGCAGCGGCCTTCTTGATCCTGGCCCGCCCGGGCGTCGGCACCCAGTCGGGCAGGACGGCGCCGAGTCCGCTGAACTCCTTGCCGATCTCCTGCTGGGCGATGTCCATGGCGCGGCCCATCGACTCGGCGTCGGCCGGCGTGTCCACCCCGAAGATGGTGCGTACGGCGATCTCCTGCGTCAGGGCCGCCATCTCCCGCTTGATGTCGACGCGTTCGCCGTCCGACCAGGTGCCGGCCAGCTCCACCGCGCACGCCGTCATGGTGGAGGCGTACGACTTCACCTGCCTGGGCCGCACCGAAGGCTGCACCAGCGACCGCTTGCGCCGCCAGTCGGTACCGCGCGCGACGACCACTCCGTTGCCCATGACCGTACGGAAGGCGATGCCCAGCAGCGGCTGGTCGAAGGTGTGTTCCGTCTCGGTGAGCAGCTCGCCGATGTACTCGGGGTCGGCGATGAAGACGCAGTCGTTGCGGCCGAAGCGCCATCGCACCATGTCCCCGTACCCGCCCAGGCGCTCGAAGAAGCCGAGGGGATCCTTGCCGAACTGCGGCAGGCTTCCCAGGAAGGGGAGACCTCTCGGCCCCTGGGTGAGCCGGTGGCCGCGCGGCTCGGTGCCGAGGGATGCGCCGGTTTCCTCGGCCATGAAGGCCTCCCGTCATCTGCCGTGCGCAATAGGTGAGTTGCAAAGCATAAGGGCTGTCCCGCAATTCCTGGCGGGACAGCCCTTGGCCGGTCGGGCCTGAGTCCGGGCCGAGTTCGCGGTACGTCGGCCGGGCATGCGCGAGGGCCGCAGGCGGTTGCCTGCGGCCCTCGCGCCGGGGTGTCACGCGGTCAGGCCCCCGGCGGTACCCGGGACGGGCGGCCACCGCCACGCGTGAGGGAGTGGCCGGACAATGCCGCCAGCGCGGCGAGCACGCCACCGCCGGCGGTCCACAGCCAGCGGTCGGTCCACCAGCCGGAGGACCAGCCGTCCTCGGGCTCGCCGCCGAGCGGGGCACCGCTCTGCGCCGAGGCGGTGGAAGCGGCGGAAACGCCCGGCACCAGTGGTTCCGCGAGAGCGCCGTCCACATCGAAGGCGCCGCCCTCGTCGGCCGAGGTCACCTGGGTCTCGACCTGGACCGGCAGCCCCAGGTCCTCCTCCGCCAGGCCGACCACCGTCAGGCGGACGTAGTAGCTGCCGGGCAGCGGGTCGGACGCCCAAGGCTCGGACCAGGCACGCACCGTGCGCAGTACGCAGGACAGCTCGACGGTGCCCGCGTCGGGTGCCGCCTTCCTGGTCCGGTGGCCGTACACACAGTCCTGCCGACGGCGGAGCCCGTCGTACACGTCGACCTGCCAGGTCGACGCGCCGCGCCGGGCGGCACTCTCCGGCAGGCTCACCTTCGCGCGGACGGTGGGGCGCTGCCCGGCGTCCGCGGGGAAGGCCCAGTACAGGTAGTCACCCGTGGACGCGTCCGCGGTGGCCGTCTGCCCCTGCCGAAGGGCCGTGGCGGTGCGGAAAGTGGTACCCGCCTCCGTGGGACCCGCCCCCTCCCCCTCTGCCGGGCTCGCGCTCGCGGACGGGCCGTCGGCGACGGCGGCACCCGCCGGGATGAGCAGGGCGGCGGCGGCCAGCAGCGCGCCCACACATCCGCGCTTCACGGTGTTCCTGCGGGTGGTACGCATCAGTTGGTCCTCCATACGGCGACGCGCCAGCGCGAGACCCAGCCGAACAGCAGGCCCGCGATCAGTCCGGTCAGCACCATGACGCCCAGCAGCCACCAGCCGCGTCCCAGGCCGAACGCGGCGACGTCAGCCGCGTCCTCGGGGGCGTTCACCAGGTCGATGGTCAGCTCGACGGGCATCCCGGGAGTGGTCTTCACGGAGGCGGGCGCCGAGAAGGAGTTGCTGAGCTGGAGGCACACGGCCTCGGCAGCGGGCTTCGCATCGCCGTCGTCGGCGGCATCCCGGTCGGGCTTGGGGTAGCGCAGTCCGGTGGAGACGGCGTCCGTACGCCCCGTACCCGACTCCGAACCCCGGACGATCTCGCGGCCGTGCGCGGTCACCGCGCGCAGCAGGACCCCGTAGTCGTTGTTCACGGCGCGGTCCGCCGACACGCTCACCGAGGCACGCAGTTCCTGGCCGGGCAGGACGTCCACCCGGTACCAGCGGTGCTTGCCGATCTCCTGCCGGTCCGTGTAGAGCCCGGCCTTCAGCTCGGGGGCCGCCGAGCAGCTGCCCGCACCCTCCGTCGCCACGGGGGTGACGACGGGCTCGGCGGCGCGGTCCACCAGCTGTTTGACGCGGCCCGACAGTTCGTCGGTGTGCTGGACCGCCGTGTAGGTACCGCCGGTGGCCTCGGCGATGCAGGTCAGCTGCTGCCGGATCCTGGCGTTCGGCACCAGACCCAGCGTGTCGATGACCAGGTGGATTCCCCGGGCGGCGATGTCGCGCGCCACCTCACAGGGGTCGAGCGGTCCACAGGTGTCCTCGCCGTCGGTGATCAGGACGATCCGCCGGGTGGCGTCCCCGCCGTCGAGGTCGTCGGCGGCACCGAGCAGGGCGGGTCCGATCGGGGTCCATCCCGTCGGCGCCAGGGTGGCGACGGCGGTCTTGGCCTCGGTCCGGTCGAGCGGGCCGACGGGGTAGAGCTGCTCGGTGTCCTTGCAGCCGACCTTCCGGTCGTCGCCCGGATAGCCGGCACCGAGCGTACGGATGCCGAGCTCCACCTCCTCGGGCACCGCGTCCAGGACGTCGTTGAAAGCCTTCTTGGCGGCGGATATCCGGGACTCGCCGTCGATGTCGCGGGTACGCATGGAGCCGCTGACGTCAAGGACGAGTTCGACCTTGGGGGAAGCGGCGGCGGGGGGTTCGCCGGCGGCGGCCGGAAGGGCGGTGCCGAGCCCGGCGGCCAGGGTGGTGAGCAGGACGCACACCCCGGCCGTCAGCCGTTTTCTTATGATCATCGCCGGATCTTATTGAAGATCCACGATCATCCCCAAACACCGGCGGCGGACGCGATGCCGGAGCCCTGCCTCATCCGCCCAGCAGAGGCTCCGCCGCCCTGTCCAGCACCGAAGCGACACGCTCCCAGGTCTCGGTGTCCCTTTCCACCGGCGGGAGTTCGGCCTCGGTGTCACCCGACTTCGCGTTCCAGCGGGTCGCGACGGCGACCGGGTCGCCACCGCCCGCCGCGGAAGCGGCCAGCGCGGCCGCGCCGAGCGCGACCAGTTCCCCGCTGCCCGGCACGATCAGAGGCCTGCCGGAGAGCCGGCGCACGGTCTCCACCCAGGTGCGGCCCTGGGCGCCGCCGCCGACCAGCCGGAGCGGCCGGCCGGCGACCTCGGGATCGGCCGGGTCGAGGCCGCACGCGCGCAGCAGCTCGTCGAGCGCCCGCAGCACGGTGAAGGCCGCGCCCTCGTACGCGGCGCCGAGCAGCTGCTGCGGGGTCGTGTCGTGCCGGAGTCCGGTGAGCAGTCCGGAGGAGGTGGGAAGGTCCGGGGTGCGTTCACCGTCCAGGTACGGGAGGAGCACGGCCTCACCGCCGGGCGCCGCGTCGTCGCGGTGCAGGCCGAGCAGGCCGGCCACCTTGTCGACGGCCAGGGTGCAGTTGAGGGTGCAGGCCAGGGGGAGGTACGTACCGTCGGCCGCGGCGAACCCCGAGAGGGCCGTGGACGCCGGGCGGGTCCGCGAGGCGGCGAAGACCGTGCCGGAGGTGCCGAGGCTCAGGACGGGATGGTCCAGCAGCCCCGCGCCGCCCAGACCGAGGCCCACCGCGGCGCTCATGTTGTCCCCGGTGCCCGCCGCGACGGCGATACCGGCCGGCAGGCCGAGCGCTTCGGCCGCCGCCTCGGTCAGGGAGCCGATCCGGGTCCCGCCCGTGGCGGCGACCTCCGGCAGCATGGAGACGTCCAGGCCGAGCCGGTCCAGGAGCTCCGGGTCGTACGCGCCCGTGGCGGTGGAGTACCAGCAGGTGCCCGAAGCGTCCCCCGGGTCCGTCGCCGCGACGCCCGCGAGCCGCTCCGTGAGGAAGTCGTGGGGCAGCCGCACGGATGCCGTCGCCTCGGCGTTCGCCGGGTCGTTCTCGCGCAGCCAGCGCCATTTCGTCGCGGTCATGGACGCGACGGGCACCGTGCCGGTGCGCGCCGTCCACGCCTCGGGCCCGCCCAGTTCGGCGACGAGCGCAGCGGCCTGCGGCGCGGAGCGCGTGTCGTTCCACAGGAGCGCGGGACGCAGCGGACGGCCGGCCCGGTCGAGAGTCACGAGCCCGTGCTGCTGTCCCGCGACGGCGATACCGATGACGGCGGAGGCGGACAGCCCGGACTCCTTGAGACCGGCCGCGACAGCGTCGCACAGCGCCCGCCACCAGACCTCGGGGTCGGTCTCGCGCGCCCCGCCCTCACCCGTGACGACATGGGGGGCGCGGCCGACGGCGAGCAGCTCGCCGGTCTCGGCGTCGGTGACTGCGGCCTTGGTGGACTGGGTGGAGCTGTCCACGCCGATGACGACGGTACGCGGCGGCATGGGCTACCTCTTCTCGTGCGGTTTCCGGCAGTGCGGGTTTTGGGAGTGCGACAAACAAATTACGTGATCGATGGCGCGCCGAACAGGGGACACCCTCGTTTCGTCCTCCGGGGGGTTACGCCCACGCGGTGCTCCGTGCATAATTAATCATGTCAGTGAACAAATAGGTCCGGGCTGCTGACGACAGCTCCGGACCCCAGGCAGGCGAAGGCGGACACACGATGACGGAACGCTTCACTCCCACCCCTGCGGACAGGTTCACCTTCGGTCTGTGGACCGTGGGCTGGCGTGGCAACGACCCGTTCGGTGACGCGACGCGTCCGGC